>CANHCJ010000252.1 GCA_947458025.1 Rhodospirillales bacterium | reverse complement strand
GGGTGGTCTCCGACATCGCATCCTTGGGGTATGGGCCGGCGGCGGGGCGCCGCTGCGCAATAGTGGACCAGCGGACCGGACGCATAAAGCGCAAACCGGTCCTGCCGCCTGCGAACTTGCCGTGGCTGGCCTGCCTGGCGCAGTTTGGTGGCCTCTGGCGAGGATGCGGATGCGGGTGGTGCGCGCGATCGGTGTGGCCGTGGCGGCGATGCTGGCGATGCCGGCCTGGGGGCAGCCGCTGGGCTCGCGGACATTTGATTGCGTGATCGAGCCGCAGCAGGTGGTGAAGCTGGCCAGCCAGGCGACCGGGCTGATCTCGCGGCTGGACGTGGAGCGTGGCGACCGGGTGGTGCGCGGGCAGGTGCTGGGCACGCTGTCGGACGAGGTGGAGCGGGCGAACCTGGCGCTGGCGCGGGCGCGGGCGACGAATGACCACGACATTGCCGCCCAGCAGGCGCGGCTGGCCTATCTGCAGCGCAAATACGGGCGGGCCAGCACGCTGGCCACCGGCAACCTCGTCTCGCGCAACACCAGCGAGGAGGCGGAGGCGGAGATGCGCGTGGCGGAGAACCAGCTGCGCCTGGCCGTGCTGAACCGCGAGGTGGCGCAGCTGGAGGTGGCGCAGGCCGAGGCGCTGCTGCGCCAGCGCGCGCTGGTGAGCCCGGTCGACGGGGTGGTGATGGAGAAGCTGCTGCGGGTGGGGGAGTTCCGGCACGACCAGAGCCCGGTGTTCACCCTGGCCCAGGTGGACCCGCTGCGGGTGGAGGTGTTCCTGCCGGCGGCGCTGCACGGCCAGGTGCGGGCGGGGATGGCGGCCGAGGTGGCGCCGGAGCTGCCGGGGGTGGCGCCGGTGGCGGCGCTGGTGGCGGTGGTGGACCCGGTGATGGATGCGGCCTCCGGCACGTTCGGGGTGCGGCTGACGCTGCCGAACCCCGGCGGGGCCTTGCCGGCAGGCATACGCTGTGCCGTGCGGTTCGCCGGCGAGGGGCGCTGAGACGCCAGTTCCGCTCTGCGATTTCGTGATGGCAGACCGGCTGCGCAAAGCCCGATGCCGATTGCGGCATACGGCAAGGTGGTGCAAGAATGAACTCATCGTAAGGTGTGCGGACGGCGCGCAAGCGGGACCAGCGCGCGCCTGCAGACCCTGCCGATTGCCGGAGCGCGTGACGCCCCGGCACCGTGCCGATCGCCGGCGGTTTGTCCGCCGGCACGCATCGATGATCTGAGACGGAGTTGCGCCATGCCCTGGCCGTTCGGACCCGACGATTCTGGGGACAGCGCCGGCGACGCCGCGGCGCAGGACCTGAACCGGCATGGCCGGCGGTTGAAGTGGCGCAAGGCCCGGCGTTCGGCCCGGCGCGAGGGCGCCCCCACCGGCCGGGCCGCGGCCAGCCCGGTGCTGTTCGAATCCTACGAGCCGCGGCTGCTGCTGGCCGGCGTGCCGACGGGCACGGTGCTGGCCAACTCCACCGGCACGGCCGAGTTCCTGGATGCCGATGGCACCAAGGTGACCGCGACGCTGACCGGGCCCGGGCAGTTCCAGGTGGTGCAGGGCGCGGCGCTGCCGACGCTGCTGATCACGGGCACCGATGCGACCAGCAGCTTCACCCTGGGTGGCGCCGGCGGCAACGGGCGGGTGAACCTGGAAGGGGTGACGCTGGCCGGGCCGATGGCCTCCTTCACCGCGACCACCACCGACCCGGTGAGCGGCTTCACCGTGCAGGGGCCGGTGCAGACCATCGTACTCGGCAACGTGCGCGACATGGTGCTTTCTTCCAGCGCGGCGATCGGCAGCGTGACGGTGGAGAGCTGGCAGTCCGGCGGCGCGGTGGCCAATGGCATCGTGGCGCCGTCGCTGGGCAGCCTGTCCAGCCCCGGGCAGCTCAACATGGGCATGACGCTGAGCAGCCTGGACCTCGCGCTGGGCAGCGTGCTGGCCGGGGCGCTGACGGGCGGGCTGTGGCAGGTGGCGGGCGACGTGGGCAGCATCGGCGCGCGCTCCGTCGGCGCGGGCTGGGCGGCGGACGTGGCCGGGCGCACCGGGGTGGTGAACACCACGTCCAGCTTCTCCGGCACGCTGGCCACCCAGGCGATCGACGTGTTCGCGGTGGGCGGCAGCCTGGTGAACGCGCACCTGATGGTGGGCGCGACGCTGGGCGCCGATGGGCGGCTGGGCGGCACCGGGGCGGATGCCGACACGTTCGGCGCCGGGTTCGTCGGCCAGCTGCGCGTGGCGGGCGCCATCATCGGCGCGCGGATCCATGTGGGCATCGACCCGGTGAACGGGGTGTTCGACGACGGCGACGATGTGGTGGTGGGCGGGGCCGCCAGCCGCATCCAGACGCTGATGGTGGGCGGGCGGATCGATAGCACCAGCCGCATCGTGACCGGGGTGCTGCCGCCGAGCTTCTTCGCCGGCGGGCGCAGCTACACCCCGGCGAGCGCGCCGCGGATGCTGGCCACCTCGCCGGGCGACCGGACGCGGCCCACGCTGTCGGCCGGGCTGGTGAACGACACCGGGCCGAGCGCGAGCGACGGCGTGACCGCCGATGTTGCGGTGGCCGGCAGCGCCACGGACGCGGGCGGGATCGTGGCGCTGCGCGGCGGGCTGGACGCCACGCCGGCGGAGGGCTTCGCGGACCTGTTGCTGCTGCTCGATGCGCAGGGCGGCTTCACGCTGTCGGCCGCGGACATGGCGACGCTGGCCGGCGGCACGCTGGCCGAGGGGCCGCACGTGCTGCACCTGGTGGCGGTGGATGCGGCGGGGAACACGCGCACGCTCGACCTGCGCTTCACCTACAACAACACGCAAATCGCCGCGGCGCTGGCCAACGACACCGGCGTTTCGGCCAGCGACGCGATCAGCACCGACTATGCGGTGAGCGGCAAGGTCACGGGCGGGGCGGCGATCGCCACCGCGCTGGTGGGGCTCAACAAGGCGGCGGACACGGCGCTGACGCTGGCCGGGGACGGATCCTTCAGCCTGTCCAAGGCGCAGATGGATGCGCTGGCGGGCGGCGCGGTGGGGCAGGGGGCGCATTTGCTGCGCCTTTCCGTCACCGATACCGGCGGCATCACCACCCAGCGCGAGCTGGGCTTCACCTACGATTCCACGGCGCCGAAGATCGGCACCTTCGGGCTGACCGCGAGTTCCGACACCGGTACGCTGGGCGACAACATCACCGCCGCGGCGCGGGTGGGGCTGCTGGGCACCGCCGAGGGCGGGGCGATGGCCATGCTGGGCGGGGCCAAGGCGCTGGTGGCGGCCAACGGGGCGTTCCAGTTCGCCGACATCGTGCTGGCCGATGGCGCCAACAAGCTTGCGGTGACCGTCTCCGACCTGGCCGGCAACACGGCCACCACCTCCGTGACGGTCAACCGTTCCGGCAGCGTCTCGGCCGACGCGGCGCTGACCTGGAACCAGGCGACGCTGGAGGCGGTGCGGCGGACCTCGCTGTATCCGGAGACCGCCACGCGCATCATGGCGATGGTGGGCATCGCGCAGTTCGACACGCTGGCGGCGATCGAGGGCACAGCCTCGTTCCTGGTGCGGCAGAGCTTCTCCGGCGAGATCGACACCGGGCTGGCGCTGGCCAAGGCGGCGCACACGGTGCTCTACGCCTCCTTCCCCAACCAGCGCGCCACGGTGGATGCGATCCTGGCGACCGCGGTGGCGGCGGTGCCGGACGGGACGGCCAAGACCAACGCGCTGGCGCTGGGCGGGGCGATCGGGCAGGCGGTGGTGGACATCCGCGCCACCGACGGCTCGGCGAACTACGTGGAGTACCAGGCCAGCGACACGCCGGGCCGCTGGCGGCCGACCGCGCCTTCCTTCGAGGTGGCGGAGGAGCCGCAATGGGCGCAGCTGACGCCGTTCGCGATGGCCACGCCCGACCAGTTCCAGGCGCCGCCGCCACCGGACATGGCCAGCGCGGCCTATGCCGCGGCGCTGGCGGAGGTGCGCGAACTGGGCTCGGCGGCCAGCGCCACGCGCACCGCCGACCAGGCACAGCAGGCGCAGTTCTGGGCCGATGGGCGCGGCAGCTACACGCCGCCGGGGCACTGGAACCAGATCGCCCAGCAGATCGCGCAGGCGCAGGGCAACTCGCTCGCCGCCAATGTGCGCCTGTTCGCCATGCTGAACGTGGCGCTGGCCGATACCGCGATCGCGGCCTGGAACACGAAGTTCGCCTACAGCCTGTGGCGCCCGATCGATGCGATCCAGCAGGCGGACCAGGACGGCAACGCGGCCACCGCGGCGGATGCCGGCTGGCAGCCGCTGCTGATCACGCCGCCGCATCCCGAATACGTCTCCGGCCATTCCAGCTTCAGCGCGGCGGCGGCCTCCGTGCTCCAGGCGGCGTTCGGGAGCGTGGCGTTCAGCACCACCTCCTACACCCTGCCGGGGGTCTCGCGCAGCTTTGCCAGCTTCCAGCAGGCGGTGGACGAGGCCGGGCGCAGCCGCATCTATGGCGGCATCCACTTCGAGTTCTCCAACCAGGCCGGGCAGGTGCTGGGCGCGCAGGTGGCGGGTGCCGCGCTAGCGCGGTTCAACCTAGCACAGGATACGCAGGGGCCGGCGGTGATCGCCTCCATCCTGCCCGGGGCGACCAACAAGAACGTGACCATCACCGGCCAGGTGATCGACAACCTCTCCGGCGTGGCCGAGGCGACCTACAGCATCGATGGCGGGGCGGCGCAGGCGCTGACGCTGGATGCGCAGGGGCGCTACAGCATCGCCACCACCTTCGCGCTGGACGGCACGCAGGACGCGCTGCACACGATCAGCATCTCGGCCAAGGACGAGGCCGGCAATGCCGGCCGCGCGGTGGTGCGCAATTTCCGCCTCGACACGCGCCTGCCCACGGTGTCGCTCGCGACGCTGGCGGAGGGTGACAGCTTCAGCAGCGCCACGCGGCTTACCGGCGTGGCGAACCCGACCGGCTCCGCGCTCAGCAAGCTCAGCTACAGCTTCGGCAAGGGGCCGGCGACGTCGGTCTCCTTCGATGGCGCCACCGGCGCGTACGACACGGGGCTGGCGCTGGGCGACCTCGACATCGGCTCCCACACGCTGACGATCACGGCGACGGATGCGGGCGGCAACACCGCCACGCTCACGCGCGGGGTGACGCTCACCGCGCTGGTGCCGTTCCGGCTGACGGCGTTCTCGCCGAGCGCGGGCGAGACCGAGGTGGGCTCCACCGAGCGGCCGGAGATCCGTTTCTCGCGCGCGGTGAAGATCGACACGCTGACCAGCGACAGCTTCTACGCCACCTCGGCGGACGGCACGAAGCTGGCCGGCACGATCGTGCCGGCGCAGGACGGCAGCTCCGCGGTGCTGTTCCTCGATGCGCCGATGCCGGGCGGGGCGACGATCACGCTGCATGTGGAGGGCGGGCGCATCCGCGCCGCGGCCGACGGCGCCTTCCTGGATGCCGATCTCGACGGCACGGCGGGCGGGACGCGGGAGGTGAGCTTCACCACCGTGAGCCTGACGCCGGTGGCCGGCACGGTGCTGCGCGGCCGGGTGGTGGACCCGGGCCCCGACCTGCAGCCGATGACCTTCGACGACATGCGGCGCGGGCCGGACGGGGTGATCTTCACCGCGGACGACCTGTACCTGAACCCGATCGCGCACGCGAAGGTGTACCTGCTCGGGATGGAGGACCGTTTCGTCTATACCGACGCGAACGGGCTGTTCGAGCTGACCGACCTGCCGGCGGGCAACGTGAAGGTGGCGGTGGACGGGCGCACCGCGACCAATGCGCCGGTGGGCGTGTTCTGGCCCGAGATGGTGATGGATTCCGAGCTGCGGCCCGGAGTGACCAACACGCTGATGGACACCATGGGCACCGCCGAGGAGCGCGCGGCCCATGCCGGGCGGCTGGAGGTGTACCTGCCGCGCGTGGCCACCACGATCTTCTCCCTGGTGAGCGACAGCGCGCCCACCACGGTGGGGGTGGACCAGAACTCGGCGCCGAACCTCTCCGACAGCCAGCGCGGCGCGCTGAAGCTGACGGTCGATCCCGGCAGCATCATCGGCGAGGACGGCCGGCCGCTGACCGATGCGCAGATCGGCCTCAGCACCGTGCCGCCGGAGCTGGTGCGCGACATGCTGCCGCCGGGCGTGCTGCAGCACACCTTCGACATCACGATCCAGGCGCCTGGGGCGGCGACCTTCGCCACGCCGGCGACCATTTCGTTTCCGAACGTGTTCGGTGCGGCGCCGGGCACCAAGCTGAACGTGCTGAGCTTCGACCACACCACCGGCATGCTGGTGATCAACGGCACCGCCACCGTTTCCGAGGACGGGCTGACGGTGGTCTCCGACGAGGGTTCGGGCGTGCGCGCGCCGGGCTGGCATGGGCTGACGCCCCCCGGCGGCTGCGGCGACGGCGGCAACCCGCCGCCCCCGCCGCCGCC
>CANHCJ010000251.1 GCA_947458025.1 Rhodospirillales bacterium | reverse complement strand
TCGCCGCCGCCTTCGCCGCCGGCGCCTGCCTGCGCGCCTGGCGCTTCGAACGCCTGCGCACCCGCGCCACCGAAGACACGCCGAAACTCGCCGCCGTCGACCTCGTCACCAACATGCCGGATGCCGTCGCCGCCGCCTGGCGCCACACCTCCGCCGGCGTCCAGGGCGCCCTCTTCGCCCGCGACCTCGTAGCCGAACCCGGCAACGAACTCACCCCGCAGGAATTCGCCGCCCGCCTCCAGCCCCTCGCCCGCCACGGCATCGCCATCGGCATCCTCGGCCAGGCCGAACTGCAGCGCCAAGGCCTCGGCGCCCTGCTCGCCGTCGGCCAGGGCTCCGCCCACCCGCCGCTCATGGCCGTGCTGCGCTGGAAAGGCCGCCTCAAGGCCCCGCCCGTCGCCTTCGTCGGCAAGGGCATCACCTTCGACACCGGCGGCCTCTGCATCAAGGGCGCGGAAGGCATGGAAAACATGCGCGGCGACATGGCCGGCGCCGCCGCCGCCGCCGGCGCCCTCCTGGCGCTGGCCCTGCGCAACTCCCCCACCCCCGCCCTCGCCGTGCTGCCCATCGCCGAGAACGCCACGGGTGCGGCCAGCTACCGCCCCGGCGACATCCTGCGCAGCTTCTCCGGCAAAACCATCGAGGTCGTCGATACCGATGCCGAAGGCCGCCTCATCCTCGCCGACGCCCTGGCCTGGACCGCCCGCCAGCACAAGCCGCGCGCCATGATCGACCTCGCCACCCTCACCGGCAGCATCGTCACCGCCCTCGGCCACCACCACGCCGGCCTGTTCGACAACAACGCCGCCCTCGCCGCCCAGGTCGCCGCCGCCGGCCAGGCCGTGGGCGAACCCGCCTGGCGCATGCCGATCGGCGAAACCCACCGCACGGACCTCGATTCCGCCATCGCCGACATCCGCCACTGCCTCTCCGACCGCATGCAGCCCGATGCCTGCCACGCCGCCGCCTTCCTGCGCGACTTCGTGGCCGAAACCCCCTGGGCCCACCTGGACATCGCCGGCGTCGCCAACCGCGCCAGCGCCGACCCGCTCCACGCCACCGGCCCCAGCGGCTTCGGCGTCCGCCTGCTCGACCGCCTGGTGGCGACGAACTTCGAAACCGTGTGATGGCCGAAATCGGCTTCTACCACCTCACCCGCACCGGGCTGGAAGACGCCCTGCCCCGCCTGCTCGGCCGAACCCTGCAAGCCGGCGAACGCGCCGTCATCCGCTGCGGCTCCCCCGAACGCCTCGCCGCCCTCGATGCCGCCCTCTGGCTCTGCCCGGAACCCGATTGGCTCCCACACGCCACCCCCGCCACCGGCAACGCCGACCTCCAACCCATCTGGCTCACCACCGAAGACAACGCCCCCAACGGCGCCCGCTTCCTCTTCCTCGTGGACGGCGCCGAAACCACCCACCTCGCCACCTACACCCGCGTCTTCGACCTCTTCGACGGCAACGACGAAACCCAACTGACCCGCGCCCGCGAACGCTGGAAAACCGCCAAGGCGGCCGGCCATGCGCTCAGCTACTGGCAACAAGGGCCGCGGGGGTGGGAGAAGAAGGCTTAAGGAAGCAAGCGGTTCTTTTTTGAAAAAAAGAACCAAAAAACTTTTCCGACTTTAGGATGACTGGTCCAACGCCAGGTGCCACGGCTTGCCCGTGCCGGACCGGCCCCTCCCGGAAAAGTTAGAAAAATTCCCCAAACAGGTTATTTTTCTTTGCGCCGGCCGATGGTAGTGGGATAAACTACCCGGATGGATGAATTTTCCTCCCACCGGGCGCAGAGCCCCGGCTGTTCCCGCGCCCACGGCGCGGTCGGAGACGTGCGCCTGCATCACATCCTGCGGGCGCTCATCCTTTCCCTCCTTGCTGTCCTGCTCGGCCGCCGCCACCAGCCCGTCGCCTGGCATCTCGCCACGCTTCCGCTGCCCATCGATTGCGACGGGTCCACCCAGGACTGGTGGATCGTGCTCCCGGGCTCGGAGTCCGAGCCGGACCTCGATGCCTATCTGGCAGGCGGTCTCTCGCTGCAGATCCGTCGCGTGCTCTATCTGTTCGGCGCCCGCCGCAACCGCGGCATGCGCGCCCTCCCGCGCGCCCTGCCCACGTTTCGCGCCCCCATCGCCCGCGCGCCACCCCCACGCACATGCATCCCCATTCGCATCTGCGCCAACTCACCCCCAAGAGGGGCACGCCTCCGCGCGCCCATCGCTCACCCAGGCCCCCCGCCCCAAGTCGCAAAGTTTTTTTGCTTCTTTTTGTTCACAAAAAGAAGACTCTTCCTTCCTTCAGGCCGCCAAAGTGGTCGTAGCATCCAGCCCCAATGTCTGCGCCAGCCGGTCCAACCGCCGCGTTACCGACTCCCCCGCGAACACTCCGGTCCCCTCGGCCAGTTCCAGCGTCAGCCGCGCCCCCAGCACCAGCCGCGTGCCTGTCAGAAGCTGTGCCGTCCCGGCCGAGAGCGTATAGGCCAGGCGCAGCGCCACCCCCAGGATGATCGCCCGCCGCACCGCGTCCGGCGACAGCAATGGGCGGGAGGGCTGCAGGAACGGCGCCTCCGGTTCCGCCTCGTAGCGCAGGGCGAGCGTCAGGCCGAGGAAGGCGCGCGCCTGGTGGTCCAGCCCGATGTTGGGCTGGCGCAGGATGCGCAGGAAGGCTTGTTCGGCCCGGTATTCCGGGTGGTCGCGGCTGCCGATGTCGCTCATCCAGCAGGCGGTTTCGCGCAGCCGCCGCGCCTCGCCGGTTTCATCGGGGAACAGCGCGTCGGTCCAGCGCAGCAGCGCGGGCGGCAGGGCGGGGTCGCGGGCGAAGCGGCGGGCGTATTCGTGCCCGGCGGCCAGCAGCGGGTCTTCGTTGCGCAGCGTCTCGGCCACGTGGCGCATGTACCAGCCTTCGCGCAGCCCGTTGGCGCTGAAGATCACCCGCCGCACGCCGGTCAGGCGCAGCAGGCGGCGCAGCGCCACGGCGGCGAAGGGCAGGTCATCCACCCGCCGGCGCGGGATGCCGGGCAGCTTCTCCAGCTGGCGCCGGCTGGCGGTGGCCACCAGCCCGGCCAGGTCGCGCGCCTCTTCCCGGCTGATCGTGTAGTGGTGCAGCAGCGTCAGCGGGTATCCGGTCTGGGCGATATGGATGCGCGCCAGCGCCCGCCAGGCGCCGCCCACGGCATACAGGTCCCGCCCGGCCATCTCCGGCAGCCAGGTCTCGGCCGCCAGATCCTCCTCGGCGATCGCCCGCGCCCGCACCGGGTCGCCGCCGGCGCGTTCCGACAGCCGGATCACCCCCAGCCGCAGCGTGCGCGCATTGGTGCGCCGGCCCCGGTCCAGCCGCACCAGCTCCAGCGAGCCGCCGCCGATATCGGCCAGCAGCCCGTGCGCGTCGGGGATGCCGCACAGCAGCCCGGCCGCCGAAAGCTCCGCCTCCTCCTCGCCGGAAAGCACCCTTATCGGCACGCCCGGCAGCCGCGCCTGCAGCAGCCCGATGAACTGCGGCCCGTTCGCGGCATCGCGCACCGCCGCGGTGGCCAGCACCTCGAACGGGTCGGCCTGCATGGCGCGCGCGATCGCGGCATAGCGGTTCATCACCGTCAGCGCCTGGGCGGTGCCGTCCTCGTTCAGCCGCCCGGTCGCCTGCAGCCCGCGGCCAAGCCGCAGCACCGCCTTCTCGTTGAAGATCGGCACCGGGTTGCGCCCGCTGCCCTCGAACACCACCAGGCGCACGGAGTTGGAACCCAGGTCCACCACCGCCCGCCGGCGCGTGTCGGGGGTGCGGGTCACGGAAGCCGGGAGCATCAGCGCATCCAAGGTGTCAGTCCTGGGTCAGCCGGTCCGGCCGCCGCGCCGGCGCCACCAGGGAGGCGGAGGCCGGCCCATGCAGCGCCGAGCCACGGCCGGACAGGGAAGGGTTGGTCATGAAGTAGTCATGCGCGGAAACGCGCTTCTTGCCGGTGCCGGGCGCCACCCGGCGCCAGCCGCCATCGGGCCCCAGCTCCCAGGATTGCATCGTGTCGCGCAGGTTCACCACCATGATCTGGTCCAGCACCTGGGCATGCACGGTGGGGTTCAGGATCGGCACGAAGGTTTCCACCCGCCATTCCATGTTGCGCGTCATCCAGTCGGCGGAGCTGATGTACACCCGCGCGTGCCGGCTGGGCAGGGCATGGCCGTTGCCGAACACGCAGATGCGGCTGTGCTCCAGGAAGCGCCCCACGATCGAGCGCACCCTGATGTTCTCCGACAGCCCCGGCACCCCGGGCCGCAGGCAGCATATGCCGCGAACGATGGCCGAAACCTTCACGCCGGCGCGCGAGGCCTCGTACAGCTTGTCGATCAGCTTGTCGTCCACCAGCGAGTTCATCTTCAGCCAGATCGAGGCCGGCTTGCCCTCGCGCGCGAACAGGATCTCGCGGTCGATCAGCTCGCAGATCGCGCTGCGCGTGGTCAGCGGGCTGAACGCCAGCGCGTCCATCCGCTCCGGCCGCGCATAGCCGGTCATGTAGTTGAACAGCCGCGCCGCATCGCGCGTCATCGCCTCGTCGCAGGTGAAGAACGACAGGTCGGTGTAGATGCGCGCGGTGATCGGGTGGTAGTTGCCGGTGCCGAAATGCGCGTAGCTGCGCATCGCATGGCCCTCGCGCCGCACGACAAGGCTGATCTTGGCGTGCGTCTTCAGCTCGGTGAACCCGTACACCACCTGCACCCCGGCGGCCTCCAGCGTGCGGGCGAGGCGGATATTCGCCTCCTCGTCGAAGCGCGCCCGCAGCTCCACCATGGCGGTGACCGACTTGCCCGCCTCGGCCGCCTCGATCAGCGCCTTCACGATCGGGCTGTCGCGGCTGGTGCGGTACAGCGTCTGCTTCACCGCCACCACGGCCGGGTCCTGCGCGGCCTGGCGCAGGAACTGCACCACCACGTCGAAGCTCTCGAACGGGTGGTGAACGATGATGTCCTTGGCCCGGATCGCCGCGAAGCAGTCGCCTGCGAAGTCGCGGATGCGCTCCGGAAAGCGCGGGGTGTAGGGCGGGAACAGCAGGTCCGGCCGGTCGTCCACGATCAGCTGGTTGACGTCGGCGAGGCCGAGGATGCCCTCATGGACATGGATTTCCTGCGCCGTGGCATCCAGCTCGTCGATCACCAGCTCGCGCAGGTCGGCCGGCATGGCCGCGTTCACCGAAAGATGGATCGCCACCCCGCGCCGCCGCCGCTTCAGCGCCGTCTCGTAGGAGCGGACAAGGTCCTCCGCCTCCTCCTCGAACTCCACGTCGGTGTCGCGGATCAGGCGGAACATGCCCTCCCCGGTCACGGTGAAGCCGGGGAAGATGCGGTCCAGGAACAGCGTCACCAGCTGCTCCAGCATGATGAAGCGGATCGCGCCGCCGTCATCCGGCAGGCGGATGAAGCGCTCGATCAGCGAGGGCAGCGGCACCAGCGCACGCATGAAGCTGCCGTCCTCGTCGCGCGCCAGGCGCAGCACCAGCACCAGCCCCATGTTGGGGATGAACGGGAACGGATGCGCCGGGTCGATCGCCAGCGGCGTCAGCACCGGGAACACGCGCTCCATGAACCAGGCATCGAGCCACATGCGCTCGCCGTCGCTCAGGCGCGCGGGGTCGCACAGCACGATGCCGGCCTGCTCCAGCTGGCCGCGCAGCTGGTGCCAGACCTTCAGCTGCTCGGCCATCAGCGCCTCGGCCCGCGCCTCCACCTCCACCAGCTGCTGCGCCGGGGTGCGGCCATCGGGGGAGGGCGTGGTCACGCCCGCCTTGGCCTGGCCGATCAGCCCGGCCACGCGCACGGAGTAGAACTCGTCGAGGTTGGCCGCGCTGATCGAGACGAAGCGCAGCCGCTCCAGCAGCGGGTGGCGCGCGTTCTCCGCCTCCTCCAGCACGCGGTGGTTGAAGTCCAGCCAGGAAAGCTCGCGGTTGATGAAGCGCTCCGGGCTCTCGGCAATCGTCGCCGGCACCGGCACCTCGGCCACCGGGGCGGGCGGGCGGACATCCGGGCTCGGGGCGGGGCGGCTGCGGGCAGCCAGGTCGGGGGAATTCATCGGGCGGCTCGCGGTTTCAGGCAGGCAGCGTGCGGAGACTTGGCCATCCTAGAGCAACCCGGCCGCCAATGGCGAACGCGACACCGAATCTTCATCCCCACCCCCGGGCTCCGCCGGCTCCGGCAGGTCGGCGAGCAGGTCGGGCAGCACCTGGCGCGCGAGCGCGGGCGCGATCGGTACGCCCTGGGCCTGGGCGGCGCGGTCCAGCCGCTCCACCGCCTCGGCCATGGCGCCATGGGTGCGCGGCAGCCGGGCCAGCAGCCAGGACAGCGTCGCCGCGCTGGGGCGCAGCTGGCGCTCGGCCAGCAGCCGGGCGAGCAGCGCGTGCAGCAACTCGTCCTCCGGCGCCTCGATCGCCACCGCCGTGATGGCGCGCAG
>CANHCJ010000250.1 GCA_947458025.1 Rhodospirillales bacterium | reverse complement strand
CCTCCACCGGGCGGGCGGGGTCGATGCCGCCGGTGTGCTGCACGGCCGGGCCGAGCGGCAGCACGTGGCCCTCGCGGCCGAACACCGGCATGCGGTCCAGCGGCAGGCCCGCAAGCCGCAGCATCCGCCCGCCCGCGTGGCGCTCGCCGGTCCACAGGTCGAACCACCCGCCCTCCGGCAGCCACAGATCGGCATGCCCGCCGGGGCGCAGGATGGGCGCCACCAGCAGCGCCGGCCCGCAGCAGAACTGCTCCTCGAAGCCGCGCGCGGCGCGGTCATCCGGGAATGCCAGCGCCATGGCGCGCATCACCGGCAGCCCGGTCCGCGCGGCATCCTTCGCCACCGCGCGCAGGTAGGGCACCAGGCGCATGCGCAGGTCGAGCCACTGCCGCGCAACCGCCTCGGCCTCCGCGCCATAGGCCCAGGGCTCGCGCGGCCCGATGCCGTGGAAGCGGAAATGGGAGCTGAACACGGCCGCCCCCAGCCAGCGCAGGAACAGCTCCGGCGAGGGCTGGGTGCTGCCGTAGAAGCCGCCGATGTCGCTGGCATGGCAGGGCACGCCGGTCATGCCATGCGAAAGCCCGCCGCGCAGGCTGGCCGCCAGCCCCTCCCAGTCGCTCTGCGGGTCGCCGCCCCATTGCACCGGCTGGCGCTGGGCGCCGATCCAGCCGGCACGGCCCCACACCACGGGGTCGCCGGTGAATTTCGCCGTCGCCTCGAACACGCAACGGTTGTAGAGCGCGGGATAGGCGTTGTGCAGGCGCACGCCGGTGTCGCCATTGGCGGCGCGGGCCTCATCGGGCACCTGCTCGCCGAAATCGCTCTTCACCACGTCCACGCCCAGCGCGAACAGCGCCGCGTGGCGATCGCGCCAGTCGGCGTAGGCGGCCGGGTTCGTGTAGTCCGGCAGGCCGGAAGCGGGCAGCGGCGTCAGCACCTTGCCAAACGGGGAACTGCCGGGCGTCTTGTCCCAGTCGAACACCAGCGGCTGGCCCGCCTCATCCGTCAGCAGCCAGCCCTTGGCGGCAAGCTCCGGGAACAGCGCGCCCTGGGTGGAGACGGGCGGGTATTCCCAGACGCAGATGCGGAAGCCCTGCGCCTTCAGCGCGTCGATGACGGGCTTCGGGTCGGGGTAGCGCGAGGGATCGAAGTGGAAGTGGAAGCGCGTCGGCGTGTCCTGCCAGGCGCGGCCGTCGAAGGTGATCACGTCGCAGGGCAGGCGCTTGTCGCGCACCGTCTGCGCGGCGGCGAGGATTTCGTCGGCGGTACGGTAATAGGCCTTCGACAGCCACACCCCGAACGACCACAGCGGCGGCGCGGCCGGGGCGCCGGTGAGGGCATGATACTGGCGCAGCAGCGCGGCCGGATCGGGGGCCGACAGCAGGAACAGGTCCAGCGCCTCGTCGGCGCACACGATCGCCAGGGTGCGGTGCGACCAGGCCGGATGGCCGCAGCCGAACCACACGTCCATCGGCGTGTTCACCAGCACCCCCCAGCAGGTGCCCTCGGCGGTGAAGCCCCAGGCGAAGGGGCACGGCTTGTAGGTGAGGCCGGTGTTCACGCCGAGCGCGTCGTCCACGTGGCAGCGCACCAGCTGGCCGCGCTTGTCGAGCGGGCCGAACTGCTCGCCGAGCCCGAACACCGGCCCCCCGCTGTCCAGCGCGAAGGCGGCGGACCAGAACCCGTCCGCCCCGCGGCCGAAGGCGGGCAGGCGCGTCCAGCCGCGGAAATGCTCGTCGGTCGGCGGGCCGAAGCCGGGCAGCGTGATCGTGACGGGATCGGCCGCGAGCCCGCCCTCGGCCGGCGCGAATCCCGCGGCATCGACGAAGCCGTAGTCGGGCAGCGTGCTCTCGCCGAGCGTAAGCCGCGTGACGCCATCGCGCGCGGCGAGGCGCAGGCGGCCGATGGAGGTGGTGAAATCCCCTGCCCCGCGCGGCGCGAGGCCCTCGGCGCGGGCGTGCTTCGTCGGATCGGTCGGCATGCTCAGCCCTTCACCCCGCCGGCGGTCAGCCCACCGACCACGCGTTCCTGGAACACCACGATCAGCAGGCAGATCGGCACGATGGCCACGATCAGCGCCGCCGAGATGATCGGCCAGGGAAAGGCGAACTCGCCCTGGTACAGCGTGATCCCCACCGGCACGGTGCGCGCCGGCACGCGCGGCGAGAGGGTGAGGGCCAGCAGGAACTCGTCCCACGCATTCACGAAGGCCAGGATCGCGGCGGTGAAGATGCCGGGCCCGGCCAGCGGCACCACCACGTGCCACATCGCACCCAGGCGGGTGCAGCCGTCGATCTCGGCCGCACGCTCCAAATCCTGCGGAATGTCCTGGAAGAAGCTGGCCAGCACCAGGGTGCAGACCGGCATGGAGAGCACGGCATAGGGCAGGATCAGCGCAGGCCAGGTGTTCAGCAGCTCCACCGTGCGCATGATCTGGAACAGCGGCACCATCAGGCTGATCAGCGGGAACATCGAGACCAATACGATGCCGGACAGGATCAGCGTGCCCATCGGCACCCGCAGCCGCACGATGGCATAGGCGGCCAGGGCCGAGACGAACACGCACAGCACGGTGGACAGCGTGGCCACCGCCAGCGAGTTCCACAGGAAGGTCAGCATCGGCTGGTCGACGAACACGCGCACGTAGTTGGCGATGGTCGGCGTGTCCGGCAGGATCGTGATCGGCACGCGCATCAGCTCGGTCTCGGTCTTCATCGAGGTGAGCAGGATCCACAGCGCCGGGATCACCCCGTTGGCCACGATGACGAGCGCGGCGAGCGCGCGCGCCTTGCGGAAGCTCGGCATCAGCCGCCCCCTTCGTCCCGCCGTGTCTGGCGGATGTAGAGCGAGGTGAGGGCGAGGCTCAGCAGGAACATCAGCGCTGCCAGCGCGCTGCCGTAGCCGAAATCCAGCACGTCGATGGTGGTGCGGTGGACATACATCGCCAGCGTCTCCGTGCTGTGGCCCGGCCCGCCGCCGGTCATGGCGTAGGGGATGTCGAAGGTCTGGATGGCGGTGATGGTGCGGAAGATCAGCGCCACCACGATGGCCGGGCGCAGCATCGGCAGCGTGACATGGCGGAAGCGCTGCCAGGCGGAGGCGCCGTCCACCGCGGCGGCCTCATACAGTGAGGCGGGGATGGCCTGCAGCCCGGCCAGCAGCACCAGGGCCACGAAGCTGGAGGATTTCCACACGATCGCCGCACAGGTGGCGACGAAGGCGAGATCCGGCGTGGAGAGCCAGCGCTGCTTCTCGATGCCGAGCAGGCCGAGGCCGGCGTTCACCAGGCCCTGCTCGTATTCAAAGAACCAGCGGAAGATGAGGCCGGCGAACACCAGCGGCAGCGCCCAGGGCAGCAGCAGCCCGAGCCGCACCGGCCACTTCACCCGGAACGGCAGGTTGGCCAGCAACGCCAGCCCCAGACCGCACAATATCGCGCCCGGAACGGTGACGGCCACGTAGATCAGCGTGGTGCCGAGCGAGGACCAGAAGCGCGGGTCGTCCATCGCGCGGGCGTAGTTCTCCCAGCCCACGAACCCCTCCAGCCATGGCTGGGCGAGGTGCAGCTGCTGCGTGCTGGTCCAGAGCAGCGTGGCGATGGGATAGAGAACCACCGTGGCCAGCAGCAGCAGCGCCGGCGCCAGCAGCGCATAGCCGAGCCGCCGCTCCGCACGCTCCAGCGGGCCGACGCGGACCCGCGCCATGGGGCTAGCGCAGCACGGGGGTGAGGCGCTGCGTCATCTCCGCCAGGGCCTGGTCGGCGGTGCGGGTGCCGGCGAGGAAGCCGTTCATGGAGGTGCGGATCGCCTCCGACACCTCGGCATAGCGCGGCGTCACCGGCCGGGCGCGGGCGCCCAGCACCACCGCGCGGGCATCGCGGAACCAGGGGTTGGCGGCCAGCACCGCGGCATCCTCGTACACCTCCGGGAACACCGGCAGGTGGCTCGCCGCGATTGCCTGCATTTTTGAAACCTCGGGCGAGGAGAGGAAGCGCACCAGCCTCACCGCCGCCTCCTTGTTGCGCGAGAAGGCGCTCACGGCCAACTGCCAGCCGCCGACGCAGGTGGCCGGCGCGCTGCCCGCGAAGCTCGGCAGCGGCACCACGCCGATGCGGTCCTTCACCTGGCTGTCGGCGTCGTTCTGGAAGCGGTTCCAGGCATAGCCCCACTGCATCGCGAAGATCAGGTTGCCGGCCTGCATGTCCACGCGGATACGGTCGGTGGCGATCTCGGCGAGGTTGGCGGGGGTGACGTTCTTCGCCCGCAAATCGGCCCACAGGCCCAGCGCGCGCTGGGCCTGCGCCTGGTCCAGCGCCAGCTTGCCCTGCGCATCCGTGAGCGCCCCGCCCATGCCCCAGAGCGGCACCAGGAAGGTGCACACCGTGCCCTCGATCGGCGCGCCGGCGGTGGCGAAGCCGCGCAGGCTGGGGCTTGTTGCGGCCTCGGCGGCCAGGATCTTCTGTGCGCCGGCGGAAAGCTCGTCCCAGGTCTTCGGCGGGGCCACCTGGTGTTTGGCCAGCAGGTCGCGGCGGAAATACAGGAACTGGGCGTCGGCGAAATAGGGCAGCGCCATCACCCGGCCGCCGACGATGTTCGCCTCCCGGTAGGCCGGCAGGTAGCGCGCCATCACCGCGTCGCGCTCGGCGCCCAGATAGGCGTCCAGCGGCTCGGCCCAGCGCGCGGCGGCCCACTGGGCCGGGCGGATCACGTCGATCAGCATCACGTCCAGCGCCGAATCGCGGCTGGCCAGCACGGTGTTGAGATATTGCTGCTGCTGGTCGGAGGTGGCGCCGCCCACCTCCACCTCGGCGCGGATGCCGGGGTTGCGCTCCTGGAACACATCGAGGATGCGGCGCATCACGTCCGGCCGCTGCTGGCCGCCGGTGAAGATGCGCAGCGTAACGGGTGCCTGGGCCTGTGCCGCGGGGGCCAGCGCCGCACCGGCCATGCCTGCCAGCGCCGCGCGGCGCCCGATCCTCATGCTGGTGCGCATGCGTATCCTCCCCTGTGCCCGCCGGTCCCGGCCGTTGCGCCGATCATGCCCGCTCCGCACCGACCCGGGCAAGGCCGCGCCGGGGGCTCAGCGGAACCACACCCCGCGCGCGATCGCGGTGGCCACCGTGACGCCATAGACCACCAGCCCCAGCGCCAGCGCGGCGAACAGCGCCAGCAGCGAGCCGGTGAGCCACAACGCCAGCCAGCCGCCGCCCACGGCCACCAGCAGGCGCAACATCCCGCCGGCCAACGGCCAGAACAGCCGGCCGGCGCCCTGGGAGGCGAAGTAGAGGCACAGGCCAAGGCCGAAGAACCCGTAGGCGGGGCTGACGATGCGCAGGTAGGCGGCACCGGTTTCGAGCGCGGCGGGATCATCGGTGAACAGGCCGAGCCAGGCGGTGGGGAACAGCGCGGCGGCCAGCCCCACCGCCTCCGTCAGCCCGAAGGCGAGCGCGCCGCCGGTCAGCGCGATGCGCAGCGCCCGCTCCCTCTGGCCGGCGCCGACATTGGTGCCCACCAGCGCCACCAGCGGCGCGCCGAGGCCGAAGACCAGCGGCACCAGCAGGTATTCCAGCCGCACCCCGGTGCCGAAGCCCGCCACCGCCGCGGGCCCGGCCGCGAGGCCGACGAGGCCGGTGGTGAGCGCCACCGTGATCGTGGTCTGCAGCGTGCTGATCGCGCCCACCGCGCCCACGCGCAGGATGTCGGCGAACAGCGCCCAGCGCAGGGCCGTCCGCACCGGGCGCACCACGGCGCGGCCGGCCAGCAGGTACCAGGCCAGCACCAGCACCGTCATCGCCGTGGTGCCCACCACCGCCCAGGCGCCGCCGGCGATGCCCATGGCCGGGATCGGGCCGAGGCCGAAGATCAGCACCGGGGAAAGCGGCACCAGCGCCACCACGCTCACGCACACCGCCACCGACGGCACCAGCATGTTGCCGGTGCCGCGGATCACGCTGGCCAGCGCGTTCATCACCCAGACCAGCGCGATGCCGCCGAACACGATGTTGGAGTATTCCAGCGCCGCCTCCAGCGAGCCGTCGCGCCCGCCCATCGCGGCATAGAGCGGCCGGCCGAAGCCCAGGAACAGCGCGGTGCAGAGCAGGCCCAGCAGCAGGTTCACGACCAGCGCATGCAGCACGAAGGCGTTCGCGTCGTCCCGCCGGCCGCTGGCCAGCGCGCGCGCCACGGCGGAGGAGATGCCGCCGCCGATGGCGCCGCCGGAGAGCATCTGCATCATCATGAAGCCCGGGAACACCAGCGCCATGCCGGCCAGCGCATCGGTGCCGAGGAAGGAGAGCCACCAGGTCTCGATCAACCCCACGGCGGATTGCGCCAGCATCACCAGCACGTTCGGCCAGGCCAGGCGCAGCAGCGTGGGCAGGATCGGCGCCTGCAGCAGCATGCGGGTGCGCGGGTTCATTGCCGCGGCTTGGGTGCTCATGGCTGCGCGCCCTTGG
>CANHCJ010000249.1 GCA_947458025.1 Rhodospirillales bacterium | reverse complement strand
GCTTCCGGGGCCGCGACGGCGCGGAGCTATTTCGGGCATCCCCTGGTGGCCATGCCGGGCGGCTGGCATGGCGTGACGGTGCAGGTGGCGCGGCTTTCGGGGATGCTGGCGCGGTTCGGGCGCATCGACCTGGTGGATTTCGACATCCAGGGGATGGAGCTGGAGGTGATCCGGGAGGCGCTGGGGCCGCTTTCGGCGCAGGTGCGGCGGCTGCACATCGGCACCCATAGCCGCGAGATCGATGCCGAATTGCCGCGCCTGCTGGGCGGGGCCGGTTGGCGCTGCGTGCGGGCCTATCCGTGCCTGCGCTGGAACCGCACGGAATTCGGCTGGATCCGGTTCAACGATGGCGTGCAGACCTGGGTGAACCCCAAGCTGGCGCCCGCTTAGGAAACCGCGCGATGGAAGGCTTGCTGCCCAGTTCCGGCTTCGCCGCGATGGTGGCCGCCGCGCCGGCGGTGGCGCGGTTCGGCGTGGTGGATGTGGGCTGCTCCTCCGGCATCGATGCGGCGTGGCGGGGGTTCGGGGACAAGCTGGTGGCGTTCGGCTTCGATCCCAATATCGCCGAGGTGGAGCGGCTGGCGGCGGCGGAGACGCTGCCGGGCGTGCGCTATGTGGCCGGGTTCGTCGGCGTGCCGGAGGATCTGCCGTTCGCGCGGGCGCGGGCGGGGCGGGGGCCGTGGTCGCGCAGCCCGATGGATCGGCTTTCGGTGATGCGCTCGCTGGAGCTGATGAAGCGCGGGGCGCTGAGCCAGGAGGAGAAGACGCAGGCCAATCTGTGGGCCGACACGCGGCTGGCGGACCCGGGCAGGCCGGTGTTGCTGCGCGAGTTTCTTCCTGCGCAGGGGGTGGATGACCTGGATGTGCTGAAGATCGACATCGACAGCATGGACATGGGGGTTCTGCAGTCGGTCGGGGCGCAGCTGGCGGATTGGGGCGTGCTGGCGGTGGGGCTGGAGGTGAACTACTTCGGCTCCGACGACGATACGGACCATACGCTGCATGCGATGGACCGGTTCATGCGGGCGCGAGGGTTCGACCTGTTTGACTTGACGGTGCGGCGGTATTCGCATGCGGCGCTGCCGGCGGCCTATGTGGGGGGGTTGCCGGGGCAATCGGTGTTCGGGCGGCCGGTGCAGGGGGATGCGCTGTACCTGCGTGATCCCTGTGCGGCGGAGCCCGGGCTGGCGCTTTCGGCGGAGAAGCTGGCGAAGCTGGCGGCGATCGCCTCGCTGGCGGGGCTGCCGGATTTCGCGGCCGAGATCCTGCTGCGGCATCGCGAGGCGCTGGTGGGCATGCTGGACGTGGAGCGGGGGCTCGACCTGCTGGCGGCGCAGGCGCAGCCGGTGGGGCGGGCGCCGCTGGGCTACCGCGAGTACATGGCGGCGTTCGAGCGCGGCGATGCGATGTTCCTGAATGGCGGGCCGGCTGGGGCGGTGGTGGGCGGCTCCGGCGTGGATTTGCAGCGGCGGCTGGCGGCGATGGAGGCTTCCACCAGTTGGCGGATCACGGCGCCGTTGCGGTGGGTGATGGGGAAGATCAAGGGACGGTAGGGGGCGGCGGGCTGAAGCCCGCCCTACGTGCCTCGGCCGAGGTGGATGACGTCGGCGAGTTCGGCGACGGATTCCGGGAGGATGCGCCAGCAATCGACGATCGCCTTGCCGGTGAAGCTGGCCGGGGCGAGGGCGGCGAAGGTTCGGTCGGGGTTGGTGACGACGATGACGGTGGCGGCGGCGACGGCGGCTTCGGCGGTGCTCATCGGCGTGACGGTGTCGCCCAGGACGGCGCTGGCGCTTTCGAGGGCGACGGGGTCGGCGATGAGCACGGCGTGGCCGGCGGCGGCCAGCGCGCGGGCGATCATGACGCCCTGGCTTTCCTCCACCACGGGGGTGTCCGGCTTGTAGGAGAGGCCGAGCACGGCGACGGTGGCGGGATCGGGCGCGAGGCGCGCGACCAGGCGGACGACGCGGTCGACCTGGCGGCGGTTCACCGTGTCGGTGGCCTCGGCGACGTCGGCGCGCAGGCCGAGCGAGCGGGCGAGCGTGGCCAGGGCCACGTTGTCGCGCGGGAAGCAGGGGCCGCCATAGCCGAGCGCGCCCTTGAGGTATTTGGCGCCGATCCGGCTGTCCCGCCCCAGGGCGCGGGTGACGACATCGACATCGGCGCCCGGGAGCTGCTCGCACAGCTCGGCGATCATGTTGGCGTAGCTGATCTTGGTGGTGACGTAGGTGTTGACGGCGATCTTGGTGAGCTCGGCGCAGACCCAGTTCATGCGCTGGACCGGCGTGCCTTCCGGCACCGTCAGCGCGTAGGCGCCTTCCAGCACGTCGCCGGCGCGGGGGTCGCTTTCGCCGATCAGGACCATATCGGGCTGGAGGAGGTCGCGCACGACGCTGCCCAGCGCGATGAACTCGGGGTTGTAGGTGAGGCCGACATCGACGCCGACGGTGCGGCCGCTGGCGGCTTCCAGCGCGGCGCGGATTTCGCCGCCGGTGGAGCCGGGCATGACGGTGCTGGTGATGTTGACGACGTGGTAGCGCGAGGTGGCCTTGAGCGCGGCGCCGATGCGCTTCACGGCGTCGATGACGTAGCGGTTGCTGAAGGCGCCGTCGGGGCCGCTGGGGGTGGGGACGATGACGAAGGAGATGTCGGTGGCGGCGATGGCGTCGGCGAAATCGGTGGTGGCGCGCAGGCGGCCCTGGGCCATTTCGAGGCGTTCCTGCAGGCCGGGCTCTACGACAGGGGCGCGGCCGGCGTTCAGGGCCTGGACGGCGGCGGGGTTGAGGTCGACGCCGACGACAACGTGGCCGCGGCTGGCCAGGACGGCGGCAAGCGGGGAGCCGAGCTTGCCGAGGCCGATGACGGCGATTTCCATTTGGGCTACCTCAAGGAAGTAAGAATCTTCTCTTTCTGAAGAAAAAGAAGCAAAAAGACTTTTTCCCTTTAGGCCGTGGCGCGAACGGGGGAAAGTTTTTTGGTTCTTTTTTTCAAAAAAGAACGCGCTTGCTTGCTTACTGCGCCGGCACCAGCGCCCCGACCTGGGCCGAGATCCAGTCGTAGGTCTTGCGCATGCCCTCGGCGAGCGGCCGCGACGGGGCCCAGCCCAGCGTTTCGCGGATCAGCTTGTTGTCGGAGTTGCGGCCGCGCACGCCGGTGGGGCCGGGGATGTTGCGGATCTCGATGTGCTTGCCGGAGAAGCCGGCGACCATGCGGGCGAGGTCGTTGATGGAGATCATCTCGTCGGAGCCGATGTTGACCGGGCCGGTGGCGTTGCTGCGGAGCAGGCGGGTGGTGCCTTCCAGGCATTCGTCGATGAAGAGGAAGGAGCGGGTCTGCTTGCCGTCGCCCCAGATCTCGATCGTGCCGCCATCGGCGGCTTCGGCGACCTTGCGGCAGAGGGCGGCGGGGGCCTTTTCCTTGCCGCCGCGCCAGGTGCCTTCGGGGCCGAAGATGTTGTGGTAGCGGGCGATGTGGACCGACATGCCGTGGTTGCGGCCATAGGCGAGGAACAGGCGTTCGCTGAACAGCTTTTCCCAGCCGTATTCGCTGTCGGGCGCGGCGGGGTAGGCGCTGGATTCCTCGCAGTTGGGGTTGTCGGGGTCGAGCTGGTTGTGCTCGGGGTAGATGCAGGCGGAGGAGGAGTAGAACACCCGGCCGACGCCGCGGCGCTGCATGGCGTCGAGCATGTTGAGGTTGATGGTGGCCGAGTTGTGCATGATGTCGGCGTCGTTCTCGCCGGTGAAGATGTAGCCGGCGCCGCCCATGTCGGCGGCGAGCTGGTAGACCTCGTCGAAGACGCGGTCGGTGATGTTGCGGCAGAGCACGGGGTCGCGCAGGTCGCCCTGGACGAAGTCGTCGGCGGTGGTGGGGCTGAAGCCCGGCTGCTTGAGGTCCACGCCGCGGACCCAGAAGCCCTCGGCCTTGAGGCGGCGCACCAGATGGCTGCCGATGAAACCGCCGGCGCCGCAGACAAGCGCAGTCTTCATGACGAATCGATCTCACATGGACTGAAACGGATGTGAGCTTAGCGCAAAGGGCGACTACGCAACAGCGGGGCGGATCAGGCGGGCGGCGGTGAGGGTGCCGGCGGGCAGGCCGATGGTGTGCAGGCGGAGCAGGATCTCGGTGCCGGCATCGGGGTCTTCGGGGTCGCCGGGGAGGGTGAAGTCGAGCGCCAGGGTTTGCTGGGCCAGGCCGTTCACCAGGGGGTAGCGGTGGGCGATCGTCTGGCCGCCGGCGACGACTTCGAGCTTCAGCGGGCCGGGGCGGGGGAGGGGCAGGAGGGTGGGGGCGTAGGTGAGCTCGAAGCGCCAGGGGCCGGCGGGGACGCCGACACGCGAGGCGATGAAGACGAGGCCGCGGCGGTTCGGGCGCAGGCGGATTTCCTTGCCCACGCGTTCGCCGGCATGGGCGGGGCGCAGGGCGGCGAGGTCGACCAGGCCCTGCGGCGGGGGCAGGACGAAGCCCTGGCGGACGCGGGTGGAGCCGGGGGACTTGGCCGCGCCGATGACGGCGCCGAACTGCTGCTCCCACGAGTTGAGGAAGGTGTTGAGGCCGATGACGCGGCGCGGGGCCTGGAGATGGGCGGGCAGGGCGGCGCGCAGGGCGGGTTCGGCGCGGTGCGGCATCCATTGGCGTTCATCGGCCACGATGCGCGAGAGGGCGCGCAGGACGTGGCGCATCTGCGGGGTTTGCTGGGCGGGGCGGGCGGGGTCGTGGCCTGCCGGCAGGCCGCCATCGAGCACGAAGAGATGGGCGTTCGCGACGATGGCGGGGGTTTCCGCGGCGGTGACGCCTTCGGGGAGGGGGGTGCCGAGCCAGGGGGCGTCGGGCGGGACGAGGATGGGGGCGGTGAAGCCGGCCTCGCGCCAGGCGCGGGCGAAGAGGGAAAGCGTGTCGGCGCGGGTGCCGAACCAGCCGAGCTGGCTGGAGCGGGGGTATTCGACCAGGGCATCGAGCAGGAAGGGCAGGGCGTGGGGCGGGTCGTAATCCGTGCGCTCGATGCCGGCGGCGCCGACCTCGGTGCGGGTAGGGGTGTCCATCGGGGTGGCGATGGTGGCGGCCAGGGCGTCGAAATAGGTGACGCGGCTGCCGTCGAGGCGGATGTCCTCGATGTCCTCGCCGGCGAGGCCCCAGGTTTCGGCCTGGTGGCGGCAGTCGTAGGCATCCGTGAGATCCAGGACGAAGCGGGAGAGGTCGTTCTCCGGCGCGTCGTGGCGGTGGGCGGGGGTGACCTGGCGGGTGTGGTCGCAGTGGTAGCCGAAGAGGTCGGGCTCCACGTCGCCGCAGGTGCCGTGCAGGAGGTGCAGGCGGCGGGCGATGTTGCTGTCGACGTGGTAGCCGATGAGCATGCGCTCGTCGAAGCCCCAGAGCGTGTGGGCGTCGGAGCGGAGCATGAGCTGGAAGTCGCCAGGGGCGTCGAAGCGCAGGTAGGGCAGCTCGTGGGTGGTGAGCTCGTTGAGGTGGAACTGGCGGCCCCAGTGGCCGACCTGGGCGATGGTGCCGGCGGCGTCGCGGCGGTCCAGCGTTTCCCAGAGCGATTCGGGCAGCTCGCAGCGGGCGAGGTGGTAGTAGCCGTCGGGCAGGGGGGCGGCGATCGCGGAAAGTGACTTCCCGGTGCGCGGGACGAAGATCATGTCCGTATTCGTGGAGAGCAGCCAGCGATTAGCCGGGTTGCTGCGGCGGACGGCGACGTTGCGGGCGACGGGTTCGAGCGCCACCAGGTGGCTGAGGGTGGCGAAGCGGCGGTGGTGGACGGGGCGGACGCGCAGGACGCGCAGGATCTTCTTCGCGCGATCGGTGAGGGTGTCGCGGATCGCTTCGGGGAAGGTCGGGAAGTCGTCGGGCGTATTGTAGTCGACGAAGAGGATCTCATCGCCTTCGGCATCCAGCACCTCGGCGATGCAGTTGAGGCTGAGGGCGGCGCGCTTGTGCAGGTTGTAGCCGTAGCTGTCGTTGCGGCCGTAGAGGATGACCGAGATCACTCGCCGTGCTTCCCGTGGCTGGCGGCGCGATCGGACCCTGCGCCGGTATGGCGGCGTGGTGTCGCATGTTATGAGGCCGGCCGCCACCTGGGGGTGGCACGGGCCGGGAAAGGATGAATGGTGGCGCTGCCGGTGATCTGGATCGATGCCGAGGACGTGCTGGTGCACCTTCTGCGCGGGGCGCGGCCGACGGGCATCCAGCGGCTGTCGTTCGAGGCGGCGCGGGCGCTGGTGGAGTTGGCCGGGGAGGAGCGGATCCGCTTCCTGCGGCATGTGCCGGGCGGGTTGGGGTTCTACGAGGTGCCCTATGCGGCGCTGCGCGAGGCCTATCTGCGCTCGGTTTCGGCCGAGGCGGCGGAGGCGGTGAGCGTGGGCGGGGCGCGCCAGGCGGTGGTGGCGGCGAACGCCGATCCCTCCGCGCAGGCGCCCGGCGGGCTGCGGCGGGCCTGGCAGTGGGTGGGCAACCGGATGC
>CANHCJ010000248.1 GCA_947458025.1 Rhodospirillales bacterium | reverse complement strand
GGGGGGTTGGGGGGGGGGGGGGGGGGGGGGGGGGTCGGGCGGGGTCATGCCCGGGTGCATTCCGGCGTTGACTTCGGGGCGGCGGGCTCGTCACTTCGCGGCATGAGGCGTTGGCTGCCGTTGCTGTTGCTGTTGCTGGGCTGGCCGGGCGCCGTGGGGGCGGCCGGGCAGAGCCGGCATTTCACCACAAGCGACGGGGTTCGGCTGCATTACATCGAGGCCGGGAGCGGACCGAGGACGCTGGTGTTCGTGCCCGGGTGGTCGATGCCGGCCTGGATCTTCGAGCGGCAGGTGGCGAGCCTTTCGCGCGAGTTCCGGGTGGTGGCGCTGGACCCGCGCAGCCAGGGGCAGAGCGAGATCGCGCGCGCCGGGCATGACCATGTGCGGCGCGGCAAGGATATCGCCGAGCTGGTGGCGCGGCTGGGGCCGCGGCCGGTGGTGGTGGTGGGGTGGTCCCTGGGCGTGCTGGATACGCTGGCCTATGTGCGCCTGCATGGCGACGCGCAGGTGGCCGGCCTGGTGCTGATCGACAATTCCGTGGGCGAGGAGCCGCCGCCGCCGCCGCCGGCGCAGCCGATGAAGCCGGGGCCGAAGCTGCCGCGCGAGGTGATGATGAAGAACTTCGTGCGCGGCATGTTCGCCACCCGGCAGCCCGATGCCTGGCTGGAGCGGCTGACCCAGGCGGCGCTGCGCACGCCGGAGGAGGTGGCGCGGCAGCTGCTGGCCTATCCGGTGCCGCGGACGTGGTGGCGCGAGGCGCTCTATTCGACGGGGCGGCCGGTGCTGTACATGGTGCGGCCGAAATGGACGGGGCAGGCGGAGAACGTGCGCGACAAGCATCCGAGCGCCGAGGTGGCGCTGCTGAGCAACGCGGTGGGGCATGCCCTGTTCGTGGACGACCCCGCCGGGTTCGAGGCGCGGTTGCGGGATTTCCTGCGCCGGCGCGTTTGGCCCTGATCCCATGACAGGACGGCTTTCGGTTGCGGCGCTGCTGCCGCTGTTCCTGGTTTCCGTGGCGCTGGTGGGCGTTCAGATCGCCCTGACGCGGTATTTCGCGGTCGCGAAGTGGTCCGAGTATGGCTACTGGGTGATCTCCATCGTGCTGGCGGGGTTCGCGCTGTCGGGCGTGGTGATGGCCCTGGCGCGGGACTGGTTCGCGCGGCATGGGCGGGTGCTGCTGGACTGGCTGCCGGCGTTCCTGATCGGCGCGGCGGCGCTGGGCTTCCATTTCGTGGCGGCCAATCCGTTCAACCCCCTGCAGTTGCAGAATCCCGCGACGTTCGAGGGGCAGCTCTGGAACATCGCGCTGTACTACGTGGTGCTGCTGCCGTTCTTCTTTGGCGGGGGCGTGTATATCAGCCTGTATTTCATCCTGAACGACCGCGAGATCGGGCGGGTATACGGCTATGACCTCACCGGGGCCGGGGCGGGGGCGCTGCTGGGGCTGGTGCTGATGTGGGTGCTGCACCCGTTCATGCTGCTGCCGGCGTTGCTGGTGCCGCTGGCGGTGGCGGCGCTGTTCACGCGGCGGGCCTGGGTGCGGCCGGGGACGCTGCTGGTGCTGGCGGCGGGGATGGCGCTGGGGGTGTTCGGCAGCGAGGCGCGGTTCAACGAGTTCAAGGCGATCTACGCGCCGATGAACGTGCCGGACAGCCGGGTGCTGGCCGAGCAGCGGCTGCCGCGCGGGATCTATCACCTGCTCGACAACTTCACCGAGCGGGTGGACACCGACATTTCCAACAATGCCGGCACGATGGGCATTCCGGGGCCGCCGGGGGCGCTGGGGCTGTACCGCGACGGCAACCGGCTGGCCGCGCTGCCCAAGCCCGGCGCACTCGATGCCCGCTATGCGCCGGCGACGCTGGCCGCGGTGCCGTATGGGCTGCTCGACGCGCCGCGCGTGCTGCTGGCCGGGGCCTCCGGCGGGTTCCGCATCGCCGAGGCGCTGGCGCTGGGGGCGGGGCGGCTGGTGGTGGTGGAGCCGGAGCCGGTGCTGCTGCGGGCGCTGCGCGAGGGGATGGGGGAGGTGCCCGCCTTCCCGGCCGATCCGCGCGTTTCGCTGCGCGGGGGCAGCCCGATCGCGGCGATGCGTGACGGGCCTTTCGACCTGGTGGACATCTCGCTCGACTTCCTCGACGCGGCCGAGGCGAACGGGCCGGCCTTCGCGGCCGAGGCGCTGGCGACCTATCTGCGCGGGCTGTCGCCGGGGGGGATGGTTTCCATCCCGGTGTCGATCCGCGAGTTCCCGGCCTATGCGCTGCGCATGCTGGCGACCGCGCGGCAGGGGCTGCTGCAGGCCGGGATTTCCGACGTGCCGGCGCATGTGCTGGTGGTGCGCAGCGCGTGGAACGTGCGCATCCTGCTTTCCAACCGGCCGTTCGATGCCGGGCGGATTGCCGCGGCGCAGGCATTCGCCTCGGCGCGGTCGTTCGACGTGTCATGGTTCCCGGGCATGGACCCGTCGGCGAAGCGGGAGATCTTCAACGACCTGCCGGCGGTGTCGTTCGCGGACGGGGCGGTGACATCCTCGGCCGAGACGGCGCATGACGCGATCGCCGAGGAGGCGGGGGCGGTGCTGCGCGGGGGGCGGAGCCTTTCGGTGGATGCCTTCGACCTCGCGCCCATCACCTATGACCGGCCGTTCTTCTATGCCGTGCTGCGGCTTTCGGAGCTGGGGACGATCATCGAGCGGGTGGAGCTGCTGCCGCAGGCGGAGATCGGGCCGCTGGTGAACGTGGCGGTGCTGGGCCAGGCGATCGTGATCGCGCTGGTGGTGTTGCTGCTGCCGCTGGCGGGCGGCGCCAGGGTGCGCACCGGGGAGGGCTGGGGGAGCACGGCGCGGGCGGTGCTGTATTTCTCCTGCCTCGGGCTCGGCTTCCTGTTCGTGGAGATGTTCCTGATCGAGCGGGCGAGCTTCTGGCTGAACGACCGCTCCGCCGGGTTCGCGCTGGTGCTGACGGGGATGCTGATCTTCTCCGGGCTCGGCGCCATGCTGACCGGGCGGTATGCCGCGGTGGCCGCCAAGGCCAGCCTGTGGTGCACCGTGATCATCGTGGTGTGGGCGGTGGTGGTGCTGCTGTTCCTGCAGGAGCTGATCCTGGCCACGCTGGGGCTGCCGTGGCTGGTGCGGGCGGGGCTGGTGCTGCTGGTGGCGGCCCCGGTGAGCATCGCGCTGGGGCTGCCCTTCCCGCTGGGGCTGACGCGCGTGGGCTCCGGCGGGTTCCTGCCCTGGGCCTGGGGGCTGAACGGCGCGTTCTCCGTGGTATCGACCCCGGCGGCGAACCTGATGGCGATCGGGTTCGGCCATGACTGGGTTCTTCTGGTGGCGCTGTTGCTGTATGTCACCGCCTGGCTGACCTTTCCCCGACCGCATTCCGGAGCGCCCGCGTGACCCTGACCCTCTCCCGCCGCGCCTTGCTGGCGGCACCCGCCGCCCTTGCCGCCCCGGCGGTGCTTTCCCGCCCCGGCCATGCCGCCGCCAATGCCGGCAGCGGCTGGACCCGGGCGGCGTTCCTGGAGGCGATGGCCAAGTCTGGCCGGCCGCTGGACATGTCGGACGCCGCGTTCAACGCCATCCAGGCGCGCCGCCCTGTGGCGCTGCGGCGGATCGAGAATTACCTCAAGGAGCGGCTGGGCAGTGCCGACCCCGAGGTGATGCGGGCCTTCGGCGAGCTGCCGCGCGAGTATTTCCACTACCAGTACGAAGCCAAGGTGGCGACGCCGTCCAACGCCTATGAGGCGGAGCCGAAGCCTTGGGGGCTGGGCTTCGGCTCGGCGCTGTCGGACTACCTGGGCCAGGCCTACATGACGCAGGTGGCCAAGCCGAAGGCCGGGGACGTGACGCTGGAGATCGGCACCGGCAGTGGCTACCAGGCCTCCATCCTGTCGCGGATCTGCAAGGCGAGCTACTCGATCGAGATCATCGAGCCGCTGGGGCGGGCGGTTTCGCGGATCTTCGCGCCGCTGGGCTACGACAACCTGCACACGCGGGTGGGCGACGGCTACTTCGGCTGGCCCGAGGTGGAGGGCGGGTTCGACATCATCATCATCACCTGCGCGGCGCAGTACGCGCCGCCGGAGCTGTTCAAGCAGCTGAAGCCGGGCGGGCGGGCGCTGATCCCGATCGGGCAGCCGTTCAAGCGCGGGCAGTTCCTGTACGTCTACACGAAGGACGCCGACGGGAAGATCCATTCGCGCAAGGATGTCGGCGTGTTCTTCATCCCGATGACCGGGACGATGATGAAGCAGCCGGCCCCTGGTGCGGCGCCGGCGGCGGGGCAGCGGACCTGAGGCTGTGGCCCGCGAGGTCGAGATAGGGCCGGAGCGGGCCGGGGAAGAAGCGGCGATCGGGGCGGTGCACTGCGCCGCGTTCAACGACACCTACGAGGCCGCGGTGGTGGCCGGGCTGCGCGAGGGGGGCTGGGCGATCGCCTCCCTGGTGGGGCGGGTGGATGGCGCGGTGGTGGGGCACGTGATGTTCAGCACGATCGCGCTGGAGGTGGACGGGCGCGCGCCGCGCACCGCCGCGCTGGCGCCGCTGGCGGTGGATGAGGGCTGGCGGGCGCTGGGGATCGGCGGGCGACTGGTGCGCGAGGGGCTGGCGATCTGCCGGGCGCAGGGGGTGGAGGCGGTGGTGGTGCTGGGGGACCCCGCGTACTACCGGCGCTTCGGCTTCGCGCTGGAGGCGCTGGCGCATGTGCGCTCGCCCTACGGGCCGGGCAAGCTGCTGGGGCTGGAACTGGTGCCCGGCGCGCTGGCGGGGCGGGCGGGGCAGGTGCGCTATCCGGCGCCGTTCACGCGGGCGCAGTAGCCGGGTGAAGCGCGCCAGCCGGATGTGGTAGGGTTCGGGCAGGAGGCTGCCATGACCCCTGATGGTGCGGATGACCGGCTTGAGATCACGCTGGATGCACGCCAGTCGGCGCGGCTGGACGCGCTGGCCGAGACGCTGTCGCGCGCGCGGGGCGAGCTGATCGGGGAGGCGATCGACGCCTTCCTGGCGCAGCAGGAGCAGGAGCTGCGGGCCATCGGCGAGGGGCTGGCGGATGCGCAGGCCGGGCGGTTCGCCAGCGACGCCGAGGTGGATGCCGCCTTCGCGCGCTGGCGGTGATCCTGCGCTTTACGCGACGGGCGCTGGCCGACCTCGACGCGGCCAGGATGCATGTGGAACAGCACGATCCCCGGGCGGCGCTTCGGCTGGCCGGGCGGTTGCGCGCGGCGATCGATGGGCTGCGGGCGTTCCCGGCGCAGGGGCGGCCCGGCCGGGTGGCCGGCACCCGCGAGCTGGTGGTGCCGCGGACGCCGTATCTGGTGGCCTACCGCATCGACGGGGAGAGCGTGGATATCCTGGCGATCCTGCATGGCGCCCGGCGCTGGCCCGGCGAACTCGACTGACCGAACCCGGCCGAGGGAGTGGCGCGGCGGGTGGAAGGCGCGCATCCTTGCTCGCGGGGAGGACCATCACATGAAGATCGGCTTCATCGGCGTGGGCAACATGGGTGGGCCCATGTGCCGGAACATCATCCGCAACACGAACCACCAGGTGGTGGTGCACGACCTCGACGCCGCGGCGGTGGCGCGGTGCACGTCGCTGGGGGCGACCTCCGTGGACAGCATCGCGGGGCTGGCGGGGTGCGAGGTGGTGTTCACCTCGCTGCCGATCCCGGAGATCGTGGAGCGGGTGATCGCGGGGCCCGGGGGGCTGGCGGAGACGGCGGTGGCGGGGACGGTGGTGATCGACCTGTCCACCAACTCGCCCGAGACGGCGCAGGCGATGGCGGCCGCGCTGGGGGCGCGCGGGATCGCCATGCTGGAGGCGCCGGTGAGCGGGGGGGTGGTGAAGGCCGAGGAAGGCACCATCGCCATCATGGTGGGCGGGGACGAGGCGGTGTTCGAGGCGCAGCGGCCGCTGTTCGCGAGCTTCACGGCCAATGCCTTCCATGTCGGCGCGGTGGGCATGGGCTCCGTGGCCAAGCTGATCAACAACATGCTGGCGTTCTGCAACATGGCCGCGGCGGCCGAGGGGCTGATGATGGGGGCGGCGGCGGGGATCGACCTGCGGAAGCTGGCCGATGTGGTGAGCGTGAGCTCCGGGGCGTCGGGGGCGTTCAGCTCGATCGCGACCAAGGCGATGGCGGGGACGTTCGCGCCGGGCTTCGCGCTCGATCTCGCGCACAAGGATCTGCGGCTGGCGGTGCAGCTGGCGGACAAGACCGGGGTGCCGGGGATGGTGGCGCCCAACGTGCTCAACCTGCTGCGGGCGGCGCGGGCCATGGGGTTCGGCGGGGAGGATACGTCCGCGATGATCCGGGTGTATGAGCGGATCATGGGGAAGGAAGTAAGGCAGTAAGCGGTTCTTTTTTGAAAAAAAGAACCAAAAAACTTTGGGGCTGGCCTAGATAGCGAAGAAAGGCTATCTAGATCAGATGGTTACGTCACGTCGGCGGAGCCGCCTCCCGGTTGTTAG
>CANHCJ010000247.1 GCA_947458025.1 Rhodospirillales bacterium | reverse complement strand
TGCCGCGGCGCGGGCGGGGGCCGAAGACGTAGAGCAGGCGGGCGAGGGCGAGGGAGATCGCGCCGGACGGATCGAGGGCGTCGGGGTCTTCGGACAGGCCCCAGGACTGGTGCTGCCAGGAGGTTTGCGGGCGGCGGGTGGGGAGGGTGGCGCGCAGGCGGGCGGCCAGGGCCGGGTGGTGGCGCGCGAGGAGGGTGAGCAGGCGGATGAGCCAGGCGAGGAGGAGGAGGTGCGGCAGCGCCAGGGCGCGGACATGCGTCTCCAGCCCGGCCAGGAGGCCGGGGAGCGGCAGCGCGGTGCTGCCGGGGGCAGCCTGGTGCGGCGTTGCTTCTGTCACGGGGGGATTATCCCTAACTGTCAACGGCGGCGCAAAGGTTTTTTTTCTGAATTGGGGTATTTTTTCTTCATGGCGGGTGGTCTGGGGCCGGGGGCGGGATGTGGCCCGTGCCGGCGGGGGCGGGAGGCGGTATGGCCCCTGCCCCAGTGCTGCGGAGAGCGCGTGCCATGATCGACCCGACCCAGTTCGCGCTGTTCCTGGCGGCGGCCTTCGTGCTGGCGGTGACGCCGGGGCCGGGGATTTTCTATGTGGCGGCACGGACGCTGGCCGGGGGGCGGGCGGAGGGGGTGGCCTCCAGCTTCGGGACCGGGCTGGGCGGGTTGGTGCATGTCGCGGCAGGGGCGCTGGGGGTCTCCGCCCTGGTGCTGGCGAGTGCGGAGTTGTTCACCGTGCTGAAGCTGGTGGGGGCGGGGTACCTGGTGTGGCTGGGGGTGCGGACGGTGATGGCGGCCCGGCGGGAGGCGCTGGTTCTGGGGGATTCGGTGCCGGCGATGGGGGTGCGGCGGGCGTTCCGGGAAGGCGTGGTGGTGGAGGCGCTGAACCCGAAGACGGCGGCGTTCTTCCTGGCGTTCCTGCCGCAGTTCGTGGACCCGGCGGGGAACGTGGCCGCGCAGTTCGTGGTGCTCGGCGTGGTTTCGGTGACGTTGAACACGGCGGCCGACGTGGTGGTGGCGTTCCTGGCCGGGCGGCTGCGCGACGGGGCGGGGGCGCGGCCGGGGCTGGTGCGGCGGCTGCGGGAGGCCTCGGGGGCGGCGATGGTGGCGTTGGGGGTGGGGTTGGCGTTGGCGAAGCGGCCGGGGTAGGGACGGGGCTTGCGGGATGATGGCAGGGGCGCCATTTTGATGGCAGTGCTGTCAGTTCCGGTGAGGTGCCATCATGGCGGCGGTGACGATCCGCAATCTGTCGGAGGAGGCGCATCGGGCGCTGAAGCTGCGGGCGGCGCGGCATAACCGCAGCACCGAGGCGGAGATGCGGGCCATCCTGGAGGCGGCGGTGCGCCCGCCGGAGCGGCTGCTGATGGGGACGGCGCTGGCGCAGGCCGGGGCGGCGGCCGGGGTGACGAACCGGGATGTGGACGCGCTGGAGCGGGGGCGGGAGGCGCGGCCGGCGGAGCCGATGCGGTTCGGATGATTCTGCTGGACACCAACGTGATTTCCGAGGCGATCCGGCCCGCGCCCGATCCGGCGGTGCGCAGCTGGCTGGATACGCAGGCGGCGGAGACGCTGTTCATCAGCAGCGTGACGGTGGCGGAGATGGCGTTCGGGATCGGGGCCTTGCCGGCGGGGCGGCGGAAGCAGGCGCTTTCGGCGGCGCTGGAGGCGGTGCGGGCGCTGTTCGCGGGGCGGGTGCTGGCGTTCGATGAGGCGGCGGCGCTGCGCTATGGCGACCTGGCGGTGCGGGGGGTTCCGACGCCGGACGGGTATATCGCGGCGATTGCGGCGGTGCGGGGGTTCGCGGTGGCGACCCGGGACGGCAGCGCGTTCGCGGCGGCGGGGGTGGCGGTGATTGATCCCTGGCGGGCCGAAAGCAACTAGGCCGGGCCGCGGGCCCCGTGGGGTGTGGTAGCCTGGGACGGATGACAGCGCACGCGGTGCCGCCTGGGGCGGGGGTGGGCGGCATTCGGAGGACTCGGCGATGAAGTTCGGCATCCACAATCCGTCGTGGCGGTTCGAGGGCGGGGCGGCGGGGATTTTCCCCGCGGTGGCGGCCAAGGCGCGGTGGGCGGAGGAGAATGGGTTCGCCTGGTTCTCGGTGATGGACCACCTGATCCAGATTCCGATCGCCGGCGCGGCGGAGGAGCCGTTCATGGAGGGGTGGACGGTGCTGTCGGCGCTGGCCGCCGTGACGCAGCGCATCCGGCTGGCGACGCTGGTGACTTCCGTGCACTACCGCAACCCGGCGCTGCTGGCGAAGATCGCGGCCGGGGTGGACCAGATCAGCCAGGGGCGGCTGACCTTCGGGTTCGGGGCCGGGTGGTTCGAGGCGGAATACCGGCAGTACGGCTACGAGTTTCCGAAGGAGCCGGCGATGCGGATCCGCCAGATGGTGGAGGCGCTGCGGCTGATCAAGGCGATGTGGACGCAGGAACGGACCACGTTCGAGGGCAAGTGGTTCCGGGTGGAGGATGCGATCCTGGCGCCGAAGCCGCTGCAGCGCCCGCATCCGCCGATCACGATAGGGGGGAGCGGCGAGCAGATGACGCTGCGGGCGGTGGCGCGGCACGCGAATGCCTGCAACCTGTTCGGCGACCCCGCGACGGTGCGGCGCAAGCTGGAAGTGCTGCGGCGGCATTGCGACGAGGCCGGGCGGGATTACGAGGCGATCGAGCGGACCAACACGATTTCGCTGCTGCTGGCACCGACGGCGGAGGCCGCGGCGGCGAAGAAGGCGCGGCTGGATCCGGACGGGCGGTTCGGAGGGCTGTGCGGGACGCCGGCGCAGGCTGCCGCGCTGGTGGGGGCCTATGCCGAGGCTGGCATCCAGATGGTGATCAGCAGCGCGTTCGCGAACGATGCGGAGACGCTGGAGCTGCTGGCGGCGGAGGTGATGCCGAAGTTCAGGTAAGCATGTTCCTTTTTGAAAAAAAGAACCAAAAAACTTTTCTCCGATTGCGCCGTGGCTAGCCTCGGCGCAAAGGGGGAAAGTCTTTTTGCTTCTTTTTCTTCAGAAAAAGAAGGGCTTTCTTGCCTTGGGCCGTGGTGGCGGGTCCGCTTCGCGACCCGCCCTACGAGGGGAGTTCGCGTCGGGCGAAGTGGGTGGGGTCTTGGCGCTGGCGGAGCAGGGTGGGGATGATCTCGCGGTAGGCGGCCCAGAGGCTGGGGTAGGGTTTGGGCGTGTCGTGGCGGATGGCTTGGTGGAGTTCGGGCAGGCGGTGGTAGGGGACCATGGGGAACATGTGGTGTTCCACGTGGTAGTTCATGTTCCAGTAGAGGAAGCGGATCACCCGGTTCATGTAGACGGTGCGGCAGTTGAGGCGGTGGTCCAGCACGTCTTCGGCCAGGCCCGCGTGCTGGGTGAGGCCGGTGACGATGTGGAACCAGGCGCCGTAGAGCGAGGGCAGGCCGACATACATCAGGGGCAGGATGGAGCCGGCGGCCAGGGCCGAGGCGATCGCTGTGGCGTGAATGGCGGCGTGGATGCGGGCGGCGCGGAAGACGGCGGGGCGGGCGTGGGCGGGGATGTAGGTTGCTTCCTCGGGGTCCAGCCTGCCCTGGGCGTGGCGCCAGAGCTTGGCCACGTAGCTGCGGAGTTGCGGCAGGGCGAGGAAGCTCAGCGCGATGCCGAGGAGGTTCGGGGGGCGCGGGGCGGCGATCTCGGGGTCGCGGCCCACGACGATGGTATCGAGGTGGTGGCGGGTGTGGCTCCAGCGCCAGACATCGGGTTCGCGCAGGATCATGAAGCAGGCGAGGTGGTAGATCGCATCGTTCATCCACGGCGTGCGGAAGGCGGTGCGGTGGCCGCATTCGTGCCAGCGGGAGTCGGACGAGGAGCCGTAGAGGACGCCGTAGGCGGCGAAGAAGGGGATGCACCAGGCGGTGCCCCAGGTGAGGTAGCCGCCTGCGCCGGAGATGGCGAAGGCGGCGAACCAGAGGATGGTGTCGCGGATGGCGGGCTGGTCCGAGCGGACCATGAGGGCGGCGAGCTGGTCGCGCGGGAGGGGGGTTTGGTACCAGCGGGCTTTCGCGAGGCCGCGTTCCTGGGCGCGGGCGGCTTCGGGGCCGGTGAGGCTGTAGTTGCGCGGTGCGGTCATGCGGGGGGTCCCGGGGAAGGAAGCAAGGCGTTCTTTCTTGAAAGAAAGAACCAAAGAACTTTTGTCCGATTGCGCCGGGGCCGGCGGGCGCCAAGGGGGGAAGTCTTTTTGCTTCTTTTTCTTCAGAAAAAGAAGGCCTTGCTTGCTTCGGGTGGCGGGCTGAAGCCCGCCCTACGGGGGTTCAGGTGAGTTCCTTCACCATTGCCTCGCGCATGATGAATTTCTGCATCTTGCCGGTGACGGTCATGGGAAAATCCTGCACGAAGCGGACGTAGCGCGGGATCTTGTAGTGGGCGATCTGGCCGCGGCAGAAGTCGCGGACCTCCTCCTCCGTGAGGGTTTCGCCTTCGCGGATCTTCACCCAGGCGCAGAGTTCCTCGCCGAACTTCTGGTCGGGCACGCCGAAGACCTGGACGTCGGCGATCTTGGGGTGGCGGTAGAGGAATTCCTCGATCTCGCGCGGGTACACGTTCTCGCCGCCGCGGATCACCATGTCCTTGATGCGGCCGACGATGGCGCAGTAGCCCTCCGTGTCGATGGTGGCCAGGTCGCCGGTGTGCATCCAGCGGCCTTCGTCGATGGCTTCCGCGGTGCGTTCGGGGTCGCCCCAGTAGCCGCGCATGACGGAGTAGCCGCGGGTGCAGAGTTCGCCGGGGGTGCCGGGCGGGACCACCCTGCCCTCCTGGTCCACGATCTTGCATTCGAGGTGCGGGTGGATGCGGCCGACGGTGGCGACGCGGCGTTCGATGGGGTCGTCGAGCCCGGTCTGGAAACTCACGGGGCTGGTCTCCGTCATGCCGTAGGCGATGGTGATGTCGTTCAGGTGCATCAGCGCCATGGCGCGGCGCATGACCTCGATGGGGCATGGCGAGCCGGCCATGATGCCGGTGCGCAGGGTGGAGACGTCGAACTCCTTGAAGCGGGGATGGTCCATCTGGGCGATGAACATGGTGGGCACGCCGTAGAGGGCGGTGCATTTCTCGGCCTGGATGGTCTCCAGCGTGGCGAGCGGGTCGAAGCCCTCGCCGGGATAGACCATGGCGCTGCCGTGGGTGAGGCAGCCGAGGTTGCCCATGACCATGCCGAAGCAGTGGTAGAGCGGCACGGGGATGCAGAGCTTGTCGTGCTCGGTGAGCTTCATCGTTTCGGCGACGAAGTAGCCGTTGTTGAGGATGTTGTGGTGGGTGAGGGTGGCGCCCTTGGGCGCGCCGGTGGTGCCGGAGGTGAACTGGATGTTGATCGGGTCGTCGAACTGCAGGCGGCCGGCCAGTTCCGCGAGCTTGGCGCGCTCGGCCGCGCCGCCCATTCCGGGGATGTCCTCGAACGGGAAGGCGCCCGGGATCGTTTTCGCGCCGATCTGGATGACGATGGCGAGCTTGGGCGCCTTCTTCGCCATCAGCTGGCCGGGCAGCGCCGCGTTCAGCTCCGGCAGCAGGGTGGTGAGCATGCCGGCGTAGTCGCTGGTCTTGAAGGCGGTGGCGGTGACCAGCGCCTTGCAGCCGACCTTGTTCAGCGCGTACTCGAGCTCGGCCAGGCGGTAGGCGGGGTTGATGTTGACGAGGACGAGGCCGGCCTTGGCGGTGGCGAACTGGGTGATGGCCCATTCGGCGTTGTTGGGCGACCAGATGCCGATGCGCTCGCCGGGCTCCAGGCCCAGGGCGACGAGGCCGGCGGCGAAGGCATCCACCTTTTCGGCCAGCTCCTTCCAGGTCCAGCGTATGCCCTGCTGGCGGACGATGAGGGCCTCCCGGTTCGGCCATTTCGCCACCGTGCGGTCGAAGTGCTGGCCGATGGTGTCGCCGATGAGGGGGACGGTGCTGGTACCGCTGACGTAGCTTGAAGTCAGGGGGCTGGTGGTGAGTGGCTGGTTCATGGTGTCCTCCCGCGTCGGGGGATTCTGGGCATCGGCGGGGGGCGAGGCAAGGGTTGCGGATGTACGACGTGGCGATCGTGGGGTTCGGGCCGGTGGGGGCGGCGCTGGCGAACCTGCTGGGCGTGCTCGGCGTGGGCTGCGTGGTGCTGGAGCGCGAGGGGGCGGCGTATCACCTGCCGCGGGCGGTGCATTTCGACGACGAGGTGATGCGGATCTTCCAGGGGATCGGGCTGGCGGGGGAGATGGAGGCGATCACCCATGCCTCGCCGGGGATGCGGTTCGTGAACGCGGAGGGGCGGCTGCTGATCGACTGGTCGCGGCCGCCGGGGCATGGGCCGCAGTTCTGGCACCGGAGCTACCGGTTCCACCAGCCGGACCTGGAGCGGGTGCTGCGGGCGGGCGTGGCGCGGTTCGGGGGCGTGGCGGTGCGCAAGCGTTGCGAGGTGCTGGAGATCGGGCAGGACGCCGACGGCGTGCGGCTGGCGGTGCGGGACCTGGCGCGCGGGACGG
>CANHCJ010000246.1 GCA_947458025.1 Rhodospirillales bacterium | reverse complement strand
GGCTGATGCGCGGCGTGCCGGCCGATGTGCGCGCCTACATCGTGCGCGAGTTCCACGGCGCCGGCGTGTCGCTGGAGGGGCTGCGCGCCGGCGTGATGCGCTGCCCGGACCCCTGGACCGGCCAGCCACTCGCCACGCTCGGCGTGTTCACCACCCATTCCCGCGGCGGCATGCCGGCCGAGCTGCTGCCGCTGTTCTACGCCTTCAACTCCCCCACCGGCGGCGAGTTCTGGATGTGCCTGTGGGGCACCTACGGCAAGCCGGCGATGCTGTTCCTGCCGCGGCTCGACCTCGTGGTGCATGATTTCCTCAGCCACGACGCGCTAAGCACCCCGGCCGCCCCGCTGCTGGATGCCCTGCGCGGCTCGCTCGGCGCCTTCCGCGCCCTGCTGGGCGAGGCCGCGCGCCCGGAACGGCCGGAGCGCATCGGCCTGCTCGACATGCCCGACAACTACGGCCACCAGATGCTGGAGAACCTCTCCGGCGTGCAGCGCCTGGCCGATGAGGGCCTGCTGCCGTCGCTGGAGGAACTCTGGGTCACGGGCCCCGAGTTCTTCGGCCCGGTTGAGGAGATCTTCCCGGAGCTGCAGGGCCGCGTGCGCCGCTTCCCCAACCGCTGGGACCTGTTCGAGCCGCTGCTGCGCGTGCGCCACCGGCGCCTGTTCCGCATCGGTTCCAACGTGTTCCAGCAGCGCCTGCGCGCGCGCATCCTGGCCACCTGCCCGGTGGCCGGCCGCCCGGCCGAGCGCACGCAGCGGCCGTGCATCGCCGTGACGGTGCGCAGCTCCGGCCGCACCTGCCTCAACCTGGCCGAGGCGGTGGGCGCGCTGTACCGCACCCTGTCCGCGCGCACCCCCAACCTCGGCATCGTGCTGGATGGCTGGGTGTTCCCGGAATCGGAGCTGGTGCTGCGCTCCGCGGTGGCCACGGCGATGTCCGCCACCTACCTGCACCGCATCCAGGCCGAGTTGGCCGAGGCCGCGGCAATCCGCGACGCCCTGCCGCCGCATGCCGTGGTGGACACCCTGATCGGCCTGTCCATGCGCGAATCCCTGGGCGCGCTGCGCTCCATCCGCGGCTACCTCGCCCATGTCGGCACGCTGCAGCACAAGCTGGGCCTGTTCGGCGGCACCGGCGGCGTGGTGCACGGCCCCACGCCGCAGCTGAGCGGCATCGAGAGCGGGCCGTTCCAGAGCGAGGTGGGCACCGCGCCGCGCTTCCTGCCGGCCGAGGCGGTGGAAGATGCCCCGGGCGACACGGCGCGGGGCGAACGCTTCCAGAGCTATCGCATCATCGATCCGGAGACGGTGGCGGGGATGATGGTGGAGGTTCTTGAAGAGTAGGAAGTATGTTCTTTTTTGAAAAAAAGAACCAAAAAACTTTTCCGACCTGGCGCGTGCAAGGTCGGAAAGTTTTTTTGCTTCTTTTTGTTCACAAAAAGAAGACTCCTACTCGTCTTCCAGGGTGATGATCTTCACCTCGGTCAGCGCGATCGCCATCCGCCTGGCATCCTGGGTGTTCGGCACCACGTCGCGGATGCGGTGGAACTCGGGCGGCTCCAGCGTGATCTCGTTGCGGCCGCGCTGCAGCGCCATCGGCTCGCTCTGCAGGATCCGCCAGCGTTCCCCCAGCGCGCGCAGGGAGAAGGCCACCGCCTCCCCGTTCACGCGCAGCGCCATGCGCTCCAGCGGGTAGGGGTCCATGATCATGTAGATGCCCAGCCCCAGCCGCGCCTGCGGCACCGCCGCCGTCACCACCAGCGTGCCCATGCCCTTGCCCGTGGCGGCATCGCCGTCGCGGATCCAGAACAGGTTGGTGGAATCGCGCGGGTGGAACCCCGCGATCGCCGGCAGCTCGTCGGGGATCAGCACGCGGTTCGTCGGCGTCACCGCCTCGCCCGGCGCACCGGGGGCGGTGGCGGCCTCGGCGAAGCGCATCCGCGCCTCCACCAGCGCGGCCATCGCGGCCAGCGCGGTATCCTCCTCGGCGTTCACCATCGCATCGCGCCCGGTGAAGTAGTCCTGCGTCAGCCGCTTCATGTCCCCGTTGTCGGAGACGGCGCCGCGCAGGCGCTTGCGCTGGTACTCGTCCCAGGACTTCAGGATGTAGTGGTGCAGCACCGGCCCGTGCACGGCCACGATGGCCGCCTGCGCCGGATGGTCGCCGGCGATCTCGCGCGGGCTGCCATCGGTCATGATGTAGCGCCCGCTGCGCAGGTGTGCGGTATGGCTGAACTGGAAGGTGGCCACGCATTCCGGCCGGGCGATGGTCTTCACCCAGAAGTGCTCCGGATAGTCCAGCGTCGCGCGCTTGGTGAACCGGCGGAGCACCAGGTCGTCGTCGTCGATCTCGATGCGCCCGGAGGAGCCGAACACGCGCTGGTTGACGGCAACCGCCCCGACATCCTCGTCCAGCGCATCCAGCCAGTTGGGCAGCGGGCGCCATTGCGGGTCGAACAGGAACTCGTCGGCGTCCAGGAAGGCCACCCAGTCATACCGCCCGGCCAGCGCCTGGCAGGCGTCGTTGAAGGCGGATTGCTGGCGCTCGATCCCGGTGACGGTCCAGGGCAGCACCTCGATGTCGTAATGCGTGGCCAGCCGCGCCAGCAGCGCCTGGCTGCCGTCGGTGCTGCCGTTGTCGTAGATGCGGAAATGGCTCACGCCCACCAGGGCATGGAAGGCGAGCCATTCCGCGAGGTACGGCCGCTCGTCCTTCACCATCAGGCAGATCGCAAGGCTCATGCCTGGACCAGCCTCATCGGTTCGCCGGAGTCATGTCAGCGGTGATCCCTTCGCCAGAGGAGCGCGCGGCACGGCGCCCCTCATCCCTACACAACTGCGCGAGCGGTGCCTATGCGGCGCGGCGCGTTTCGCCCGCCCGCCCGCGCGAAGTTCACGATATCTTGAGAATCGTGTCGATCCGTCGCACGTCTATTCCACCGTCACGCCGGCCAGCGGCCCCACCACCCGCGCATTCACGAACACCGGATCGAACCGCCGCAGCACCGGCTTGCCGCCGCCGCCCCATTCCCAGGTCTGGCCGGTGATCTGGAACAGGTGGAAGCCGCGGTCGCTCAGGAAGTCGAAGATGTCGGCATAGGCGTTGTGGAACCGGTTGTAGCGGTTGGCGCTCGCCTCGCACTGGATGAAGTCGATCTCCCCCAGCATCGCCCCGCAGCCCCGCAGCACGCTGAGGTCGTGCCCCTCGGTGTCGATCTTGAGGAAGTCGATATGCCCGATGCCGCGCGCCCGGCAGAAGGTCTCCAGCGTCACGCCGGGCACTTCCTCGGCCGGGCCGGCGCCGGTGGTCACGCGGTTCATGGAGGAGGTGGCGGCCACGGCCATGCGCAGGATGCCGTTCTCCTCGCCCAGCGCCAGGTTGTGCAGCCGGATGCGCGGGTTCCCGGCCACGTTGGCGGCCAGCCGCATGTAGGTCGACATCATCGGCTCGAAGGCATGCACCGTCGCCTCCGGCAGCGCGCGCGCATAGCCCAGGCAGGACTGCCCCTCGTTGGCGCCCACGTCGAACACCATCGCCAGGGGCTGGCCGGGCACGTGGCGGCGAATCTCGTCGAGGGGCGGCGGCAGGTCCATGCGCATCGTTCTCCGGTGGGACATGCCCTTGCTTGCATGCGGTGGTGGCCGGCGGGTAAACAACGGCAACGTGCCGCGTGCATGGTAGTATTTCAGCCGACCATCCTCCAGCGGGAGATCCGCGCGAATGCCGCGCCAGCTCGACATCGGACCCGACATGAAGCCCCTGGCGGGCTTCGAGGTGCTGGACGTCTTCGGCCCCGGCAAGCCCCACCCCGCCGAGGTGCTGCGCCGCCTGCCGTTCGAGGATGCCAGCTTCGACCTGATCCACATGGCCCATGTGCTGGAGCACGTCGCCTGGTACCAAACCGGCGAGGCCCTGGCCGAGATCCTGCGCGTGCTGCGCCCCGGCGGCGTGCTGGAGGTGTGGGTGCCCGATGCGCTGCGCATCGCCGAGGGTTTCGTGAACGCCGAGCGCCGCGGCCACGACCCGCTGAAGATCGACCCCTGGACCCGCTTCAACCCCGGCGGCGACCCCTGCCTGTGGGCCGCCGGCCGCCTGTTCTCCTATGGCGACGGCACCGGCACGCCCGGCCATCCCGGCTGGCACCTGGCCATGTTCTCCCCGCGCCGCCTGCGCGCCGCCCTGTCCGATGCCGGCTTCGTGGCGGTGGAGGAACTGCATTCCAGCCGCGTGCGCGGCCACAACCATGGCTGGATCAGCCTCGGCGCCACCGGCCGGCGCAAACCCTAGGATACCGCCCATCATGACCACGGCCGCCGCCGCGCCCGACCTGCGCAGCCTCTGGCGCCGCAGCACCGATGCCGTGCTGCCCCGCCCGGGCCAGCCGCTGAACATGCGCACCATCGCGGAGCTGAACACCACCCTCAAGAAGCACCTGCACCGCGTCTCCGAGGGCCATGATTTCGTCGTCGGCCTGCCGCGCAGCGGGCTGGTGCCGGGCGCGCTGGTGGCGCTGCACCTCAACCTGCCGCTGGTGACCCTGCCCGACCTCGCCGCCGGCCGCCTCGGCCAGCGCGACACCAACCGCTGGGGCCGCGCCCATCACCGCCTGGCCCGCGCCGGCGGCGATGCCCCGCTTTCGGTGCTGGTGGTGGACGACACGATCAACACCGGCGCGGCCATCCGCCGCTTCCGCGCCACCCATGCCGACACCATCGCCAGCGGCCGCTACCGCTTCACCTTCCTGGCCGTCTACAAGTCGGAGCACGACGCGCCGGACGCCGACCTCACCTTCGAGACCGTGCCCGGCCCGCGCGTGTTCGAGTGGAACCTGATGCACCATTCGATGAGCGACGGCTATCTGTGCGACCTCGACGGCGTGATGTGCCCCGACGGCCCGCCGGAGAACACCAACGACGGCGGGCTGTACGAGAACTACATCCTCAACGCCCCGCTGAAGCTGCGGCCCAGCTACAAGCTGGGCGCCATCGTCACCTCGCGGCTGGAGAAGTGGCGCGCGCAGACCCAGGCCTGGCTGGCGAAGCACGACATCCAGTACGGCGAGCTGATCATGCTGGATCTCCCCACCGCCGAGCGGCGCCGCGAACTGCAGCTCTATGGCCGCTACAAGGCCGACGTGTACCAGGCCCTCGGCGGGCGGCTGTTCGTGGAAAGCGATTCCGGCCAGGCGCACCAGATCGCCCAGATCACCGGAAGGCCGGTGTTCTGCACCGATACCGGCGTGTTCATCCGCGGCAAGGCCTAGCCGTTCCCCCCAAGGAGGCCACCGTGCCGATCAGCGCCGACGACGTAGCCTGGGTCTATCGCCTGCTCCTGGGCCGGCCCGCCCGCCCGCAGGAGATCGCAACCTGGCGCGCCGCCGCCTCGGTGGAGGAGCTGCGCGAGCGCTGCCTCGACTCCGCGGAGTTCCGCGGCGCCATGCGTCGGCGCGGCCTCGACCGCCCGCCCACCCCGCCCCCGGCCCCCCTGCCGCTCGACATCCCCGCCCCGCAGGTCGATTGGCAGGCCGACACCGCCAGCCTCGCCCGGCTGCTGGAGCGCATCACCCGCACCTGGACCGCGCTCGGCGAGGACAGGCCGCACTGGTCCGTGCTCTCCTCCGAGCAGTTCCTGCCGGAGCGGATCGAGGCCACGCGCAGCGCCTTCTACGCCTCCGGCGCCGGGGAGGCGCGGCGCGTGCTGGGCGCGCTGGAGCGCCACGGCGTCTCCGCGCGCAGCCATCGCCGGCTGCTGGAATACGGCTGCGGCGTGGGCCGCGCCACGCCGCACCTGGCGCAGCATTTCGACGTGACCGCGGTGGACATCTCCGCCACCCACCTGGACCACGCGCGCGACGCCACCGAGGCGGCCGGGGCGCTCGCCAGCTTCCGCCTGGCCCGCGCGCCGGATTTCGGCATGGTCGAGCCGTTCGATGTCTGGTTCAGCTACATCGTGCTGCAGCACAACCCGCCGCCGGTGATCGCCATGGTGCTGCGCCGGGCGCTGTCCATGCTGGCCGCCGGCGGGATCGCGATCTTCCAGCTGCCCACCCATGCGCTGGGCTACCGCTTCGACCTCGCCGAATACCTCGGCGCCGCGCCCAAGCCCGATGCGATTGAGGTGCATTGCCTGCCGCAATCCGTGGTGTTCCGCATTGCCGCGGAGGCCGGCTGCGTGCCGCTGGAGATGCGCGAGGACACGGCGATGGGCCCGCCCTCGCACTGGCTGTCGAACAGCTTCGTCTTCGCCAAGCTGGGGTAGTGCGCGGCTAGAGCGTGATCTTCTTACGCTGAAGCGTATCCTGCATGTCTAAGGTAGCTCGCGCACTCGGCGGGTGAGAATGCGCTGAGGAGGGTGCCGATGCGGTGCCAGACGGCGGCAATGGAGCGTTCGTCGGCGCGTCGCAGCGGTGTCTTGAGCTTGGCGAACATCATTTCGATCGGGTTGAGATCGGGGCTGTAGGGCGGCAGGAACAGC
>CANHCJ010000245.1 GCA_947458025.1 Rhodospirillales bacterium | reverse complement strand
GGTGGCGGTGCTGGCCCTAGGGCGGGCGGCGCGGGGAGAGTCAGCGGGCGGGGCAGGCGGCTTGCGGGCGATGGTCCTGGACTCCAGCTTGGGCGGCACGGATTGCGGTGGCCGAGGCGGGGTTCTCCGCCGACGGCAGGAACACCCAGCGCGGCGGCGCCGACCCGGCCAATGCATGCGCCGCGTACACCGGCAGCCGGGCCGGGCGCAAGGCGCGGGCGGCCCGTCCGGCGAGCGCGCGATGATTGTAGGTAGGGCGGGGCAGCACCGCAAATACCACCTGCGTGACAAGGTCCCGCCAGCGCCGCCAGCGCGGCAGCTGCGAGAGGTTGTCCGCCCCCATCAGCCACACGAAGTCCACCCGCGGAAAACGCCGCCGCAGCGCGCGCAGCGTGTCGACGGTGTAGCGCGTGCCCAACCCCGCCTCGATCCCGGTCGCCACCACCCGCCGCCCATCGGCGATGCGCCGGGCGGAGGCCAGGCGCGCGGCCAGCGGCGCCATGCCGCGCGCGGGCTTCAGCGGATTGCCCGGCGAGACCATCAGCCACACCTGGTCCAGCCCCAGCCGCGCGCGGGCGATATCGGCCACGTGGCGGTGCCCCCCGTGCGCCGGGTTGAACGAGCCGCCCAGCAGGCCGACGCGAATCCTGCGCCGATCCCCCCAGCGGCCGGGCTGGCTCAGGGCCGCACCTGCCCGGTGCCGAGCACGAGGTAGCGGAAGGTGGTCAGCTGCTCCAGCCCGATCGGGCCGCGCGCATGCATCCGCCCGGTGGCGATGCCGATCTCCGCCCCGAAGCCGAACTCGCCGCCGTCGCAGAACTGGGTGGAGGCGTTCCACATCACCACCGCGCTGGAAAGCCCGCGCATGAACTGCTCCGCCGCCGCCGCGTCCTCGGTGATGATCGCCTCGGTGTGCTCGCTGCCGTGGTGGCGGATGTGGCGCATCGCCATCGCGATGTCGTCCACCACCGCCACGGTCAGGATCGCATCCAGCCACTCGCGGTCGAAATCGCCGGGCTCGGTGGGCGGCAGGTCCGGCACGATGGCGCGCGCCCGCGGGCCGGCGCGGAAGTCGCAGCCCAGGGCGCGCAGGTCGGCGACTAGGTCCGGCAGCAGGCTGGGCGCGATGGCGGCATCGATCAGCAGCACCTCGGTGGCGCCGCAGATGCCGGTGCGGCGCATCTTGGCGTTGGCCAGAACCTTGCGCGCCATCGCCGGGTCGGCCTTTTCGTGCACGTAGGTGTGGCAGAGCCCCTCGGCATGGGCCAGCACCGGCACCCGCGCCTCGCGCTGCACGCGCTCCACCAGGGATTTCCCCCCGCGCGGGATGATGAGATCCACGGCCCCCGCCGCGCCGAGCATGGCGGCGACATAGGCGCGGTCCGTCTCCGGCGGGATCTGCACCGCCTCCTCCGGCACGCCGGCGGCGCGCAGCCCTTCGCTCACCGCCGCATGGATGGCGCGCGCGGAGTGGAAGCTGTCGGAGCCGCCGCGCAGGATCACCGCGTTGCCGCTCTTGAGGCACAGCCCGGCGGCATCGGCGCCCACGTTGGGGCGGCTTTCGTAGATCATGCCGATCACGCCGATCGGCTGCGGGATGCGCTTGATCCGAAGCCCGTTGGGCTGCGTCCAATCCGCGAGCGTGCGGGCCAGCGGGTCGGGCAGGGCGGCGATGTCGTCGAGCCCCTTGGCCATGGCCTCGATCCGCGCCGGGTTGAGTGCCAGCCGGTCGCGAAACGCCTTGGTGCCGCCGGCGGCATCGAAGGCGGCGAGGTCCTGGGCATTGGCCGCCTCGATCCCTGCCGCATGGGCGCGGATGGCGTTCGCGGCGGCGTGGAGGGCGGCGTTGCGGGTTTCGTCCGGCAGCGTGGCCAGCACGCCGGAGGCGGCCTTGGCACGCTTCGCGGCGGCGCCCATCCAGGCCTCGGCGGTCTCGGCAGGGTTCGTGGCGATGTTCATCGGCGGTCTCCCATGGGCAATTCTGCCGGGGTGCGGAGTGTGGGGCCAAGGGGTGGGTGATGGAAGGAAAGCATAGAATTCACATGGAGACGAAGAGACGAAGAGAAGGAAGGATCAAGGAGACTTGCCGCACGACAGCGGTGGATGGCTCGCAACTCTGCATGCTGCTTGCTTCTCCCTGTCTCTCCGTCTCCATGTGACACTCCTTGCTTGCTTCTACCCCTCGCGCAGCACCAGGTCGTCGCGGTGGATCAGCTCGTCGCGGCCGCGCCAGCCCAGGATATCCTCGATCTCGGTGCTGCGGCGGCCGATGATGCGGGCGGCATCGGCGCTGGCATAGGCCGAGAGGCCCCGGCCCAGCGCGCGGCCATCGGGGGCCAGCACCTCCACCACGTCGCCACGCTCGAACACCCCGGCCACCTCGCGCACGCCGGCGGGCAGCAGGGAGCGGCCCTGGGCCAGCGCGCGCACCGCGCCGTCGTCCAGCACGAAGCGGCCGGCGGGGTGCAGCGTGCCCAGGATGAAGCGCTTGCGCGCGGAATGGTCGGCGGCCACCGGCAGGAACCAGGTGCAGCGCGCGCCTTCCTCCAGCCTGGCCAGCGGGTTGGACACGTTGCCGATGGCGATCGCCATGGCGCAGCCGGCGCCGGTGGCGATCTTGGCGGCGACCAGCTTGGTGCGCATGCCGCCGGAGGAATAGCCGGGCGGGGGCTCGCCGCCCATTGCCTCGATCTCCGGCGTGATCGCCTCCACCACCGGCAGGTGCGCGGCACTGGGATTGGTGCGCGGGTCCGCGGTGTAGAGCCCGTCGATATCGGACAGCAGCACCAGCTGGTCCGCGCCCACCATCTCCGCCACGCGGGCGGCCAGGCGGTCGTTGTCGCCGAAGCGGAGCTCCGCGGTGGCCACCGTGTCGTTCTCGTTGATCACCGGGATGCAGCCGAGTTCCAGCAGCGTGCGCAGCGTGGCGCGGGCGTTGAGGTAGCGGCGCCGGTCCTCGCTGTCGTGCGGGGTGAGCAGCAGCTGCGCCGCGGTAAGGCCGCGTGCCGCCAGCACCTCCGCCCAGGCGCCGGCCAGGCGGATCTGGCCGACGCTGGCCGCCGCCTGCTTTTCTTCCAGCCGCAGCCGCTTGCGCGTGAGCCCCAGCGCGCGGCGGGCCAGCGCCACCGCGCCGGAGGAGACCACGATCACCTCCACCCCGCGCGCCCGCAATGCCGCGATATCCGCCGCCACGCCGGCCAGCCATTCCGTGCGCAGCGTGGAATTCGCCGCATCCACCACCAGCGCGCTGCCGATCTTCACGACCAGGCGCTTCGCCGTTGCGAGGGAGGGCAGGGTGGTCACTTCCGTCGGGCCTCTTCGATCACCTTCCACAGGGCCTCGAGCAGCTCCGGCACGCCCTGGCGGGTGGCGCCGGAGATCACGTGCACCGGGGCCCCCGATGCCTTTTGCAACTGCCGGCGCCGGTCGGCAATCTGGCGCGCGTCCATCGCGTCGCTCTTGTTCAGCGCGATGATCTCGGGCTTGTCCGCCAGCCCGCCGCCGTACTGCTCCAGCTCCTCGCGCACCGTGCGCCACTGCCGCACCACGTGGCCGGCGGCGCCGTCGATCAGGTGGATCAACGCCGCGCAGCGCTCGACATGGCCGAGGAACCGGTCGCCGAGCCCCGCGCCCTCATGCGCGCCCTCGATCAGGCCGGGGATGTCAGCCACCACGAACTCGCGCGTCATGTCCAGCCGCACCACGCCGAGCTGCGGGTGCAGGGTGGTGAAGGGGTAGTCGGCGATCTTGGGCCGGGCGGCCGAGACCACCGAGAGGAAGGTGCTCTTGCCCGCGTTCGGCAGGCCCACCAGCCCGGCATCGGCGATCAGCTTGAGGCGCAGCCACACCCAGCGTTCCTCGCCCGGCCAGCCCTTGTCGGCGCGGCGCGGGGCGCGGTTGGTGGAGGTCTTGTAGTTGGCGTTGCCGAACCCGCCATCGCCGCCGCGCAGCAGGGTGACGCGCTTGCCCGGGGTGTCGAGGTCGGCCAGCAGGGTTTCCTGGTCGTCGTCGTAGATCTGGGTGCCGACCGGCACCTTCACCACCACGTCGGGCGCGCCGGCGCCGGTGCGGTCGGAGCCGGCGCCGTTGCCGCCCTTCTTGGCGCGGAAATGCTGCGTGTAGCGGAAGTCGATCAGCGTGTTCAGGTTCTGCACCGCCTCGAACACGATATCGCCGCCGCGGCCGCCATTGCCGCCATCGGGGCCGCCGAACTCGATGAAGCGTTCGCGCCGGAAGGCCACGACGCCATCGCCCCCGTCGCCGGAGCGGCAGTAGATCTTGGCCTGGTCGAGGAACTTCATCGGGGACTCCAGAAACGAAAAGGGGGCCGGCTGGCGCCGACCCCCAATCGCGAACTGGTTCGGGCGCGCGCGGTTATTCGGCGGCCTGCGGCAGCGGCTCCACGGAGCAGTGCACGCGGTTGTCGGCGCGGGTCTGGAACTTCACGCGGCCATCGACCAGAGCGAACAGGGTGTGGTCCTTGCCGAGGCCCACATTGGTTCCCGGCTTCACCTTGGTGCCGCGCTGGCGGACGATGATGTTGCCGGCGACGACCGCCTGGCCGCCCGACTTCTTGAGGCCGAGGCGCCGGCCTTCCGTGTCGCGCCCGTTGCGGGACGAGCCGCCTGCCTTCTTGTGTGCCATGGGTTGGGTATCCTTAGGCTGCGTTGATGGCCGAGACGCGCAGCACGGTCACGTGCTGGCGATGGCCGTTCTTGCGGCGGCTGTTCTGCCGGCGGCGCTTCTTGAACACGATCACCTTCTCCAGGCGATCCTGGGCGATGACCGTGGCGGTCACGGTGGCGCCGGCGACGGTGGGGGCGCCGATGGTGAGCGAGCCCTCGCCGCCCACGGCCAGCACGTCGGTGAAGGTGATGGTGCCGCCGGCTTCCGCCTCCAGCTTCTCCACCTTCAGCACCTGGTCGGGCTGCACGCGATACTGCTTTCCGCCGGTGCGGATGACTGCGAACATGGTCCAATTCCTCGCGCGAGGCTTGCGCCGCAACGCAGATGCAACAGTGACGGGGCGCCACGGGAACCCCGCGCGCCGGGAGCGCGGCTTTTAGGGCCGCCGGCCCCGCCGTGTCAATGCGCCGAGCCACGCCCGGCAGGAAGGCCAGTTCCGCCTGCGCACCGGGTGAGGGGCTTGGCAGCGGCGCGAATTCGGTGAATGGTCGTTTCATACCGCAGGAGCGCGCCATGTCCGGTACCACGGCATGCAAGGATGACCCTGCCGGCGTGCTCTGCTTCGTGGAGCAGACCCAGAAGGATGGGCGGCTGCTGCTGCGCTTCGTCGCCCGCCGCTCCGACCGTACCCTGGCCGATCACGCCGATGCCGGCGGCGGCAAGAGCCGGCCCCTGTGCGACGTGCTGTTCGAGAAGCCGGAGGTCCTGGCCGGCGACGGCAAGCGGATCTGCGACCTACTCGCCTGCGTCGATTCGCTGAGCCACCTGGCCGCCCCGGCCAATGTGCGCAGCATCCGCCTCACCGCCTCCTATCTCGGCATCGCCCTGGAGGGCGGCGAGCCGCCCGGCGGCATCCGGTGGGAAGCGATGCGGACCAAGTTCTTCATGTATCTGGTCGGCGCGCTGGCGATCCTGCTGCTGCTGACCGGCGTGGCGCTGCTGGCCCACATGGATGCCGGGCGCCGGCTGCTGCAGCACCTGAAGGACCAGCGTGCGACGGAACGCGAGGTGATGGCGCTGGTCAGCACCCTGGCGCCGGAGGAAACCACGCCGGGCATGGCGTATCTGCGGCGCAGCCCGGGCCAGGCCGGGGGCAAGGACCGGATCGACGTGGTGCTCGGCGGCGTGCCGGCGGCGGCCGACAAGACGTGGCAGGCCGCGCCGCTGTGTGTCCGCCCGCTGTTCCTGGCGCCGGATGCGGCGCATGACGTGATCGTGACGTTCCTGCCCGGCGTGCCGGCGGGCGAGGAGCGCAGCTTCCAGCAGGTGCGCTGGCGCGATGCCGCCACCGGCAAGGCGGCGGATCTGTGCCGGCGGGCCGACGACGTGCGGGTGCGCATGGCGCTGCTGTATTCCAACCTGGCCGAGTGGAACTGCCGCAGCCACCGGGCGCTGAGCGCGCTGCAGGTGCCTTATGACCTGGCCTACCGGGTGCTGAACCTCGGCACCGTGCTGCCGGATCGGATGGAGGCCTGCGACTCGCCGCAGGTGGGGCTGCCGGCGGAGATCAGCCTGGATGTGTGGCGCTCGCACGAGACCTCGGTGACGATCACCACGGCGGTGGTGGGCGGGTTCCTGCTGCCGCTGCTGCTGGGGAGCCTGGGCGGCTGCGCCTATGCGATGCGGCGGATCGACCAGAAGCTTTCGAGCTGGACGCTGGAGCCGCAGGACGGGCGGCATGCGGTGGTGCGGGTGGGGCTGGCCGCGGTGCTGGGCGGGCTGGCGGGCGTGATGTGGACCGGGATGAAGCGGGACTTGGCGGCCTCGTCGAACCAGTCGAGCTTCGTGC
>CANHCJ010000244.1 GCA_947458025.1 Rhodospirillales bacterium | reverse complement strand
TGACGGCGAGTGCCGTGGTCGGCTCGTCGGCGATGACCAGATCGGGCCGGTTGAGCAGCGCAATCGCGATCGCCACCCGCTGGCGCATGCCGCCGGAGAACTGGTGCGGGTACTGCGGCAGGCGCGCCGGCGTGGGCGGCTGGCCCGGGATCGGCACCAGCCGGTCCGCCACCACATCGAGCCGCGGCAGCGATTGCAGCAGGCCCACGGTGTAGGGGTGGCGCGGGGCGTGGAAGATGCCGGCCACGTCGCCGGTTTCCACGATCCGCCCGCCGTACATCACCGCCACCCGGTCCGCGGTTTCGGCCACCACGCCGAGGTCGTGGGTGATGAGGATCACCGCCGCCCCGGTTTCCGCCTGGCGCCGGGCGAGCACGGCCAGCACCTGGGCCTGCACGGTGACATCGAGTGCCGTGGTGGGCTCGTCGGCGATGATCAGGCGCTTCTCGCCGGCCATGGCCATGGCGATCACCGCGCGCTGGCGCATGCCGCCGGAGAACTGGTGCGGGTACTGGCCGATGCGCGTCTCGGGGTCGGGGATGTCCACCTCGCGCAGCAGGGCGGCGGCGCGGGCGGGGGCCTCGGCGGCGGAGACGAAGCCGTGCGAGACCTGCCCCTCGATCACCTGCCTGCCGATCGGCAGCACCGGGTTCAGCGTGGTGGTGGGGTCCTGGAAGATCATGCCGACCTCCCGCCCGCGCATGCGGCGCAGGGTCTCGGCATCGGCGGTGGTGACATCCACGTCGCCGACGCGGATCGAGCCCGACACGCGCGCGGTCGGCGGCAGCAGGCCGGTGACGGCGAGCGAGGTGACGGACTTGCCCGAACCGGATTCGCCGACGATGCCGAGCACCTCGCCGGCATGCACGTCGAATCCGATGTCGCGCACCGCCGGCACATCCCGCCCGCTGCCGGTGAAGGTCACCGACAGGTTGCGGACGGAAAGCACCGGCGGCACCGCAGGGGTGCCGCCATCAGCCATGGTGGATCAGCTCGTGAAGCCGACGGTGCGCAGCACCAGCAGGCTGTCCACGTCCTTCACGAAGCCGCCCACATTGGTGGCGGCAACCGTGAGGAACACGTCGTAGGTGTTGGTGGCGATGCCGAAGCTCGCCTCCACCATCGCCTTGTTCAGCGCGTCGTAGGCCGCCTTGATGTCGGCGGTGCCGAAGGCGGTGTTCACGCGCTCCACCGCGGCCACGTAGTCCCGGTGCGGGTTGGGGTGGCCCAGCACGGGGTTGTTGGCGATGCGGTAGATCGAGTTGGCGGTGATGCGGGTGGGGAATTTCTGCGCGTTGCCGACGCCGCCGAAGGTGGCGTTGAACTTGCCGCCCAGCAGCGCATCCACGTATTCGGAGCCCTGCTTCAGCTCCAGCTGCACGTCGATGCCGGCGCGCTTGAGGCTGTTCTGCACCACCTGGCTGATCGCCACGCTGTCCTGGTCGCCGCCGTTCACCAGCAGCTTCCAGTTGTTCATCTGCGCCTGGGTGAGGCCGGATTCCTTCAGCAGCGCCTGGCCCTTGGCGATGTCGAAGGCGTAGGTGCGGTCGTAGCTGCGGTCGGCCGCCGGGTTGGTCGGCGCCCAGGGCAGGGCGGTGACCTCGCCGAGGCCGGCATAGCCCACGCGCAGGATGGCGGCGCGGTCGATCAGGAAGTTGAAGGCCTGGCGGAACTTCACGTTGTCGAAGGGCGGGAGGGTGGTGTTGATGCGGAACACCTGCACCAGCTGGCCGTGGCCCTGGTGCAGCTGGAAGCCGGCGTTGCGCAGCCGCACGGCCTGGCGGGCGCCGCCGCCGTACACCATGTCCACCGCCTTGGATTCGATTGCCGCGGCCGCACTTTCGTTGTCGGAGAAGATGGTGAAGACCACCTCCTTCAGGATCGGCTGGTTGGCGCGCCAGTATTTCGGATTGGCGGCCAGGCGCAGGCGCTGGCCGAGCACGCGTTCGGCCACCGTGAACGGGCCGGTGCCGTTCACGCGGGTCTCGGCGCTGTCGGTGGTGTCGCGGGCGATCACGAACATGAACTGCAGCAGGTCGGTGATCTGCCGGTCGGGCACCTTCTGCTTGAAGTTGAGGCGCACGGTGCGGTCGTCCACCACCGTCCAGTCCTGGACCGGGGACATGGTGGGGAAGACGTTCTTGCCGGTGCGCGGGTCGTTGGCCTTCTTCAGCGTGGCATCGAGGTCCGCGCTGGTGAGCGCCGCGCCGCTGTGGAAGGTGACGCCCTGGCGCAGCACGATGGTGCAGGACATGTTGTCCGGCGCGATGGTGAAGGTTTCGGCCAGCGCGGGCACGGGGCGGCCGGCATCGTCGTAGTCGATCAGCGAATCATACAGGTTGCGCATGATGATCGCGTTCTGCGACGAGAACTGGTGCGGATCGTAGTTCACGAAATCGGCCAGCAGGCCGATGCGCATCGGGCGGTCGCCGCGCAGGGCGGCCTGGGCGCGGGCCTGCGGGGCGAGCGTTGCGCCGAGGCCGAGCGCGGCAGTGCCGGCCAGCAGGGTTCGACGATTCATGACATGGGTCACGCTCAGTCTCCTGTCTTGGTTCTGGTGCCGCCGATGGGGCGTGCCTGATTATAATAGCCTCCCATCGGGGGGTGGGCCTGTCAAACCGATTTGGCACATCCTTGCGCGCGGGCATCGTCTTTCCGCAACGGCGTTGACAGCGGGGCCAGGGCAGGGGGACGGTTGCGCGATACGCCGGGAGGAGCCCGCATGGCCGCGATCGATCCCATCACCGTCTCCGTCATCCAGCACCGGCTGCGTGCGATCGTGGAGGAGATGGGCGAGGCGATGCTGCGCACCGCCTATTCGCAGATCCTGAACTCCAGCCGCGACTTCTCCACCGCCCTGTGCGACCCGCAGGGGCGGCTGATCGCCCAGGCCGAGCACGTGCCGATCCATGTCGGCGCGCTGCCCTTTGCCGCACGGGCGGTGACGGAATACTTCGGCGACACCATCCGGCCCGGCGACGTGTTCCTGCTGAACGACCCCTATCGCGGCGGCAACCACATCCCGGACCTCACGGCCTTCGTGCCGGTGTTCGATGGCGACCGCTTCGTGTTCTGGTCGATCAACCGCAGCCACCAGAGCGACATCGGTGGGGCCACGCATGGCGCCTACAACGCGGGCGCCACCGAGATCTTCCAGGAAGGCATCCGCATCCCGCCGCTGCGCCTGTACGACCAGGGGGTTCGGCGCGAGGACGTGTACGAGATGATCGTGCTGAACGTGCGCCACCCGCGCGACTTCCGCGGCGACCTCGCGGCCATGATCGGCTCCGCCCGGGTGGGGGAGCGGCGGCTGCGCGAGTTGCTGGCGGAGTTCGGCTCCGAGACCACCCATGCCGGGGTGGAGGCGGTGCTGGACGGGGCGGAGCGGCGGGTGCGGGCGATCATCGGCGAATGGGCCGACGGGGTGTACGAGGGCGAGGCGTTCCTGGACGATGACGGGCACCGCTTCCGCGATATCCGCATCCATGCCCGCATCACCAAGACCGGCAGCGACCTCGAGATCGACCTGACCGGCAGCCACGAGCAGGTGGTAGGGTTCATCAACTCCAGCTTCGCCAACACGCATTCGGCGGTGGTGGTGGCGCTGAGCTACCTGATCGACCCCGACATTCCGAAGAACGACGGGGCGTTCCGGCCGCTTTCGGTGAAGCTGAAGGAAGGCACGATCGTCTGGCCGCGCGAGGGCGCGCCGGTGACGCTGTGCACCAACCATTGCGGGCAGGAGATCATCGAGGCGATCGTGAAGGCCCTGGCCCCGGCCTGCCCGGAGCGGGCGATGGCCGGCTGGGGGCGGCGGTTCCGCATCGCGATCCAGGGGGTGGACCCGCGGACGGAGAAGCCGTTCATCTGGCACCTGTTCCAGTCGCGGCCGGGGGGCGGCGGCTCCTCGGCGGGCGATGGCTGGGCCGGCGGCGGGGAGTGGCAGGCGGCGGGCGGGATCAAGTTCGGCAGCATCGAGGTACACGAGGTGCGCTTTCCGCTGTTCTTCAAGCGCCACGAGTTCCGGCCGGACAGCGGCGGGGACGGGAAGCATCGCGGCGGGCCTGGGGGCGAGCTGGAACTGGCGATCGAGACGGCGGTGCCGGCGGTGGGCAACACGGCCGGGGACGGCATCAAGTACGGTGCCTGCGGCATGGTGGGCGGGCAGGACGGGCTGCCGCATCGCTACTGGCTCACCTCCGACAGCCAGCCGGACCGGGTGCTGAAGACCAAGGAAGTGGGCATCGTGATCCGGCCCGGGGACGTGCTGCATGCCTATTCCGGAGGTGGCGGCGGGTGGGGCAAGGCCGGGGAGCGGACGGCGGATGAGCGGGCGGCCGATCTGCGCTCCGGCTTCGTGACGAAAGGCTGATTTCATGTACGCGATCGGGATCGACGTGGGCGGTACCTTCACCGACCTGGTGGCGGTGGACGCGGCCGGGCGGGTGACGCTGGCGAAATCGTCCTCCACGCCGGGGGACCAGTCCGTGGGCGTGATGGAGGGGCTGGAGCGGCTGGCGGAGGCGCTGGGCATCACGCGGGCGGCGATGCTGGCCGGGACGCGGCGGATCGTGCACGGCACCACGGTGGCGACCAATGCGCTGCTGGAGCGCAAGGGGGCCAAGGTCGGGCTGCTGACCACGGAAGGGCATCGCGACATCATCGAGATGCGCGAGGGGCTGAAGGACGACCGCTACAATCTGCGCCAGGCGCCACCGGAGCAGCTGGTGCCACGGCATCTGCGGCTCGGCGTGCGGGAGCGCATCCGGCCGGATGGGCGGATCGAGGTGGCTTTGGACCGTGCCTCGCTGGACGCGGCGATTGCCACGCTGGTGGCGGAGGGCGTGGAGTCCGTGGCGATCTGCACGCTGCATGCCTGGCGGGACGGGCGGCATGAGCGGGCGATGGCCGCGGCGGTGCGGGCGGCGATGCCGGGGGCCTATGTGTGCCTCTCCAGCGAGGTGCTGCCGCAGATCAAGGAATACGACCGGGTCTGCACCACGGTGGTGAACGCCTATGTGGGGCCGGCGCTGCAGCGCTACCTGACGCGGCTGGAAGGGCGGGTGCGGGAGGCGGGGTATGCGGGGCCGGTGCTGATCATCCAGTCCCATGGCGGGGTGGCGACGATTGCCGATGCGGTGGCGCTTTCGGCGGGGGCGGTGCTCTCCGGCCCGGCGGGCGGCGTGGCCGGCTCGTGCCATGCGGCGACGCTGATGGGGCATGGGGACCTCATTCCGTTCGACATGGGCGGGACCTCGACGGATATCTCCCTGGTGGTGGGCGGGGCGGCGGCGATTGCGTCGGACCGGCGGCTGGCGGGGCAGCGGGTGGCGTTGCAGAGCCTGGATATCGCCTCCATCGGGGCCGGTGGTGGTTCGATTGCCCGCGTGGATGCCGGGGGGGTGCTGCATGTGGGGCCGGAAAGTGCGGGCGCGCAGCCGGGGCCGGCCTGCTACGGGCGGGGCGGGACCGAGGCGACGGTGACGGACTCGAATTTGGTTCTGGGTTTCCTGGACCCGGACAACTTCCTGGGCGGGCGGGCGAAGCTGGACCGGGCGGCGGCCGAGGCGGCGGTGGACCGGGTGGCGGCACGGCTCGGCGTGGACCGGATGGCGGCGGCCGAGGGGATCCATCGGATCATCAATACGCGGATGGCCGAGGGAATCCGGCTGGTCTCCGTCCGGCGCGGCGTGGACCCGCGGCGGTTCGCGATCCTGTCCTTCGGCGGCGCGGCGGCGCTGCATGTGACCGACGTGGCGCGGCAGCTGGACCTGAAGCGGGTGATCGTGCCGCGGCTGGCGGCCGTGCTCTCCGCCTGGGGGATGCTGGCCTCCGATATCCGCTACGAGATCGCGCGGACCCATATCGGCGATGCCAGCCGGCTGGCGGCCGACGCGCTGCGGGGCGTGTGGGCGGAAATGGAAGCCGAAGGGCGGGCGAAACTGGCGGCGGCCGAGTTCGACGGGCCGGTGCGGTCCCAACGCTCCGCCGACATGCGCTACGGCGAACAGATCTTCGAAGTGGCGGTGCCGCTGGACGGGATCGACTTCGCCCGGCCGGATCTGACCTCCGCGCTGGCCGAGGCGTTCCACCGGCGACACGAGGAACTCTACACCTACGCCATGCCGGACCAGGAAGCCGTGCTGGTGAATGCCCGCGTGGCCGTGGTGGGCGGACTGCCGGCGCTGCCGCAGGAACCGGACCTGCCGGCGCGCGCACCGGCCGCGCCACGGGCCACGCGGCGCGTGCACCTGGGCGGGTGGCGCGAAGTGGGGGTGTACGACCTCGAGACGCTGGCGCCAGGGCAGGTGATCATGGGCCCCGCCGTGGTCGAAAGCGCCACAACGACCGTGATGCTGCGGCAAGGGGATGTGGCGACGGTGACGGCGTTTGGGTGGTTGGATATCTCGGTGGGATAGAAGGTTAGGTTGGGCTCTGCCCAAACCCGCCAGGGGGCAGGCGCCCCCTGGACCCGCATCACCTGGAGTGGGG
>CANHCJ010000243.1 GCA_947458025.1 Rhodospirillales bacterium | reverse complement strand
CTGGATGCAGTCCGCCCCGCGGGTATGCGCCTTGTCAACGAAGCGATCCACGTGCGCGGGCACATACATCAGGGAACGCCAGACGGGAGCGGGGCGGAGCGGGGCCATGGCGGACATTGGCGGGCGCGCAGGCCGCCGCGTCAAGGGCGGCGCCGGGCAGTGCCGCACGCGCTTTGTTGCATTGAAGCGGGCCGGCGGCATGGGTACGGTTCGGCATCAAAATGCAGGAGGTGGCCATGCTGCCGTTGATCCCGATCGCGCTGTCGGTCGTGCCGGAGCTGATCAAGCTGATCGCGGGCGACCGCGCCGGGTCCGTGGCGACCCAGGTGGCCGGCGTGGTGCAGGCCGTCACCGGCACCTCAGACCCGGTGGAGGCGCAGAAGCGGCTGAGCGAGGACAGCGCCGTGGCCACCCAGCTGCGGGTCCGCCTGGCCGAGATCGCGCTGGAGGCGCAGAAGGCGCAGCTGGCCGCGGAGGAGCAGCGCCGCCAGGCCGAGCTGGCCGAGATGCAGAAGGCGCTGGAGAACACCCAGGGCGCACGCAGCTCGATGATCGACCTGGTCCGCTCGGGCAGCCCGATCGCCTGGGGCGCGCCGGTGGTGTCGATCATCGTCACCGGCGGGTTCTTCCTGTTCCTGATCATCCTGATGCTGGGCGGCATCCGCTCGGACCCGCAGGACCAGACGGCGGCCAACATCATCAACATCGCCGTCGGCGCGCTGGCCACGGCGTTCGCCACGGTGGTGAATTTCTGGCTCGGCTCGTCCAAGGGCTCGCGCGACAAGGACGAGCAGGTGGCGCGCGTGCAGGCCGCGGCGATGGAGCAGGTGTCGCGCAGCGCCCAGCAGGCAGCGCCCGCCCCCGCGCCGGCCGCCGTGGCGCCGGCCGCGCCGAATGGCGATGCGCTGTTCGAGCAGTGCCTGGCCGTGGTGCTGGACAAGGAAGGCGGCTTCTCCGACCACCCGCAGGACCGGGGCGGGCCGACCAACATGGGCATCACCTGGAAGACCTTCGCCGACTGGAAGGGCATCGACGCCGCCGGCCTGTCGCCGGAAGGGCGGGAGACGCTGATCTCCGACCTCAAGGCGCTGACGCGGCGCGAGGTGGCGGAGATCTACCGCTCCAACTACTGGCTGCCGATGCGCTGCGGCGACCTGCCGGGGCCGGCGGCGCTGATGCTGTTCGATTTCGGGGTGAATGCCGGGCCGCGCACCGCGGTGAAGGCGCTGCAGCGCGCGGTGGGCGTGACGGATGACGGCTCGGTGGGGCCGATCACCCTGGCGTCGGTGCGGGCGATGGACGCGGCGAAGCTGCTGGAGCAGATGGTGGAGGCCCGGCTGGCCCACTACCGGGGCCTGGCGGAGTTCGCCACCTTCGGCAATGGCTGGACGACGCGGACGCAGCAGGTGGCGGCGCTGGCGAAAGCCTTAAGAGCGTAAGAGTCTTCTTTTTCTGAAGAAAAAGAAGCAAAAAGACTTTACCCGTTTTGCGCCCGTGGGTCCTGGTCCAGCGGGCGCAAAACGGAGAAAAGTTTTTTGGTTCTTTTTTTCAAAAAAGAACATTCTTCGCTTCTGCCAATATCAACCCCACCGCCAGCGCCGCAGCCAGAAGTGGTAGCCAGTGCGGCACCATGAACCGCCCCGCCACCCCGGGATCACGCCGCTTCACGCGCCACAGCGCAATGTCCACCAGCGCGAAGATCGCCAGGGTGATGAGGTTGGCCAGGCTCAGCAGGTGCTCGAAGGGCAGCAGCACCGCCATCGCCAGCACCAGCGCGCCGGCGAGCAGCGTGGCCGGCAGCGGGGTGAGGGTGCGGGCATTCACCGTGGCCAGCACCGCCGGCAGCTGCCCGCGCCGGGCCACGCCGTAGAACAGCCGGGCCAGGGCCACCACCTGCACCAGCACGCCATTGGCCACCGCCAGCGTGCCGACCAGCGCGAAGGCGGTGGCGCCCAGCCCGCCGAACAGCCCGGCCAGCGAGGTCGGCGCCCGCCCGCCGGCCACGGCGGCCACGGAGACGGCGAGGTAGAGCACCAGGCTCGCGGCGATCGCGCCCAGGATGCCGCGCGGCAGGGTGCGGTGCGCGTCCTGCACCTCCTCGCCCATGTTGGCCAGGCTCTCGAAGCCGATGAAGGCGAAGAAGGCGATGAAGGCGCCGGCGGCCACCCCGTTCCAGCCCGCCGCGCCCTGCGGCACCATGGCGGCGAGGTGGAGCCCCTCGGCCTGCCACAGCCCGCTGGCGATGGCGGCGAGCAGGCCCAGCAGCTCCAGCCCGCCGATGCCGGCGGCGAGGAACACGCTCTCGCGCACGCCCAGCGCGGCCACGCCGGTGAACACCAGCACCACCAGCCCGGTCAGCATCCAGCCCGGCAGCGGCAGCAGCAGGCCGAGATACTGCGCCGCGCCGGAGGCGATGGAGGCGGTAGCCACGACGATCGCCAGCGCCAGCGCCAGCCCGGTGGCCAGCGACAGCCGGTCGGAGCCGAAGCCGTGCCGCACATAGGCCGCCGCCCCGGCCGCCTCCGGGAAACGGCCGGCGAACTCGGCATAGCAAAGCCCGGTGGCCGCGGCGACGAGCCCGGCGAGCAGGAAGGCCAGCGGGGCGGCGGTGCCGGCGCGCTCCACCACCGCGCCGATCGCCACGTAGATGCCGGCGCCGACGATCACGCCGAGGCCGTAGAGGACCAGGGGCCCGAGCGTCAGCGACCGGCGGAGTTCCGGGCGCGCGGCCATGTCAGACGTGCTTCTCGGCGTCCCACGGCAGGGACCACAGGCCCGGATTGCCCAGCTTGTCGGCCAGGGTGCGGGCGATGTCGTCGAACAGCCGCGCCCCCTTCTGCGGGCTCGCCGCGTCCGGATTGCCGATCACGCCCGAGGCCGAGCGGCTGCCGATGGCGCGCCAGCGATACACCCCGCCGCCGACCAGGTCCTCCACCTCCGCGGTGTAGTTCACCTTGGCCATGGCGATGCGGTCCTCGGCCACCAGCTCCGGCCGCACCGCCATCATCATCGCGGTCTCGGCCTCGCAGGCATGCAGCAGGCCCTTCTGGGTCTCCAGGATGGCGGCGATCGGCTCGGCTGCGGCATACCAGTAGGTGAACTGCACGATCGGCACCCCGAGCTTCGGCGTCAGCTCATCGGTGATCACGCGCAGCCCGTTCTCGTTCCCGCCATGCCCGTTCAACAGCGCGATCCGCTTGAACCCCGCCCGCAGCACGGAGCGGATGATGTCCTCCACCACGGCACGGTAGGTGTCGAAGCCGATGGTGATGGTGCCGCCGAAGCTCATGTGGTGCTCGGACACGCCGGGCCAGAACATCGGCAGCACCAGCACGGGCTGGCCGCGCTCGGCCATCACGCGGGCGGCGCGCAGGGCCACCTCCTCGCCGAGCCGGCTGTCGACCTCCACCGGCAAATGCGGGCCGTGCTGCTCGATGGAGCCGAGCGGCAGGATCACCAGCGCGTCCTGCCGCGCCATGTCGCGCAACTGGTCGGCGCGCAGGCGGCGCCATTCGATCTCGGGGCTGCTCATGCGGGGGTCTCCACTTCGGGCAGGATGTCGGTCTTCAGCGGCAGCACCGCGCCCATCCACAGCGCGTGCTGGGCGTGGTCGGCGCGCGGGCGGCCGGATTCCGGATGCACCAGCACGGTCAGCCCCTGCCGGTTCAGCGCGATGAACGGCACCAGGCTGGGGAACAGCGCGTTCGGGAAGGCGATCTGGTACATGGCGGCGGGGTGCGGGCCCACCGGCACGGCATGCCAGCGGCCCAGCACGGCGGCGGGGAAGCGCGCCCCGATCTGCTCGCGCAGCGCCAGCGCCGGGGCGCGGTTGTCGGGGTCGAAATAGACATGCGCGTGCCAGCTGTGGATGGCGTGCGCGTCGCGCGGTGCCTCGGCCATCGGCGCCTCCCGTGTGCAGGGGGTCAGGCGGGCGTGCCGTCCCCGTTCGCCTCGGCCTCCGCCTTCAGCCGCCGGTAGCTGCGGGCGCTGAACGGCAGCATGCCGACATAGACGATGCCACCAAGCGCCAGCGCCAGCCAGGGGTCGGCCACCAGGAAGGCGGCATACAGCCCCACGCCCAGCAGCAGCGGCAGCACATAGGCGCTGGGCACCTTGAAGTTCTTGAAGCTCCACACCGGCAGGGTGGAGACCAGCAGCAGCGCCGTGCCCATCAGCATCGCCGCCACGAAGGGCGGGAACTGCGAGACAGAGACCAGCCAGTCCCACCCCAGGGCCTGGCCCTCCAGCCCCAGGAACAGCGGGAACATCACCACCCCCGCCCCGGCCGGGGCGGGCACGCCGGTGAAGAAATTATAGGTGTAGGCAGGGTGCGGCCCGGCATCCAGCGCCGCGTTGAAGCGCGCCAGGCGCAGCGCCATGCACACCGCGAACATCAGGCAGGGCACGTAGCCGAAGCCCCCGGCCACCTGCAGCGACCACAGGTACAGCACCACCCCGGGCGCCACGCCGAAGCACAGGAAATCCGCCAGGCTGTCGAACTCGGCGCCGAAGCGGCTGGTCGCCTTCAGCAGCCGGGCGATCCGCCCGTCCAGCCCGTCGATCGCCGCCGCCACCAGGATCGCCACGGCGGCGGCGGCAAACCGCCCCTCGATGGCGAAGCGCATGGCAGTGAGGCCCGCGCAGAGCCCCAGCATGGTCAGGATGTTCGGGATCATCCGGTTGAAGGAAAGCCCGGAAAAGCGCGGCCGGGCGCGCGGGCGCAGCCGGCGCTGCAGCTGGCGCATGCGCTCGGCGGCGGAAACCCGCCCGCCGGGCGGCAGCGGGTCGGGGTCGTTCATGCCCCCTCCAGCACGGCGATCACGGTCTCGCCGCCGATCATGGTCTGGCCCTCGGCCACCAGCGGCAGCACGCCCTCCGGCAGGTACAGGTCGGTGCGGCTACCGAAGCGGATGATGCCGAAGCGCGCCCCGGTGCGCACCGCATCGCCCTCGCGCACATCGCACAGGATGCGCCGCGCGATCAGGCCCGCGATCTGCACCACCGCGATCTCGCGCCCGTCGGCCAGCCGGATCGCCAGCGCGTTGCGCTCATTGTCGGTGCTGGCCTTGTCCAGGCTGGCGTTCAGGAACTTGCCGTGGCGATAGGCGATGCGCGTCACCGTGCCGTCGATCGGCATGCGGTTCACGTGCACGTCCAGCACCGACAGGAAGATCGCCACCCGCCAGCGCGGCGCGGGGCCCAGGTCCAGCTCCGCCGGCGGCACCGCCATGCCCACCATCACCACCCGCCCGTCCGCCGGTGCCACCAGCACGCCGGGCCGGTCGGGCGGGGTGCGCTCCGGGTCGCGGAAGAAATACAGGCAGAACAGCACGAAGGCGCCGCCGAGCCAGGCCAGCCAGGGGGCGAAGACCAGCCCGGCCAGGAACGCGGCGGCACCCCCGGCGATGAACGGGCGCCCGGCCGGGTGCGGCGGGGAGAGGACCATCTGCAGCGAGGCGACGAGCGACATGCGGGGGCGGGCCTTTGTGCGGGATGGGCCTTGCGCGGGCGGGGCCGGCGGCGGCGAAGGGCCCGGCGGGGAAGGCAGTGCGGCTGTTTATGGGGGCTTCATACCTGCCGGGCAAGATCGGCGCGCATTACCTCCACCTCATGGACGAGGCCGCGCCCATGCCCTTCGATGCCCCGCTCCAGCTTGGCCCCTTCTCCGTGCGCCCGGATGGCCGCCTCGCGCTCGCCGCGCCAGACCGCCCGCCGTGCTTTCGCCTGCAATGGCGCGGCTGCCGCGTGGAAGCCCGGCTGCGCGCCAAGGGGCCGGACGGGGAGCTGGGCGAGCTGTCGCTGCAGGCCACGGTCGGGCGCGTGCCGAGCACGGCGCGGCTGGGCGCAGGCGCGGCACAGGGGCGGGAGGCGGTGTTTGCCGCGCTGCGTTCCCTGCCGCCGGCGCTGCCGGATGGCTGGCGCACCGGCCTCAACGCCGATCACAGCGTGGCGCTGTTCAGCGCCTCGCGGGTGGAGATGCCCACCACCGTCACCAGCCTGCTCACCGACGTCACGCTGTTCCTGCTCGCCCTGCGGCCCTACCTGGACCTGCTGGCCGAGGCCGGGGTGGAACCGCCGGTGGCCGCCGGCGCGCCAGGGATGGTGAAGACCTGACCCGGGAAGATCCGGGCGGGATCGCTGATCACGTCGCGATTGGCCTCGAAGATCTCGGTATAGCGCACGCCCTGGCCATAGGCGCGGCGCGCGATGCGCCACAGGTTCTGGCGCGGCTGCACCACCACGCGTTGCACCCCGGCCTCCAGCGCGGCCACGGCGGCCCGCTGGAACGGCTGCTCCACGCGCGCGGCCACGCGCCCGGCGGCGTCCAGCTGGTCCAGCCGCAGCCGGTGCTCGCCCTGCGAAACGGTGGCCCGCGGCGCCAGTGACCAGCGGCCATCGGGGCCGGCGGTGGCATCGCCCACATGCACGTCGTCCACGTACAGCCGGATCGTCGCACCCGCCGGCGCGGTCCCGGCGAAGCGGATGTCGCCGGCCGCGTCGTAGTCCACGATG
>CANHCJ010000242.1 GCA_947458025.1 Rhodospirillales bacterium | reverse complement strand
CTCCGCCCGCGGCGGCAAGGCTGGCCGGAGGCGGCGGCCGCCGGGCTGGCCGGCGCGCTGTTCCTGGGCCATGTCGGCACCATCGCTGCTGCCTGGCGGCCGCTGGACGCGCAGTACCGGGAGATGCAGGCGGCCCTGGCCCACCTGCCGCGCGGCAGCCGCGTGCTGCCCTTCCAGGTGGAGGGGCCCGGCCCCCGCCCGCCCATCTTCACCTGGATGCACATGCCCGCCCTGGCAGTGATCGAGCGCGACGCCTTCTACCCCAACCTGCACAAGCAGCCGATGATGACGGTGCACGCCAGCCCGCTCACGGCGCCGATCAGCCCGCATGAGGCGCCGATCCTGCCCGATCGCGCCCTGTGGAGCGGGCAGGTCACCACCATCGGCGGGGTCGCGCGCCCGCGCGTCGATGCCACGGGCCGGGTGGCCTACTGGGCGGACTGGCCGCGGCAGTTCGACATGGCGATCGGCTTGCATTTCGGCGCCGACGCGCTGCTGCCGCCGGCGCTGCGCCCGGTGCATCGGGGCAGCTTCTTCACCCTCTACCAGGTGGTGCGGCCGGATTAGCAGGCCGCCGCACTGCGCTGTTGACGGGCTGCGCCGGCCGGGTCTATGTGCCGCTCCTCCGCGAGGGTGGGATGGCGGCGTAGCTCAGCGGTAGAGCAGGGGAATCATAATCCCTTGGTCGGCGGTTCAAATCCGTCCGCCGCTACCATCCCCCTCGGCGCCTTCCGCAAGCGCTCCCCGGCCACGCCGCCCCCGCAGGCACACCAGCCCGGCCGCGCCGGCCAGCAGCATCAGCGCGCTGCCCGGCTCCGGGATCATCGCCTCCATGGTGAACGCCGCCGGCGCCTCCACCACCAGCAGCCCGGCCGGCGCCAGCGCATAGCCCGACAGCTGGAAGAACAGCCGCGAGGGGTCGGCCATGTCCAGGTCATGCGCCCAGCGCAGCCGCGCCTCGCCGGTCAGGGTGAAGTCGCCCGACAGCCCCTCCAGCAGCGCGTGGTCGGGGTTGGCGCCCTGCGCGTTCACGTTGCCCTCCGGCAGCCGGTCGCCATCCAGCGCCAGGCTGCGCAGGATGGTGGTCTCGCCCTGGCCGGTGGCCCGCGCCTCCAGCCCCAGCGCGGTGACGGCGGCGAAGCCCGGCGCCTCCTGCCGCGTGGTGGCGCCGCCCACGGTGAACACCAGTTCCTCGCCCAGGCGCGACAGCGAGAACGGCACCCAGGGATGCCCGTCGCCCGATTGCGGCCAGTACAGCTGCGCGCTCGCCGCCGGTGCCAGCGCCGTGGCCTCCTGCGGCAACATCAGCCCCACCTCCCAGGCGCCGCCGAGGGCGTTGTTGCCGCTGCGCCCGCGGGCCATCACCAGCAGGTCCGACAGAACATCCGCCCCGCGCGCGGCCAGGTGGTCGCGGAACGCCTGCTCGCTGGCGAAATGGGTCATCAGCACCGGCCCCGCCAAGGCCGGGGCGGCCAGCAGCGGCAGCAGCAGCGCGGCGGCGCGAAGGGCAAGGCGGAAGACCATGGCGCGGGCTCCATCGGCTGGGATCGGCCGAACCGTGCCGCGCCGCGATTAACCCACGGCTAAGGCCAGGCTAGTCTCGGCGCGGGAGGACCCCGCATGACCCCGATCCACTTCCTCGACCGCAGCGAGCTCGCCTTCGCCATCGACCCCGAGGCCCCGCCGCGCCTAGTGGTGCAGGCGCCCTGCGAGGTGATGGTGGAAACCCACGACGCCCGCTCCGGCAAGCTGAAGCGCCCGGAGGACGAGGCGGCCACCGCCCCGGTCTTCACCGACCGCTTTCCCAAAACCAACCCCGCCACCGGCCCAATCCGCATCGAGGGCGCGGCCCCCGGCGATGCGCTGGTGGTGGAGGTGCTGCGCATCGACCTGGACCAGCAGGGCTTCGTGATGGTCAAGCCCGATGCAGGGCTGATCACGGGCCTCGTGAACCGCACCGAGACCACCATCGTGACCATCGAGGACAACCAGGCCCGCTTCGGCGCCCTGCGCCTGCCGATCCGCCCGATGATCGGCGTGATGGCCTGCGCGCCGGAGGAGGCCATCGCCACCGCCTATATCGGCCGGCACGGCGGCAACATGGACAACAACCGCCTCGCCGTCGGCACCCGCATCCACCTGCCGGTGCGCGTGGCCGGCGCGCAGTTCTACGTCGGCGACCTGCACGCCACGATGGGCGACGGCGAGATCAGCGGCAGCGGCGTGGAAATCGGCGGGCGCGTGCACCTGCGCCTCAGCATGGAGAAGGGGGCCGCCCAGGAGTGGCCCTGGATGGAAACCGACCGGCTCTGGATCACCACCGCCGCTGCGCCGCGCTTCGAGGAGGCGGCGCAACTCGCCACGCGAAGCATGATGGCGCTGATGCAGGGCAAGCTTGGCGTGAGCCCCAGCGAGGCCTTCGCGCTGCTCTCCATCGCGGGGGATCTCAAGGTGAACCAGCTCTGCCTCACGGGCATCGGCAGCTCGGCGCGGATGGAGTTTCCCAAGGCGAATGCAGGGTTCAGGAAGGATGTTCTTTTTTGAAAAAAAGAACCAAAAAACTTTTCCGACTTTGCGCCGAGACGAGCCCGGGCGCAAAGTCGGAAAGTCTTTTTTGCTTCTTTTTTCTTCAGAAAAAAGAAGACTCTTAAAGCTTGAGTTCCTGCTTCACCAACTCCACCCAATACGCCACCCCATACGGGATCGCCTCGTCATTGAAGTCGAAGGTCGGCGTGTGCACGCCGGAGGAATCGCCGTTGCCGATGCGGATGAAGGCGCCCTGCTTCTGCTTCAGCATGTAGGCGAAGTCCTCGCCGCCGCCGGTGGCCGGCATGGCCGGGTTCACCGCGCCCTCGCCCACCACGGAGGCGGCGGCGGCGATGGCCACGTCGGTCGGCCCGTCGGCGTTCACCAGCGGCTCGGCGACCCAGACGAACTCCACCTTCACCCCCGCGCCGTGCAGCTTCGCCAGCCCCTCGGCCAGCTCGGTGATGCGGCGCTCGATGATCTCCTTGGTCGCGTCGTTGTAGTGCCGCGCGGTGCCCGACACGGTCATCTCCGCCGGCATCACGTTGGCGGACTCGCGGTCCCCGCCGCCGATATGGCCCACGCTGATCACGGCGGGGTCGAAGGCGGAGATGTTGCGGCCCACGATCGTTTGCAGGCCGAGGACGAAATGCGCCTGGATGATCGACAGGTCGATCGACAGGTGCGGCGTGGCCCCGCCATGGCCGCCCTTGCCGGTGAAGGTCACGTGGAACATGCAGCCGCCGGCCATGGCCGCGCCGCGGCGGATGCCGAAGCGGCCGATGGGCATGCCGGGCGAGCAGTGCATGCCGTACAGCGTGTCGCAGGGGAAACGCTCCAGCAGCCCGTCGGCCAGCATGGCCAGCGCCCCGCCGCGGCCTTCCTCGGCCGGCTGGAAGATCAGGTGCACAGTGCCGGCGAAATCCGGGTTCTCCTGCAGCGCGCGGGCGGCGCCGAGCAGCATGGTGGTGTGCCCGTCATGCCCGCAGGCATGCATCACGCCCGGGGTCTGGGAGGCGTGCGGCAGGTTGGTCTGCTCCACGATCGCCAGCGCATCCATGTCCGCCCGCAGGCCGATGGCGCGCTGGCCGGGCAGCCGGCCGCGGATGGTGGCGACGATGCCGGTCTTGCCGATGCCCTCCTCGAACGCCACGCCCCATTCGCGCAGCTTGCTGGCCACCAGGGCGGCGGTGCGGGTTTCCTCCAGCCCCATCTCCGGGTGGGCATGGATGTCGCGGCGGATGGCGACGAGCTCGGGCACGAGCGGCTGGATGCGGGCAAGCGTTTCGGTCATCGGGGTCTCCGGGTAAGGCTGGCAATCTGCCACCGGCAGGGGGCTGCTACCAAGTATGCTCGGCCTCGTGCGGCGGGTGGGCCAGGCGCAGCACCTCGTTCCAGCGCGCCAGCGCGTCGGGGTTGCGGACGCCCTCCAGCAGCCCGGCGGCGGCGGCCTCGCTGGCGCTGAACCGGCCGAAGACGAGGGAGGCCAGGGTATCGGGCGCCAGGGTGAAGTCGGTGTCCTGCCCGTCGATGCGGCTGGCATGGCCGCCTTCCGGCGAGGTGGCGATGCGCCAGCTGCCCTGGTTCCACGGACAGAACGCGTCGGCCAGCGTGAAGCGCAGCTCGGAGGCGGCGGCATAGGGGCGTTGGGCCATCGCGTCCTCCACCGTCACCAGCCGGGCCATGATGCCGTCGCGCATGCCGCGGTTGAGGTGGCGCGGCTCGGCGAGCATCAGCGGCAGCGGGTCGTCGGCGGGCGCGTTGTCCCACAGGATCTCCTCCACGTTGTCGTAGGAGGCGAGCGCCTGCCACAGCGCCTGGTGGGCGGCGGGCGTGAGGGCGAAGAGGTCGGTGATCACCAGCGGGCGCGGCCGGGCGGAGCTGCCGTGGTGGTAGGCGACGTAGCCGAGCGTCTGGCCCGCCTCCTGGTAGGCCAGCACCACGCGCCGGTGCCCGGCGGGCGGGGTTTGCAGCGGGCCGGCCTCCCACATGGCGCGGCCGCGATGCACCAGGCCGGTGCGGGGTTCGCGGTATTGCCGGTACACGTCCACCAGCGTGGCGAAGTCGGCCGCCGGGTCCAGCTCGCGCAGCGTGCCGGCCGGGGCCAGCGCCCGGTGGAAGGCGATGTCGCGCGGGGCGATGCGGTAGGTGTGACGCTGGTGGACGCTGCCGTAGCCGTAGCGCTGGTACAGCGCCACCCAGGCCGGATGCAGCCCGGCGAAGGCGGTCTCGCGCTTTTCGTGCAGGGTTTCGAAGTGCCGGCGGCTCACCGCGCGCAGGTAGCCGCGCCGGCGATGGGCGGGGTGGGTGGAGACCTGGGTCACGCCGGCGATGCGCACCGCGCGGCCGGCCAGGCGGATCTGCAGTGGCCAGGCGGCGTAGGTGGTGGCGATGGCGCCATCCACCACGGCGCACAGGGTCCAGGCGGGGTCCATGCCTTCGAACAGCGACTCCGCCATGGCGAGCTGGCGGGCGGCCTGGCGGGCGTACTCGGCCATTTCCTCCGGGCGGGCCGGGCGGATCTCGACATGCGGCATGGGCGCCTCCCTGTGCTCGGCCCAGCTTAGGCGGGGCGGGGGCGGTGCGGGAGGGGTGTCACACCCTCGCCCGCCGCGAGTCTCCCGCCGTAGGCTGCGCCAGGCAGCACGCCGACCCGAAAGGCGCGGCGCCACCGATGCAGGACCCCGATGTGCCTCGCCACAGGATGACAGACCCCCCACCCGTCTCGACGCCCAGGCCCGCGCCTGCCGGCACGCCGGAGGCGCTCGACCCGTTGCTGGCGCGCTACGTGGTGGCGCACCCGGATGGGGTGGCCCGCGTGCGCTATGCGGCCTGGCAGGCGGCGCCGGCCGATCGCGCGGCGCTGGACCATTGGATCGCGGCGGCGGCGCAGGCTCGCCCCTCGGCCATGGCGCGGGCGGAGGCCTTCGCCTTCTGGGCCAACCTGTACAACGCGCTCACGCTCCAGGTGGTGCTGGCGCGCTATCCGGTGGCCTCGATCCGCGAGATCCGGTCCAGCGGGGTGCCGTTCGATCCGAAGGGGTATTTCGGGCCCTGGCGCACCCGGCTGGTGACGGTGGAGGGCCGGCGCCTGTCGCTCGACGACATCGAGCACGGCACGATGCGCCCCGGCTTCGGCGACCCGCGCGTGCACTACACGTTGAACTGCGCCTCGATCGGCTGCCCCAATCTGCGCCCGCGCGCCTGGCGGGCGGCCACGCTGGAGGCGGAGCTGGAGGCGGCGGCGGCGGAGTACGTGAACCACCCGCGCGGCGTTGCCGTGCTGCCGGACGGGTGGCTGCATGTCTCCTCCATCTACCGGAAGTACCGCGCGGATTTCGGCGCCGGCGAGCAGGGCGTGCTGGACCACCTGCGCCGCCATGCCGCCCCGGCCCTGGCCGCGGCCCTCGCCGGGGCGGTCGGCATTGCCGGGGACGGCTATGACTGGGCGCTGAACGATGCGCCGGGGTAGCGGGGTGGCGCGGGGGATGAAGCGAAGCGGGTCAGCCGCCGAGGGTGCGGCGCAGCAGCCGGCCCCAGGCGGTATCGAAGGGGTGCACGCCCGGCCCCCCGTCCAGCGCCCGGCCCTCGGCGTGCCAGCGGAAGATGCCGCCGCGCAGGTTGCGCAGGGAGAGCGCGCCCGCCTGCGCCGCCGCGGTCTGCAGCCCCTCCAGCATCAGGCCGGAGCGCCAGCCGACGGCGCAGTAGAACACCACATGGGCGCCGTGCATCGCCGCGCCGTGGCGGGCGAGCAGCTCGGAAGCCGGTGCGCCCGGGGCGATGCGCACCGCGCCAGGGATGCGGCTCTGGGCGAATTCCTCCGGCTCGCGCACGTCCAGCAGCAGCGTGGGGGCGCCGGCCGGGAGCAGTTCGGCCAGCTCCGCCGTGGTGATCTCCGGCACCAGCAGGGTGCGCGCCACGGCGTCTTCCACCTGGGCGAGGGTGGTGCGCGGGTCCGACGGGTCGGGCAGGCCGGCGGCGCGCGGCCAGAGCAGCCCGGCGGCG
>CANHCJ010000241.1 GCA_947458025.1 Rhodospirillales bacterium | reverse complement strand
GAGGGCGGGGCCGAGGGCGGCGCGGCGCTTGGGCGAGAGGCCGGCGAGGTCGATCACGATGGCGCCGGAGAGGTTGCGCAGGCGGATCTGGCGGGCCAGCGCGGGCAGGGCGGCGCGGTTGGCCTGTTCGTGGGTGCGGGATTTCGCGCCGCGGGCGGCGCTGGCGGTGGCGAGGTCGAGGTCGATGGCGGTCAGCGCCGGGGTGGGGTGGACGGTCATGCGGGCGCCGCCGGGCAGGGCGGCGTGCGATTCGGCAAGCGAATCAAGCTGCGACTCCAGCGACTCGGGGAACGCCTGGGGAACGAGTCGCAGGCGCTCGCCCAGCCTGGGGCGCAGGGCGGCGAACAGGGCGGGGTCGTCCAGTTCGATCGGGGCCGCGGGATGCAGGGCGGCGAGGCGTTCCACGGCGCCCGGGCCGCGGCGGAGCAGGGCGAGCGGGCCGGGTTCGATGGGCTCCGCGATCTTTGCGGTGAGGCGGGGGCCTTTGCCGGCCTGGGCGGCGCGGGTGATGCGCACGGGCAGGATGGTGCCCTCCGGCGCGCCGCCGCCCTGGCTGTCGGGCAGGAAGCCCTCGGGGCCGTCGTGCAGCTTCACGAAACTGCCGGCCAGGGCGGGCAGGTGGGCCAGGATGCGGCCGCGGTGGAGGTCGCCGACGCCATCCGGGCTGCCGGGGCGGTCGAGGGCGTAGTCCAGCGGCACGTCGCCGTCGCAGGCCACGGCGCGGATCTCGCCGGGGCTCGCGGAGGCGCGGATGATCACGGCAGGTGGTAGCCGAGGCCGCGCAGCAGCTGCGCGGTTTCGAACAGCGGCAGGCCGACCACGCCGGAATGGCTGCCGGAGAGGAAGCGGATATGCGCCGCCGCCGCACCCTGGATGGCGTAGCCGCCCGCCTTGCCCTGCCATTCCCCGCTGGCGAGATAGGCTTCCACCTGCGGGGCGGTGAGGCGGGCGAAGGCGACGGCGGTTTCCACCACGCGCTCGGCGCGGCGGCCATCGGGGCCGTGCAGCACCACGGCGGTGATGGCGGTGTGGCGGCGGCCGGAGAGCAGGGCGAGGCACTGGCGCGCCTCGGCCTCGGTTTCCGCCTTCGGCAGGATGCGGCGGCCGACCGCGATCACGCTGTCGGCGGCGAGGATGAAGGCGCCGTCGCGATGGGCGGCCTGCGCCTTGGCGCGGGCGAGGCGTTGGGCATGGGGGCGGGGCAGCTCGCCCTTCAGCGGCGTTTCGTCGATGTCGGTGGGCACCACCGCATCCGGGGTGATGCCGATCTGCGCCAGCAGGGCCAGCCGGCGCGGGCTGGCCGAGGCGAGGATGAGAGGCACGCTGGCCGTGGCGGCGGCCGCTACTTGAATCGGAACGTGATGCGGCCCTTGGAAAGGTCGTAGGGCGTCATCTCCACGTTCACACGGTCGCCGGCCAGGACGCGGATGCGGTTCTTGCGCATCTTGCCGCTGGTGTGGGCGAGGATCGTGTGCTCGTTGTCGAGCTTCACGCGGAACATCGCGTTGGGGAGCAGCTCCATCACGGTGCCGCTGAACTCGATCATATCTTCCTTGGACATCAGGCCTCTTGTGCTGGCGGTGGGGGTCGGCAATCGGCGGGCACCATGATGACCGGGCCCGCGCCGGTCAAGGCGCGCGGGCGCGCATCAGGCAGATGTGCGGGAACGAAGTGCGTTTTCGGCGATGTGGGGCCTAGTTCGGCCCGTTCAAGCGAAGGGCGATGCTGCGGGCATGGGCCTGCAGGCCCTCGGCCTCCGCGAGCGCGATGCCGGCGGGGCCGATGCGGGAGAGGCCGGCGGGCGTGGCCGAAAGCCAGGTGGTGCGCTTGAGGAAATCGAAGACGCTGAGGCCGGAGGCGAAGCGGGCGGTGCGGCCGGTGGGCAGGACGTGGTTGGGGCCGGCGACGTAGTCCCCCACCGCTTCCGGCGAGAAGGCGCCGAGGAAGGCCGCGCCGGCGTGGCGGATGCGGGCGAAGAGGGCCTCGGGCTCCGCCGTCATGATCTGCAGGTGCTCGGGCGCCAGGCGGTCGACCAGCGCGGTGCCTTCCTCCCAATCGCGCACCGTGATGATGGCGCCGTAGTCCCGCCAGGACGCGCCGGCGATGGCGGCGCGGGGGAGGGTGGGGATTTCGGCTTCGACGGCGCGGGCGACGGCTTCGGCCTGCCTGGCGCTGTCGGTGATCAGGATGGACTGGCTGTCCTCGCCGTGCTCGGCCTGGGCGAGGAGATCGACGGCGATGCGGCGGGGGTCCTGGGCGGCGTCGGCGAGGATGACGACTTCGGAGGGGCCGGCAATGCTGTCGATGCCGACGCGGCCGAAGACCTGGCGCTTGGCTTCGGCGACATAGGCGTTGCCGGGGCCGACGATGCGGTCGACCGGGGCGATGGTGGCGGTGCCCCAGGCCAGGGCGGCGACGGCCTGGGCGCCGCCGACGCGGTAGATTTCCGACACGCCGGCGCGGCGTGCGGCGGCGAGCACCAGCGGGTTCAGCACGCCATCGGGCGTGGGCACGCACATGGCGATGCGGGCGACGCCGGCGGCGCGGGCGGGGATGGCGTTCATCAGCACCGAGGACGGGTAGGCCGCCTTGCCGCCGGGGACGTAGAGGCCGACGGCATCGAGCGCGTTCCAGCGCATGCCGAGCGTGAGGCCCTCGGGATCGTCCATCCGGAGATCCTGCGGGAGCTGGGCGCGGTGGAACACCTCGATCCGGCGGGCGGCGACATCGAGGGCTTCGAGGAGGTCGGCCGGCACGGTGGCGGTGGCGGCCTCGATCTCGGCCTCGGTGATGCGCAGGCGATCGGGGGTGATCGCCATGCGGTCGAAGCGGGTGGTGTACTCGCAGAGGGCTTCGTCGCCGCGGGCGCGCACGTCCGCGATGATGGCGGCGACGGTGTCGCCCACGTTCGAGGTGGTCTCGCGCGCCTGGTTGAGCAGGGCGGCGAACTCGGCCTCGAAGCCCGGGGCCTGGGTGTCGAGGCGCTTCATGCGAGGGAGGCGAGCGCATCCCGGAAGCGGGCGATCATGGCGCCGATGGCCTCCGGGCGCGTCTTCAGCGCGGTGCGGTTGACGATGAGGCGGCTGGTGACCTTGGCGATGACCTCCGTCTCCACCAGGCCGTTGGCCTTCAGCGTGGAGCCGGTGGCCACCAGGTCCACGATGACGCGGGTGAGGCCGAGGGCGGGGGCCAGCTCCATCGCGCCGTTCAGGTGCACCACATCGGCGTTGATGCCGCGGCTGGCATAGTGGCGGCGGGCGATGTTGGGATACTTGGTGGCCACGCGGATGCGCGACCAGGTGCTGGGGTCGTCGGTGCCCGCGGTGGCCTTCGGCTCGGCCACCGAGACGCGGCAGGCGCCGATGCCGAGATCGAGCGGGGCGTAGATCTCGGGATAGTCGAACTCCATCAGCACGTCCGCGCCGCAAATGCCGATCTGGGCGGCGCCGAAGGCCACGAAGGTGGCGACATCGAAACTGCGGACGCGAACCACATCCAGGCCAGGGTCGTCAGTGGCAAAACGGAGCGCGCGGCTGTCCTCGTCGGCATAGTCGGGATGAGGATGGATGCCGGCCGCATGCAGCAGCGGCGCACATTCCTTGAGAATGCGGCCCTTGGGGAGGGCAAGGATCAGCGGGCCGGTGACGTCCGGCTCCTGAGCTTCGGCGCGGAAGGCGGCGGTCATTTCTGGCTCCATTCTCCGGGGGAGGAGATAGCCGGGATTGTGCGGTGCGGGAATTGGGGTGGGTGGGGTGCTGGGATGCAAAAGGAAGGCCAGGGCTCTGCCCTGGACCCGCTGGGGCCGACGGCCCCAGACTCCTTCATATTAGAATTTACTAATATAAATGTACAAGCTTCATCGCCCCCCAATGCGAGGGTAATTCAGGCGCGGGACAAAGAGGGGCTTGGGGGCGCGCGGGCGGCGAGAGTCCTGGTGCGGGTGTGCGTACGGTTGGGGAGTGCGCGCATGCCGCGGCAGGGCCGGCCGGCGAAGATCCAGCCGGGGACGAGGCCGGCTTCGACGCAGATGGCGTGCAGGGCGCGGCCGACGAAGGGGATGACGTAGACGAAATCCTCGGCGTACGGATCGGTGTACGTGTCGTCGTGGTCGAGGGGGAGGTGGTGCCAGGTGGCGTCGGCGCGGCGGAACAGGCGCGCGAGCAGGCCGAGGATCAGGGCCACCAGGGTGATGCCGACATGCGGACGCGCGTCCCCAGCCGCCCCGAGGGCGGTGCGGAAGGCGACGGCAGTGGCCGGGGTGACATGCGGCATTTCGGGAATTTATGCCGTGCAGGGAACCGATGGAAGGAAAATTTTATGGTTTTTGAAAAAATTCTTCTTGGCGTTTTGGGGGCGATTTGGGGGGGGCGGCTCCGGTTTCGCCGATGTGCCCGGGGTGGGGTTGTCGTTGGGGGTGCGTTTTGGGGCGACGCCCCCCTCCGTACTCCCCCCGCCAAGCGCGGGGGGAGGGAAGAGAATCAAGGGGATGGGGTCTGGGGCCTAAGGCCTCAGTGGGGTCCAGGGGCAAAGCCCCTGGCCTTGCCTTACGCCGCGACGCGTTCGATGCGGGCGCCGCAGGCGGCGAGTTTTTCCTCGGCGGCTTCGTAGCCGCGGTCGAGGTGGTAGACGCGGTTGACGATGGTCTCGCCGGTGGCGGCGAGGCCGGCGACGATGAGGCCGAAGCTGGCGCGCAGGTCGCTGGCCATGACGGGGGCGCCGGAGAGGGTGGGGGTTCCGCGGACGATGGCCGAGGCGCCGTGGACGTTGATGCGGGCGCCCATGCGGTTGAGTTCCGGCACGTGCATGAAGCGGTCTTCGAAGATGTTCTCGGTGATCATGCTCGCGCCTTCGGCGACGCAGAGCAGGGCCATGAGCTGGGCCTGCATGTCGGTGGGGAAGCCGGGGTAGGGTTCGGTGATGAAGTCGATCCCGTGCAGGCCGTTGCGGCGCGAGACGGTGACGCCGCCTTCGTCTTGCGTGATGTCCACGCCGGCTTCGGCGAGGGTTCGCACCACGGCGCCGAGGTGGCTGATGCAGCCGTTGTTGAGGCGGATGCTGCCGCCGGTGATGGCTGCGGCGCAGGCGTAGGAGCCGGTTTCGATGCGGTCCGGGATGATGGCGACGGTGGCGCCGTGCAGGCGCTTCACGCCTTCGACCGTGAGCGTGTCCGAGCCGATGCCGGTGATGCGGGCGCCCATGGCGACCAGGCATTCCGCGAGGTTGGCGATTTCGGGCTCGCGGGCGGCGTTGGCCAGCGTGGTCTGGCCTTCGGCGAGGCTGGCGGCCATGAGCAGGTTCTCGGTGGCGCCGACGCTGGGGAAGGGCAGGACGATGGTGGCGCCGTGCAGCCCGCCGGCGGGGGCCTTTGCGTTGACGTAGCCGGCATCGAGCGTGATTTCGGCGCCCATCTGCTCCAGCCCCTTGAGGTGGAGGTCGACCGGGCGGGCGCCGATGGCGCAGCCGCCGGGCAGCGAGACTCGGGCCTCGCCGATTCGGGCCAGGAGCGGGCCGAGGACGAGGAAGGAGGCGCGCATCTTGCGGACGATGTCGTAGGGCGCCTCGGTGTTGGTGATGGGGCCGCCGATGGAGAGCGCGCGGCCGTCATTGGTGGCCTTTTCCACCGCCACGCCGTGCTGGGCGAGGAGGATGCCCATGGTGCGGATGTCGTCCAGCAGGGGGACGTTGGTGAGGACGAGGCGTTCGGCGGTGAGCAGGCCGGCGGCCATCAGGGGCAGGGCGGCGTTCTTCGCGCCGCCGATGGTGATGGCGCCTTCGAGCGGCCGGCCGCCGCGGATGCGAAACTTGTCCATGTAGCGTCTGCCCTGGTTACCGTCTGCCCTGGAGGTCGTTCGCGCCGCCACCAGCGAGACCGGCGCGCGAGGGAACTTAGTACACCACTTTAACCGAGCCGGGGAAGTGCCACGCCGCGTTGGCCCATATATTTCCCTGCCTTGTCGGCGTAGCTGGTTTCGCAGGGTTCGTTGCCCTGGATGAAGAGGAACTGGCAGATGCCCTCGAAGGCGTAGATCTTGGCCGGCAGCGGGGTGGTGTTGCTGATCTCGATGGTGACCTGGCCCTCCCATTCCGGTTCCAGGGGGGTGACGTTCACGATGATGCCGCAGCGGGCATAGGTGGACTTGCCGAGGCAGATGACCAGCACGTCGCGCGGGATGCGGAAATACTCGACGGTGTGGGCCAGGGCGAAGCTGTTGGGGGGGATGACGCAGACCGGGCCGGTGCGGTCGACAAAAGAATTCGGGTTGAACTGTTTCGGATCGACGATTGCTGAGTCCACGTTGGTGAAGACCTTGAACGAATCGGCGACTCGCGCGTCGTAGCCGTAGCTGGAAAGGCCGTAGCTGATGACCCCCTCGCGCTTCTGCGTCTCGATGAAGGGCTCGATCATGCCGTGGTCGGTGGCCATGCGGCGGATCCAGCGATCGGACATCACGGGCATGTTGCGGCTCCTGCTGGGGGGCGGCGGGGGGTCTAGCGGTTCTGCTGCGGCGCGGCAAACCCTGGGCGGGCGGGGCTGACCGTG
>CANHCJ010000240.1 GCA_947458025.1 Rhodospirillales bacterium | reverse complement strand
TCGGGCGCCAGCGGGAACCAGCCGTCGAAGAACCGCCCGGCTCGCGCCAGGCTGCCCGGGCTGTGCCCGCCGATCCACAGCAGCGGCCCGCCCGCCCGGTACGGCACCGGCGCCACCGTGGCGCCGCGCAGCACCCAGCGCCCGTCCCACTCCACCGGCTCGCCCTGCCACAGCGCCCGGCACAGCCGCAGCCCCTCCATCATCCGGCCCACGCGCTTCTCGAACGGCACGCCCGCCGCCTCGAACTCCGCGCGGATGCTCGGCGCGTCGGAGGCGATGCCCACGCCCAGCACCAGCCGCCCCTCGCTGATCTGGTCGATCGTGGCGGCCTGGTGCGCCAGCAGCACCGGGTTGCGCAGCGCAGGCAGCAGCACCGCCGTGCCCAGCAGCACCCGCGGCACCCGCGCGGCCACCGCGGCCAGCAGCGTCAGCGGATCATGCCGCGGCCGGGCCGTGAGCGAATCCCCGATCCAGATGGAATCGAACCCCAGCCCCTCGGCACGGGCCGCGAGATCGAGCAGCGGGCGCGCCGCGGGGCGGCCCTGCATGATCTGCTCGCGGGTGGGCAGCAGGTAGCCGATGCGCGGGCCGGCCATCGGCTACATCTCCACCACCACGTAGTCCCGCTCCACCGCCACGGCCAGCGTCTCCGCCTTGAACGGCCCCTTGGCCAGCGTGCCGCCGGGCTCCACCTTCACGTTGTAGGTTTTCGCCTTCACGTCGTTCGGCTCGCACCAGCTCTGCCCGGTGCGGATGTCGAACTCCCAGCAATGCCACGGGCAGCGGATCATCTCCCCGTGCCGCGCCAGCCGGTAGTCGCCGGGCCCGTCGCTCACCAGCTGGCTCAGGATCGCGCCCTCGCACAGCTTCGCCCCCTGGTGCGGGCAGACATTGATCAGCGCGAAGAACTCCCCGCCCAGGTTGAACACCCCGATCTGCCGCCCGCGGACGGTGACGATCTTGCGCCCGCCGGGCGGAATCTCATCCGCCGCGGCCACCACGTGCCGGCTCGCCATTGTCGCCCTCAGTCCAGCCGGTACAGCGCCAGCGCGTTCTCGCGGTAGATCAGCCGCGCCCAGTCATCCGGCAGCTTCACCTTGAAGGCATAGCGCGGATCGTCCTGGTCCCAGTGCGGATAGTCGGTGGAGAACATCACCCGGTCCGGGCCGATCCACTCGATGGTCTGCAGCATGTCCTCCGCCCGCTCCGGCTCCTCCATCGGCTGGGTGGTGACCCAGAAGTGCCGGCGCATGTATTCGCTGGGCGCCATCTTCAGCGGCGCCTCCGCCCGCAGCCGCTTCCAGGTCGCATCCAGCCGCCAGGCGAGCGAGGGCCACCAGGCGAACCCGCCCTCCACCATCACCACCTTGAGGTCCGGCAGCTCGTCGAACACGCCTTCCGTGGTCAGCGAGATCACCAGCGTCTGCATCGTCTGCACGTAGGAGGGGTGCTCCTCGTGGTAGTAGCTCGGCCAGCCGCCGCCGGTGGAGGCGTGGCCGCTGGTGCCGCCCAGGTGCAGCGAGATCGGGAAGCCGTTCGCCGCGCACGCCGCCAGGATCTTGCGGTAGCGCCGCCGCCCCAGCGGCTCCAGCCCGCGCGGCGGGATGTTCACCTGGGCGAAGCGCGCATCGCCGGCCCGCTTCTCGATCTCGGCGATCGCCGCGTCCTCGTCCTCGATGGTGACCTGCACGCTGGCCTTCAGCCGCGGATCGGGGTCGCAGAACACCGCCGCCTGCCACTCGTTCACCGCATGCGCCATCGCCGCGGCGAAGGCCACGTTGCGCTCCGCCGCCGCCCCGCCCACCAGCGGCGCCAGCAGGCCATAGCGCACGTCGTACAGGTCCAGCAGCTGCTCCTGCATCAGCGCCAGGTCGCTGCCCGGCGGCCCGCCATCCTTCGGCCAGCTGTCCATCCGCATCCCGTTCCCCGGCGACATGCGCGGATACAGCGAACCCTTGTGCAGCGGCTGGCGGGAACGGTTGCCCACCGTGATGCGATGCTCGCGCCAATGCGCCGACAGCCACGGGTCGAAATCCGCCGGCGTGCGGAAGAACGGGTGCACGTCGCAATCCACGAACCCCATGTACTGGCGCCCGGGGCTGTCGATGCGGGTCTCGCGGAGAGTCACGTTCATCGCGGGGTCTCCTGACAAAGGGTGAAGGAAGGATTCTTCTTTTTGTGAACAAAAAGAAGCAAAAAAACTTCATCCGTTTGCGCCCGCGCCGGGCGACCGGCACGCGTGCCAGCGAGGAAAAGTTTTTTGGTTCTTTTTTTCAAAAAAGAACGCCCTTCCTTCCTAAAGGCGCGAATACGTCGCGCGCGGGTTATCCACCATCATCTTGCGCAGCATCGCCGGCGGAATCCCCGCCGGCACGGGATCGCTCCCGTCATAGTGCCAATGCGGATAATCGCTGGCGAACAGCAGCATGTCGTCGCTGCCCAGCTGGTCCAGCACCCGCCCCAGCGCCGTGCCATCGGCGGCGTCCAGCGGCTGGGCCGTGAGGCGCACGCGCTCGCGGATGATGTCCCCGGGCAGCCGGTTCAGCCACGGCACCTCGCTGCGCACCCCGCGCCAAGTCTTGTTCAGCCGCCACATGCTCGCCGGCAGCCAGGTCACGCCCGATTCGATCAGCACCACGCGCAGGTCGGGGAATTTCTGGAACACCCCTTCCACCAGCAGCGAGTTCAGCGCCGCCGACATGCCTTGCGCATACGAAACATAGTCCTCCAGCAGGGTGGACCCCCACCCGCCCGCGCTGGGCGGATGCCGGAAGGTGGAGCCGGCATGCAGCCCGATCGGCAGCCCGTGCTTCTCGGCGGCGCGATAGATCGGCCACATCTGCCGCCGCCCCGGCGGCAGCTCCGCCATCGCCAGCATCAGCACCTGCACGAAGCGCCGGTCGCCGGCCAGCCGCTCGATCTCCTCGGCCGCCAGCTCCCCGCTGTGCTGCGGCACCAGGATGGAGGCGCGCAGCCGCGGGTCGCGGTCCAGCAGCTCGGCGGCCACCCAGTTGTTCACGCCCCGGCACAGCGCGGCCGAAAGATCCTCGCTCATCACCGCCTGCGCGCCATGCAGCACGTTGCAGATGGCCGAGGACACGCCGAGCTTGTCCAGCGCCTGTTCCTGCAGCACCGCCAGCGAGCTGCCCGGCAGCCCCGATTTCGGCTTCCAGTCCGGCCGCACGTTGATGGGCGCGGCCGGCGGAAACGCCATCAGGTCGTAGTTCTCGCTGTCCAGCCCGCGCCGCAGCATGTGCTCGCGCCAGTACTCGTCCATGTAGGGCATCAGCGCCTTGGCATTCGGCACCGCCGGATGCAGGTCGCAATCGATCGCGCCCACGGTGCTCGCCGCCCCCGCCATCGCCTCGCTTGCCGACATGCTTCCCCCTCCGCCCACGCGGAGCCAGGATTCCGCGCCCCCGCCCGGCGATTGTCAACATCCCCGCATTGACTCACGCTGGCCGCTTGTCACGATACCGCAGGAAACGCGCCCGCCAGGGAAACGAACAAGGAGACCGCCTTCATGGCCGCAGAAGCCCCCCTCTTCGCCGGCCTCAAGGTCATCGATTGCGCCAGCTACATCGCCGCCCCCACCGCGGCCACCGTGCTGGCCGATTTCGGCGCCGAGGTGATCAAGATCGAGGCCCCGAACGAGGGCGAGCCCTGGCGCTACGCCCACACCAGGCCCGGCCTGCCCATCTCCCCGCACAACTACCCCTACATGACCGACAACCGGAACAAGCTGGGCCTGGCCATCGACCTCAAGGCCCCTGCCGGCAAGGCCGTGCTGGATCGCCTGCTGCAAACCACCGACGTGTTCATCACCAACCTGCCGCTGCCCGTGCGCGAGCGCCTGGGCGTGCGCTACGCCGATTTCGCGGAGAAATACCCGCGCCTGATCTACGGCTCCTTCACCGCCTATGGCGAGGAAGGCGAGGAATCCGGCAAGACCGGCTTCGACCTCACCGCCTTCTGGGCCCGCTCCGGCCTGATGGACCAGGTGCGCGCCGGCGCGAACGTGCTGCCCGCCGGCTCCGTGGCCGGCATGGGCGACCACCCCACCGGCATGGCCTTCTACGCCGGCATCGTCACCGCCCTGCTGCGCCGCGAACGCACCGGGAAGGGCGGCGAGGTCCGCGCCTCCCTGCTCGCCAACGGCATGTGGTCCAACGCCTTCCTGGTCCAGGCCGCCCTCGTCGGCGCCCCCACCCCCATCCGCCCGCCGCGTGAACAGACGCAGCGCGCCCTGGGCGGCCTCTACACCGCCGGCGACGGCCGCCACTTCCTCCTCGCACTCACCAGCGAAGTCCGCCAATGGCCCGCCATCGCCAAGGCGGTCGGCCGCCCCGAGCTGGTCGAAGACCCCCGCTTCATCGACATGGACGCCCGCCGCACCAACGCCCGCGCCCTGCAGATGATCTTCGACGAAGCCTTCGCCCAGCACCCGCTGGCCTACTGGCGCAAGACGCTGGACGCCGCCGGCCTCACCTTCGGCATCGTCGGCACCGTGGAGGAAGCCGCCGCGGACGAACAGGCTCGCGCCGCCGGCATCATCAAGCCGATGGCCGACAGCGACTTCCTCACCATCGACAGCCCCTTCACCATCACCGGCGAAGACAAGGTCCCGGCCATGCGCCACCCCGAACACGGCGAACATAGCCGGCAGATTTTGCGGGGCGCGGGGTATTCGGAGGCGGAGATCGAGGCGCTGAGAAGTGCAGGGACGATCGGGGGGCCGTAGCGGCTTCAGCGCAACGGAAGAATGTCGGGGCGGCGATCAGGCCGCCCCCCGCACTCCGCCCGGAAAAATCTCCACCTTCGGGTGAAAGACCACGTCCTCATCCAGCGGAAACATCGGCCGCGGGCAGACAGTGTGGCCAAGGCTCCTCAGGTTCGCCGATGTCGCGCCGGGAATGTCGAGCACATGGTTCCGGCGCGCAAAGGTGAAGAACCGCAGCGCCGCCCCCGGCGACTTGACCACGATGATATCGGCCTGCTCCGGGTCCAGCCCGTGCGCCACGAAGATCTCGCGATCCATCATGAACACCGCATGGGTCACCACCACGATGCGGATCTCGCCGTGCCGCAGCACCGCCGTCGGCCCGGCATGGGCGGGCATCCCCGAGAAGGCGTGGAGGTACTCCCCGTCGCCCAGGCGCTCCACCTCGACCTCCAGTTCCAGCGGCGGAAACCGCGCCGGATCGATCGTGCCGCCCAGCGAGACCCGCAGGCGCGCGCCCACTCCCGCCGCGTGCGCCCGGGCCGCCGCCGGGGCATCGACCATCGGCATGATCGCCCGCCCGCGATAGCCTGCTGCCAGCAGGGCCGCCAGGATGGTGTTGCTGTCGCCGGAGGCGCCGCTGCTGGGGGCATCGGCGGCATCGGTGAACGTGACCGGCCCCGGCTGGCTGAGGGCATCCGCCATCGCCTCGGGCAAGCCCACAAGCTCCGCCACCATCTTTTCGTGATCGGCCCAGAACGCCTCCGCCAGCTCCATTGCCAGGCGCCGCGCCTGCTCCGGATCGTTGTCCGTCACCACCAGCGCCTGCGAGCCAAGCTCCGGCGCATCGGTGAAGGGGTTGCCGATCAGCACCGCCGCCGACATCGCCTCGCCGCCGGTTTCCATCGCCTTGGCCCGGTCGATCACGCGGCCATACAGGCCCGTGGCGGTGACCAGCTCGGGGCCGCGCACCAGCGCCGGCATGAAGATCCGCGCCATCACCGGCCGGGCGCCGCGATCCAGCATCGCTTCCAGAAGCCGGGCCGCGCGCTGGCCGGTGCTGGTGAAATCGTTGTGCGGATAGGTGTGGTACACCGCAATCGCATCGCAGTTCGCCAGCATGCGGCCGGTCAGCACGCCATGCAGGTCGAGCGAGATCACAAGGGGAATCTGCGCCCCGACAATGGCCCGCGTGCCCTGCAGCAGATGGCCCTCCGGATCGAGTTCGCCGATCGCCCCCATCGCGCCGTGCAGCGAAAGATACACCCCCGCCACATCCGGCCCCATCGCCCCGGCGATCGCCTGCAGGAATTCCTGGGCCAGACGCTCGAAGCCCCCCTGCGACAACGGCCCGGCGCTGCAGGCCGACGCAAAATAGACCGGCACCAGCTCCAGGTCGTTCCTGGCGCCGAGAACGTCGATGGCACCCCGAATGCAGGTATCCGCGCCGGCATGTGCCTCCCGCAACGCCTGGCCGCGCAAGACCGCGAAATCCTCATACCGGCTGGGATGCGGATTGAACGACGATATTTCCTGCTCGCAGCCAGCAACGAGAATCTTGCGCATCTGGGCACCTCCCGGGAAAGAGCCCGCCGGCCCTTCGGCCAACAGTCCAGGATGCCCGGCCGATCCGAGCCTCTTGCGGGAACGATAGGCGCGGACCCGAACGCCCGGCAATACGGCCCTGCCCATGTCAAGCCGTCGCCAGGGCGGTCGCGATCAGGTCAACGCGGCACGAGCGATCGCCACCACACCGCCACCGCCGCCGCCCCCGCATCCGGCGCCCCCACCGCCCGCGCGCCGAGATAGCTCGCCCGCCCCAGACGCG
>CANHCJ010000239.1 GCA_947458025.1 Rhodospirillales bacterium | reverse complement strand
GGCCGACATAGCCGACCTCGGTGAACTTGGTGGCCTCCACCTTCAGGAACGGTGCCTGGGCGAGGCGGGCGAGGCGGCGGGCGATCTCGGTCTTGCCGCAGCCGGTGGGGCCGATCATCAGGATGTTCTTCGGCACCACCTCCTCGCGCAGCCCGTCGGGCAGCTGCTGGCGGCGCCAGCGGTTGCGCAGCGCGATGGCCACGGCGCGCTTGGCATCGCCCTGGCCGACGATGAAGCGATCCAGCTCGGAGACGATTTCTCGCGGAGAATACGTAGGAACGTCCATGGAGCGAGTCCTAAGTTGGAAAAGTTCTTTGGTTCTTTCTTTCAAGAAAGAACGGTCTTTCTTCTTTTTTGAAAAAAAGAAGCAAAAAACTTTTCCCCGTTTTCAGAGGGTTTCCACGATCAGGGAGTGGTTGGTGTAGACGCAGATGTCGGCGGCGATCTTCATGGCGCGGCGCGCCACCTCCTCGGCGCTGAGGCCGGGCATTTCCATCAGGGCGCGGGCGGCGGCCAGGGCGAAGTTGCCGCCGGAGCCGATGGCGATCACGCCGTCCTCCGGCTCCAGCACGTCGCCGTTGCCGGTGAGGGTGAACTGGCGGTCCTTGTCGGCCACGGCCATCATGGCTTCCAGGCGGCGCAGGTAGCGGTCGGTGCGCCAGTCCTTGGCGAGTTCCACGCAGGCGCGTTCCAGCTGGTTCGGGAAGCGCTCCAGCTTTGCCTCCAGCCGCTCCAGCAGGGTGAAGGCGTCGGCGGTGGCGCCGGCGAAGCCCGCCAGCACGGCCCCGCCGCCGATGCGCCGCACCTTGCGCGCGTTGCCCTTGATGACGGTGTTGCCGAGGCTCACCTGGCCGTCGCCGGCCATGGCGACGCGGCCGTCGCGGCGGATGCACAGGATGGTGGTGCCGTGCCAGCCCACGGGGTCGTGGGGGGAGGAAGGAGTGTGCTGCATGGCGCGCTAGATGGGACACCCGGCCCGGGTGGGCAAGGCGCGCGCCCGGCGGGTCAGGCCCGCTTGCGCGGCTTCCGGGCGGGCCTGGCCTGGGCGGTCTTCCAGGCCGCCTCCAGCGCCGACGCCAGCTCCGCCTCCGCCAGGGCCGCCAGCGTGGCCCGTGTCCAGCCCTGGCGGCCCCAGGCATCCGGGGTGGGGGCGAAGGCTTCAGGGGCGATGGTGCAGCGGAACGCCTGCTCCTCCGGCGTGAATTTCAGCGTGGCGGAGGCCCCGTCCGGCGCCAGCACGGCGAAGATCACCCGGGCGCGGAACGCGGTGCGGTCGAAATGCGGCCCCTCCGTGGCCCCCGGCAGGGCCAGGGCGAGGCGGCGGAGCATGTCGGCGTCGGCCATGCAGCCCTCCTGCGTGACAAAGCATGACAGGATCGCCGCCACCGAGCCCTTTGCGCAACAAGCAGGTTTGCGGCTGGGCCGGCTTTTCGGGTAGTGAGCGCGCCATGCCGCGCACCGCCAGCCTCACCCGCACCACCTCGGAAACCGACATCGCGCTGAGCCTGGACCTCGACGGGTCCGGCCGGGCGCAGGTGGCCACCGGCATCGGCTTCCTGGACCACATGCTGACGGCGCTGGCCCGGCACGCGCTGTTCGACCTGACCGTGGCGGCCAAGGGCGACCTGCATATCGATTTCCACCACACCGCCGAGGACGTGGGCATCGTGCTGGGCAAGGCCCTGGCCCAGGCGCTGGGCGACAAGCGCGGCATCCGGCGCTTCGGCCATGCGTTGGTGCCGATGGACGAGGCGCTGGCGGAGGCGGCGATCGACATCTCCGGCCGCCCGTTCCTGGCCTGGTCGGTCACGTTCACGCGCGACAAGGTGGGCGAGATGGACACCGAGCTGTTCGAGGAGTTCTTCCGCGCCTTCGCCATGAACGCGCTGGTCACCCTGCATGTGACGCAGAAGGCCGGCACCAACGCCCACCACGTGGCCGAGGCCTGCTTCAAGGCGCTGGCCCGCGCCCTGCGCATGGCCGTGGAGCCCGACGCGCGGCTGGGCGACGCGATCCCTTCGACCAAGGGATCGCTGTGACAAGCTTCACCGTCCATGTGAAGGACGGCGCGCCGCTGCAACTGGTGCCGGAGCGGTTCAGCCTGGGCGGGGCGCTGTTCGGGCCGCTGTGGCTGCTGTTCGTGGGTGCCTGGATTCCCGCCATCCTGCTCGGCTGCGCCTGGGTGGCCGCGGTGCTGCTGGTGCCCGATGCGATGCTGCCGCCGGTGGTGCTGGCGCTGGCTTGGTTCGCCGGGCTGTGCGGGCGCGACATGCGCCGCTGGTCGCTGGCCCGCCGCGGCTGGCGCGCGCCGCACGTGGTGGTGGCCCGCACGGAGGAGGAGGCGCTGGAGCGTCTGCTGCGCTTCCACCCCTGGCTCGCGGCGGGCGAGCTGAAGCGGAGCGCGGCATGAAGGTCGCGGTGGTGGATTACGGCAGCGGCAACCTCGCCTCCGCCTCGCGCGGGCTGCAGCTGGCCGCCTCCCGCCTGGGGCTGGGTGCCGAGGTGGCGATCACCGCCGACCCCGCGGCGGTGGCGGCGGCGGACCGGATCGTGCTGCCCGGCCAGGGCGCCTTCGCCGATTGCGCCCACGGGCTTGGCGCCATTGCCGGCCTGCGCGCGGCGGTGGAGCGGGCAACCGAGGCCGGCACCCCGTTCCTGGGCATCTGCGTGGGCATGCAGCTGATGGCCGAGCGCGGGCTGGAGCACGCGATGACGCCCGGCTTCGGCTGGATCCGCGGCGAGATCGCCCAGATGCAGGTGCCGGAGGCGCTGCGCCTGCCGCAGATGGGCTGGAACGAGCTGGCCTTCACCCCCGGCGCCCACCCGCTGCTGGAGGGGCTGCTTCCCGGCGACCACGCCTATTTCGTGCACAGCTACGCGCTTTCCGGCGGCGACCCGGCCGAGTGCATCGCCACCACCGACTATCCCGGCCCCGTGGTGGCCATGGTCGCGCGCGGCAACCGCGCCGGCACGCAGTTCCATGTGGAGAAAAGCCAGGAAGTGGGGCTGCGCATCCTCGCGAACTTCCTGCGCTGGAGGCCGAACCCATGAGCGCCACGACCCCCCGCGAACGCGAGGCCGTGATCACGGTCGAACGCGTGACCGAGCTGAACGACGAGGACCTCGCCGCGCTGTGCGAGGCCGCGGATGCCGCCATCATCGAGGGCGGCGGCTTCGGCTGGGTGCATCCGCCCGGCCGCCAGGCGATGGAGCGCTACTTCCGCGGCCTGATGCTGGTGCCGGAGCGCGAGCTGTACGGCGCGCGCATGGATGGGCTGCTGGTCGGCTCCGCCCAGCTGGTCCGCCCGCCGCGCAACAACGAGGCGCAGGCCTTCGCCGCCCAGGTGATGCACGGCTTCGTCGCCCCCTATGCCCGCGGCCATGGCGTGGCGCGCCTGCTGATGCAGCGCGTGGAGGAAGGCGCCCGCGCGCTGGGCTACCACGTGCTGAACCTCGACGTGCGCGCCACCCAGGCGGTGGCGATCGCGCTGTACGAGAGCATGGGCTACACGCGCTGGGGCGAGCACCCGCTCTATGCCCGGGTCAACGGCCAGACCGTGCCCGGATATTTCTACTACAAGGTGCTCCAGGCCAGCGGGCGGATCGCCTGATGGCCCTCACGCTCTATCCCGCCATCGACCTCAAGGACGGCGCCTGCGTGCGGCTGCGGCGCGGCGAGATGGACGATGCCACGGTCTATTCCGCCGATCCCGGCGCCCAGGCGCGCGCCTGGCAGGCCAGCGGCTGCGCCTGGCTGCACGTGGTGGACCTGAACGGCGCCTTCGCCGGCCGGTCGATGAACGGCGACGCCGTGCGCGCCATCCTGGCCCATGTGTCGATCCCGGTGCAGCTCGGCGGCGGCATCCGCGACATGGCAGGCATCGCCGCCTGGCTGGAGGCCGGCATCTCCCGCGTCATCCTCGGCAGCGCCGCGGCCAAGAACCCGCCCTTGGTGCAGGAGGCGTGCCGCGCCTTCCCCGGGCGCATCGCGGTGGGGATCGACGCGCGCGACGGGTTCGTAGCCACCGAGGGCTGGGCCGAGACCTCCAGCCTGCCGGCCGTCGATCTCGCGCTGAAATTCGAGGATGCCGGCGTCTCGGCCATCATCTTCACCGATATCGGCCGCGACGGGATGCTGACCGGCCTCAACCTGGACCAGACGCTCGATCTGGCCGCGCGCATCTCCACCCCGGTGATCGCCTCGGGCGGGGTTGGTTCGCTTGCCGACATCACCGCCCTGCGCGACCGCGCCGCCGGCGCCCCGGGCCGGATCGACGGCGTGATCGTCGGCCGCGCGCTCTATGACGGGCGCGTGGACCCGGCGGAGGCGCTGCACGCGCTGGCCTGACACCATTGCGCCCTTGCGCCGGCGCCGCGCCGCGCGCAAACACATTTGTCTAGAGGTGTTCCGGTGCTGAAGCTTCGCGTCATCCCCTGCCTGGACGTCAAGGACGGTCGCGTCGTGAAGGGCGTGAACTTCGTCTCGCTGCGCGACGCCGGCGACCCGGTGGAGCAGGCCGTGCTCTACGACGCCGCCGGGGCCGACGAGCTGACCTTCCTCGACATCACCGCCAGCCACGAGAACCGGGACACGATCCTGGACGTGGTGAGCCGCACCGCCGCGCGCGTGTTCCTGCCGCTCACCGTCGGCGGCGGCATCCGCAGCACGGAGGACATGCGCCGCCTGCTGCTGGCCGGGGCCGACAAGTGCAGCATCAACTCCGCCGCCGTGGCGCGGCCGGAGCTGGTGGGCGAGGCGGCGACCAAGTTCGGCAGCCAATGCGTGGTGGTGGCCGTTGATGCCAAGCGCACCGGGGAGGGCTGGCACGTCTTCACCCATGGCGGGAGGCGCGACACCGGGATGGATGCGGTGGAATGGTGCCGCCGCGTGGTGGCGCTGGGTGCCGGGGAGATCCTGCTGACCAGCATGGACCGCGACGGCACCGGGCAGGGCTTCGACCTTGAGCTGCTGCGCGCGGTCTGCGGCGCGGTGCGCGTGCCGGTGGTCGCCTCCGGCGGCGTGGGCACGCTCGATCATTTCGTGGAGGGCGCGCGGGCCGGGGCCACCGGGCTGCTGGCCGCCAGCGTCTTCCATTTCGGCACCTTCACCATCGCGCAGGTGAAGGACACGCTGCACCGGGCCGGCCTGCCCGTGCGCCTGCCGCGCGACGCCGCCTAGGGGAACAAGACCAGCCATGGGCAAGTCCGCCAAGAAGCCGCCAGCCGCCCCCTCCCCCGCGGAGGCCGCGCCGCCCGCCGGCAAGCCGCGCGCCAAGAAGGCCGGCCCCAAGAAGGCCGTGGCCCGGAAGGCCGACGTGAAGAAGACGGGGGTGAAGAAGGCCGACGTCAAGAAGGTGAGCCCGAAGAAGGTGGGCCCGAAGAAGAAGGCCGCCCGCCGCCTCGCCGCGCTGGCCGTGCCGGCCACCATCCCGGCCCCGCCGCTGGCCGTCGGCGCCTCCGCCGCCGTGCTCGATCGGCTCTGGGCGGTGGTGAACGACCGCCGCACCGCCGACCCCGAGGTGTCGCACTCCGCCCGGCTGCTGCGCCGCGGCACCGCCAAGGTGGCGCAGAAATTCGGCGAGGAGGCGGTGGAATGCCTGATCGAGGCGGTCAGCCGCAACCGCGACGCGCTGGTGGCCGAAAGTGCCGACGTGCTCTACCACCTGATCGTCATGTGGGTGGATGCCGGCGTGCGCCCCGACGAGGTCTGGGCCGAGCTGCAGCGCCGCGAGGGCGTCTCCGGCGTGGCCGAAAAAGCCTCCCGCGCCCGCGCCCTGCCGCTTGAACTCGGGCTGGGCACCACGAAAATTCCCTGACCCCCGCGGAGGAGAGCCGACCATGCCGGTGAAGGGCACAGGCGAGTACGACGACAGCAACGTGTTCGCGCGCATCCTGCGCGGCGAGATCCCGTGCCGGAAGGTGCACGAGGACGCCTGGTCGCTCGCCTTCCACGACATCAACCCCCAGGCCCCCACCCATGTGCTGGTGATCCCGAAGGGGCGCTACATCTCCTGGGCCGATTTCTCCGCCCGCGCCGGGGAGGCCGAGATCGCCGGCTTCGTGCGCGCCGTGGGCCATGTGGCGCGCGAGCTGGGGCTGGAGGCGCCGGGCTATCGCCTGCTGGCCAATATCGGCGAGCATGCCGGCCAGGAAGTGCCGCACCTGCACGTGCACCTGTTCGCCGGCCGCCCGCTGGGCCCGATGCTGGCCCGCTAGCCCCACCCCCACGCCGGCATTTGCCGCGTTGCGTTTGCCCCTGGGGGGCGGCGCCGCTATGGTCCGGCCCGACCGCGCCCCGCCAGGGAAAGGATTCGCGTGCCCGATATCTTCGACGAGGTCAGCGAGGACCTGCGCGCCGAACGCGCGCAGCAGATGCTGAAGCGCTATGGCGGCCTGCTGGTGGCCGCCGCCGCCCTGGTGCTGGCCGGCACCGGCGGCTGGCAGGCTTGGAAGTGGCACGAGTCGCGTGAGGCCGCCCGCGTCGCCACCACCTACATCGCCGCCCTGCGCGCCGCCGACCGCCCGCCGGGCGCCGAGCGCGACGCCGCCCTGCCCAT
>CANHCJ010000238.1 GCA_947458025.1 Rhodospirillales bacterium | reverse complement strand
CAGGGCGATGGCCAGGGTGACGTATTGGTGGCCGCCGTTGAGGCCGCGGTTGCGCAGGCGCAGGCGGGTGCCGGGGCCGGAATGGGGGGGGATGGCCAGGGCCACCTTGCCGGTGAGGGTGGGGACCTCGACCTTGGCGCCGAGGATGGCTTCCTGGAGGGTGACGGGGAGCTCCAGGTGGATGTCGTCGCCTTCGCGGCGGAAGAACTTGTGGGGGGTGACGGTGACCTCGATCAGGGCGTCGCCGGGGGGATGGCCGGGGTGGCCCTGGCCGCGCAGGCGGAGGATCTGGCCGTTCTCGTGCGCGGGGGGGATGGTGACTTCCAGGGACTTGCCGTCGGGCAGGGTGATGCGGCGGCGGGTGCCGAGGGCGGCTTCCATGAAGGGGATGGCCAGGGTGTAGCGGGCATCCTCGCCGCGGGCGTTGAACCCCTGGCGGGCGCGGGCGCCGGCGCGGGCGCCCATGGCGTGGCGGAGGAGGTCTTCCAGGTCCTCGGCGGCGAAGCCGTGGTCGGCGGGGCCGGCGCCCTGGGAGAAGTCGCGCCATTGCGGGCGGGCCTCGTTGCCGGCGGCGTCGATTTCGCCGCGGTCGAAGCGGGCGCGCTTTTCGGTGTCCGACAGCAGGGCGTAGGCGGAGGAGATGGCGGAGAAGGTCTCGGCGGCGTCGGGCTTGTCGGGGTTGGCATCCGGGTGGTGCTTCTTGGCCAGGCGGCGATAGGCCGCGCGGATCTCCTCCGCGGAGGCGGATTTGGGGATGCCGAGGATGTCGTAGGGACTCTTCGGTTTGGATGTGGGCATGGGGGGACTGTAGGCGTGGCAGGGGATTGGGAGAAGATGGGTAAAATATTACGATAACGGAACAAAAAGGGCATAGGACGGCGCGTGGGCGGGGAGGCCAAAAATTGAGACGGGAGCTTGGGAACGGGCCCGGAGCGCCGTTGCGAGCTGGCCGGCGCGGGCGGCGATGCGGGCGCGGGCGGCGATGGCGGCGCGGGGGGTGAAGAAGAGGGCCGCATAGAGTCCGGGCGTGAGGAGGATGCGGCGCTGGGCGCGGGGGAGGCGCGGGCGCGGTTCGCCCGTGCGGTGGCTGTGGGGGGTGGGGAGGGTGAGTTCGCCGCGCTGGTAGCGGGCGAGGAGGTCCTGGAACTCGCGCAGGGCCTGGGCGGCCTGGCGGCCTTCCTTGGTGTTGGGCTGGGGGAGGAGGCCGGCGAGCTGGAGGAGAAAGGCGAGGAAGAATTGCAGCCAGGAGCCCGGCTCCGGCGTGGGGGGCGTGCGGATGCGCTTGCGGCGGGACCGAATGCAGAGGCGCCTGCGGCTCGATCGTGTTCGGACGTGCCTGCGGCTCGACCATGCCCCGACGCGCCTGCGGCGCGTTCATGTTCAGACGCGCCTGCGGCTCGATCGTGTTCGGACGCGCCTGCGGCGCGGGCCCGCACAGACCCACCTCCGGCGCGCGGGTGCGCGACGGGGATTGGCCCTGCCCCTTGGGGGCGGCCGGGGTTGCTGCGGATGTGTTCATGGTTTGTTTCTATCCGATAGCGGGAGGTTGGGCAAGAAAAAATAACAGACTTGGAAAAAATCGTTGGGCGGCGGCTGGCGTGGGCCCGGGGCAAGAGGGGATGCCGCCGGGGGACCGGCGAATGTTACGGGTTGGTTGCAGGTGGCGAGGAAGATGGCGACCGCTGCGCGATTGGGATTGCTCCGATGCGCGGGGAGCGGGCATGGTTGCCGAATTCGAACAAGACGCCCCGTGACGTGACGTGCCGCCGGTGGGTTTCCGGCCCGATCCAGCCGGCGGCCGACCGAGGGAGGGTGGCTTGGCTGTTGCCCCGATCGACCTTTCGACCATCGCCGCCGGCAGCGGCGGGTTCGTGATCCATGGGGAGGAGGCGCATGACCGGGCCGGCTACTCGGTCGCCTCGGCGGGGGATGTGAACGGCGACGGGTTCGACGACCTGGTGATCGGGGCGCCCGTTGCCGATGGGGCCGGCAACGCGGTGGACGCTGCCGGCGGCACTTACGTGGTGTTCGGCAAGTCCGGCGGGTTCGGTGCCTCGGTGGACCTTTCCGCCATAGCTGCGGGCAGCGGCGGGTTCGTGATCCATGGCGAGGATGACGCCGACCTGTCTGGCAGGGCGGTGGCCTCGGCGGGGGATGTGAACGGCGACGGGTTCGCCGACATCATCATCGGCGCCTACCAGGGCGGCGGCGCCGGCAACGCGGCGATCTATGCCGGCGACAGCTATGTGGTGTTCGGCACCTCGGCCGGGTTCGCCGCGGCGATCCAGCTGTCCGGCGTGGCCCTGGGCAGCGGCGGGTTCGCGATCCGCGGGCAGGATGCGCGGGACCAGTCCGGATGGTCGGTGGCCTCGGCGGGGGATGTGAACGGGGACGGGCTGGACGACCTGGTCATTGGCGCGCGCTGGGCCGATGGCGCCGACAATGCGAGAAGCTATGCCGGGGACAGCTACGTGGTGTTCGGCCGGACCGGCGGGTTCGCCGCGTCGCTGGACCTTTCTGCCATCGCCGCGGGCGTGGGCGGGTTCGTGATCCATGGGCAGGATGTGTTCGACCAGTCCGGCTGGTCGGTGGCCTCGGCCGGCGACGTGAACGGGGACGGGTTCGACGACCTGGTGATCGGCGCGCGCTACGGCAATGGGTTCGGCAACGGGACGAGCGACGCCGGCGACACCTACGTGGTGTTCGGCAAGGCGGGCGGGTTCGGGGCGGCGATCCAGCTTTCGACCATCGCCGCCGGCAGCGGCGGGTTCGTGATCCTGGGCGAGGACCCGGGCGACCAATCGGGCTACTCGGTGGCCTCGGCGGGCGATGTGAACGGGGACGGGTTCGCCGACCTCATCATCGGGGCGACCCGTGGCGATGGGGCCGGCAACGCGACGACCGACGGCGGCGACAGCTACGTGGTGTTCGGGAAGGCGGGAGGGTTCGGGGCGACAATCCGGCTTTCCGACATCGCGGCCGGCAGCGGCGGCTTCGTGGTCCGCGGGGAGGATGCGGGCGACCAGTCCGGCGTCTCGGTTGCTTCGGCGGGCGACCTGAACGGCGACGGGCTGGACGACCTGATCATCGGCACGCGGTATGGCGACGGGGCCGGCAACGCACTGAACTATGCCGGCGACACCTATGTGGTGTTCGGCCGGACCGGCGGCTTCGCGGCGTCGATCGAGCTGAGCGGGATCGCCGCCGGGACGGGCGGGTTCGTCATTCGTGGGCAGGATGCGGGGGACTGGTCCGGCCGGTCGGTGGCCTCGGCCGGGGATGTGGACGGGGACGGGTTCGACGACCTGATCATCGGCGCGGCCGGCGCCGACGGGGCGGGCAACCTGAGCAGCTATGCCGGCGGCAGCTACGTGGTGTTCGGGCGGGATTTCCTGGGCACGGTGACGCATCTCGGCACGGATCTCGGCGACCCGCTGAACGGGACGGCCGGGGCGGACATCATGGTGGGGGGGCGTGGCGGCGACACCCTCTCCGGCAATGGCGGGGCCGACGTGCTGGTGGGCGGCGCGGGGGACGACGCGCTGGAGGTGACCAGCACGGCGTTCGCGCGGGCGATGGGCGGGACGGGGACCGACACGCTTCGGCTGCAGGGGACGGGGATCACGCTGGACCTCACCGCGATCGCGGACAGCCGGATCCAGGACATCGAGCGGATCGACCTTGGGAGCACGGGCGACAACAGGCTGGTGCTTTCGGCGCGGGAGGTGCTGAACCTGTCCGGCACCTCCAACACGCTGCGGGTGATGGGAGATGCCGGGGACGGGATGGCGTTCGCCGATGGCGGCTGGCAGCGGGGCGGCGTGACGGGCGGCTACATCAGCTGGACCAGCGGGCAGGCGCAGATCCTGGTGGCCGAGACGATCACGGTGGTGGTGGCGCCGGTGGAGCTTTCGGCGGTGGCCGCGGGGACCGGCGGGTTCGTCATCACGGGGGAGAACGGCGGCGACTGGTCGGGGTTCGCCGTTGCCGCAGCCGGGGACGTCAACGGCGACGGCTTCGCCGACCTGATCATCGGCGCGCCGTTTGCTGGAGGCTCTACCGGGCGAGCCTACGTGGTGTTTGGCAAGGCAGATGGCTTCGCCGCTTCGATAAGCCTTGGCGGCGTGGCCGCCGGGACCGGAGGCTTCGTCATCCAGGTGGCTGGAACCTCAAATTTGGGCCGGTCCGTGTCCTCCGGCGGGGACATTGATGGCGACGGATTCGGCGATTTCATCGTCGGCGCGCCCAGTGCCGACACCGGTGCCGGCCGGAGCTACGTGGTGTTCGGCAAGTCCGGCGGGTTCGACCCCACGGTCGACCTCGCTGTTGTTGCCGCCGGCACGGGCGGGTTCGTCGTGGTGGGGCAAAATCTCGGGGATCTGTCGGGGGTCTCCGTCGCGTCTGCCGGCGATGTCAACGGCGACGGGTTTGGCGACCTCATCGTCGGTGCCATCTACGCGGGTGGCGGCACGGGTCGAAGCTATGTGGTGTTCGGCCAGGCGGGCGGCTTCGCGGCCTCGGTCGATCTTGCGGCCGTCGCCGCGGGCAGCGGCGGCTTCGCCATCCTGGGCCAGGCGGGGGGCGACCTGTCCGGCTATTCCGTTGCCGGCGCGGGGGACATCGACGGCGACGGTTTTGACGACCTGATCGTCGGCGCGTATCGAGCCGCCACCTACGCTGGCAAGAGCTATGTGGTGTACGGCAAGTCCGGCGGGTTCGGCGCCGCGATCGATCTGGGCGCTATCGCCGCCGGTACGGGCGGCTTCGTCTTGGTGGGGCAAAATCCCGGAGATCGTTCGGGCTTCTCGGTCGCGTCTGCCGGGGACATCAATGGCGACGGGTTCGCCGACCTCATCATCGGTGCGCCCAGGGCCAGCGGGTATACCGGACGCAGCTACGTGGTGTTCGGCAAGGCGGGGGGCTTCGGCGCCTCGGTCGATCTGTCGGCTGTTGCGGCCGGGAGCGGTGGCTTCGTCATTTTGGGCCAGGCCAACGACGGGGCTGGTAACTCCGTGTCCTCCGCTGGCGACATCAATGGTGACGGCTTCGACGACCTGATCATCGGTGCGACCAAGGCCGGTGGGTATACCGGACGCAGCTACGTGGTGTTCGGGAAATCCGGTGGGTTCGGTGCATCGATCGATCTTGCCGCTGTTGCAGGCGGTACCGGTGGCTTCATCCTGCTCGGGCAGAACACCAACGACCGATCGGGCATCAGTGTCTCCTCGGCCGGGGATGTTGATGGCGACGGGTTCGACGACCTGACCGTAGGGGCTCCTGGAGCCAGCGGTGGCAGTTACCTCGGCAACACCTATGTGGTCCTCGGCCGCGATTTCCTCGGCACGGTCACGCAGCCCGGCACGTCGGCCAGCGAGACGCTGACGGGGAGTGCGGCCGCCGACAGCATGGTGGGCGGGCGGGGCGACGACACGCTGGTGGGCGGCGGCGGGGCGGATGTGCTGATCGGCGGGGCGGGGGACGACACGCTCCGGATTTCCGACCTTGCGTTCCAGCGTGTCGATGGCGGGACCGGCACCGACACGCTGGCGCTGACGGGCAACGGGATGACGCTGGACCTGACGGCGATCTCCAATCTGCGGGTGCAGGAGATCGAGCGGATCGACCTGACGGGGACGGGCAACAATGCGCTGGTGGTCTCGAAGCTGGAGGTGCTGAACCTTTCCTCCACCTCCAACACGCTGCGGGTGATCGGGGATGCCGGGGACAGCGTGGACCTTGGGGTGGGGTGGACGCAGGGGGCGAGTGCCGGGGGGTTCACGACCTGGACGCATGGCGCGGCGACGGCGGTGGTGGATGATGATCTTTCGGTGGCGTGCTTCGCCGAGGGGACGCGGTTGCGGACGGTGCGGGGCGAGGTGGCGGTGGAGCGCCTGGCTGAGGGCGACGTGGTGGTGACGGCGCTGGGGCGGGAGCGGGTGGTGCGCTGGATGGGGCATCGGACGTTGGCGCCGTCGTCGCATCCGCGGCCGTGGGATGTGCAGCCGGTGCGGGTGCTGGCCCGGGCGTTCGGGGAGGGGATGCCGGTGCGCGACCTTCGGCTGAGCCCTGACCATGCGGTGTTCGTGCGCGGGGTGCTGATTCCGGTGCGCTACCTGCTGAACGGGGCGACGGTGGTGCAGGAGGAGGTCTCGCTTGTGACCTACTTCCATGTGGAGTTGGCGAACGCGGCCGGCGATGCGGTGCATGACGTGGTGTTGGCCGAGGGGCTGGCGAGCGAGAGCTTCCTGGACACGGGCAATCGCGGGGCGTTCGCCAATGGCGGCGGTGCGGTGATGCTGCATGCGGATTTCGCGCTGCAGGTGTGGGCGGCGAAGGCGTTTGCGCCGCTGGTGCGGGAGGGGGCGGTGCTGGCCTCGGTGCGTGCTTCGTTGCTGGCACGGGCTGGGGCGTTGGGGCATGGGCTGACGGCGGAGCCTGATCTGTGCCTGGTGGCGGATGGGGTTGAGGTTGTGGCGACGTGGGACGGGGAGGTGGCGCGGTTCGCGGTGCCTTCGGGGGCTGGCCAGGTTCGGCTGCGGTCGCGCAGCGTGGTTCCGGCGCAGGTT
>CANHCJ010000237.1 GCA_947458025.1 Rhodospirillales bacterium | reverse complement strand
GGGGTGTATTCGCCTTCGCTCATCGGGGGCTCCCTGCTGGGGGGAGCGTAGGGGAGCGGGGGGCGGCTAGGCCAGGGGGTGGCGGCGGCGGTAGGCGAGGGCGGCCGCGGCGAGGGGGGGGAGGAGGGCGGAGGCGGGTTCGGGGGTGGTGGTGGCGTTGAGGATCACGTCGTCGAGGACGAGCTCGGTGCCGGTGTTCGGGCCCTGTAGCATGTGGCCCCAGTTGCTGAAGGTGATGGTGGTGGCGGCGGCATCGGCGGTGAAGGCGACGTAGTAGCGGCGGGCGGCCTCGACGGCGGTGAGGTAGAGCAGGTCGGTGCCGATGGTGAGGCCGAAGACGCCTGGGGTGCCGGCGACGGTTTCGCCGCTGGTCCAGAAATCGAGCAGGTAGGTGTCGCCGGCGGTGAGGCTGACGGTCTGGGAGAGGGTGACCGGGCCCTGGTTGGCGGAGACGACGTTGTTGAAGGCGACGGGGCCGCCGAAATCGACCTCGCCGTTGGGCAGGAAGGTGGGGGCGACGGTGGGGTTCATCAGCCAGTTGCCGAAGTAGACGCAGTTGGTGGCCTCGCCGCAGGGGGCGGCGGAGAAGGGGTAGGGGCCCCACCAGCCATAGGCGCCCACGGGGTAGGTGGCGTTCCAGGACGGGATGGTGACGGAGGGGCCCGGCGGATAGATGCCGGTGTGGGGGCCGGGGCCGGTCCAGCCCTGGTTGCCGTTGGCGCCGGTTTCGAAGCCGCCGTTGGTGACGAGGTTGGCGGTGGGGTTGGCGAGCACGGTGGTGCCGTAGCCGACCGAGAGGATGGCGGCGGTGGCGGGGGAGGTGGCGAGGGCGAGGGCGGCGGCGAGGGCGGTGATGGTGCGGCCGGGCATGGCGGGGCTCCCTTGCGCAAGGCGAACGCCCCGGGAGCGTAATGGCGGCGTGGGGCGCTGGCAAATGCGGCCGGCTTGGGACAGGGGTTCGATGCCGGCCGTGGGGTGGCCTCAGCGGGCGGCGAGTTCGCAGCGGAAGCCCAGCGCGGTGGTGTCTGGCGTGGGGCGGACGGTGCGGGTGCGGACGGTGTCGGGCTGGCAGATGCCGCTGCGCTGCAGGCGGATCGCCTGGCCCGGGTTGGTCATTGCGACATCGAGCCGGTCGCCGGGCGGGCAGCGGTGGCGCGCGACGTCGGCGACGACCTGGTCGGAGTCGCGCAGCGTGTCCCAGCCCGAGGCGGCGCAGCGCGGGGGCTGCTGCGCCAGGGCGGGGGCCGCCAGCAGGCAGAGGAAGGCCAGGATGGGTGCGCGGGCCATGGCGTTCTCCTTGAACGGGAATGTTCCGTCTGGGGAGCAGGGTAGCGCGAAGCGGGCCGGGCGGGCCAGGGGCCGGGGCGGGGCCTACCGGGGGGAGCGGCGGCCGGGTTCAGTCGAAGTCGGCGGGCAGGCCGGGGTTGTTGTGGTGGGCGAACATGCGGTGGAGCTGAGCGCTTGTGGTGCGTTCGACGGAGAGGTCCTCGGGGAGGGCGTGTTCGGGGAAGAAGGCGATTTCGCTGGTTTCGTGGGAGGTTTTCGCTTCGCCGCCGGTGATCTCGCAGAGGAAGAAGAGCTTGGCGGCGCTGAAGGGCTGGGGGGTGTGGCCCTGGCGGGTGCGGTCCAGCGCGGCGGCGAGCTTGGTGGGGTGGACGGTGAAGCCGGTTTCCTCGAAGGCTTCCTTGGCGGCGTTCTCGGCGGGGGTGAGGTTGATGTCGGCCCAGCCGCCGGGGAGGGTCCATTTGTGGTTGTCCGCTGTTTCGCGGACGAGGAGGAGCTGGTCGTTGCGGAAGATGGCGGCGCGGACGTCGAGCTTGGGGGTGGGGTAGCCCCATTCCTGCGCGAAGGCCTGGGCAAAGGCGGGGGCGGGGATGGGGGTGTGGGCGGCGATGATCTCGGCGGCGAGCGCGCGGAGGCGTTCGTAGCGGGCCTGGTCCCAGTGGGAGGTGGGGAAGGCGAGGCCGGTCTGGGACATGGCCTGGAGTTCTCGGGCCCAGAGGAGCCAGGTGGGGTCGGGCATGGTGTTTGGGGCGACGCCCCCCTCCGTCTCCCCCCGCACGCGGGGGGAGGGCAGTTAGTGTGTGTCTTCGAGGCCGATGGCGCGGAGCCTGGCGCCTTCCTCGTCCCAGCCGGCGCGTTCCTTGACGTTGAGGAAGAGGTGGACGGGGCGTTCGAGGAGGTGGGCGAGCTGGGCGCGGGACTTGGCGCCGATGTCCTTGATGCGGGCACCCTTGGCGCCGATGAGGATGGCCTTGTGGCCGGGGCGGGAGACGTAGACGGTGGCCTCGATGCGCACGGAGCCGTCCTGGCGTTCCTGGAAGCTCTCGGTTTCGACCGTGGCGGCGTAGGGGACTTCCTCGTGGGTTTGCAGGAAGATCTGCTCGCGGACGATCTCGGCGGCCAGCAGGCGGTCGGGCAGGTCGGTGAGGTCGTCCTCCGGGTAGAGGTAGGGGCCTTCGGGGACGGCGGCGGCGAGCGCGTCCTGCAGTTCCTCCACGCCGTCGCCGTTGCTGGCGCTGACCATGTAGGTCTCGGCGAAGGGGACGAGGGCGTTGAGGCCGGCGACGAGGGGGAGGAGCTGGGCGGGGGGGACGAGGTCGACCTTGTTGAGGACGAGCCAGACGCGCTGTTTCGCCTGGCGGGATTTGAGGCGCTCGGCGATCTCGCGGACCGCCTCGGTGAGGGCGGTCTTGGCGTCGACCAGGAGGAGGATGGTGTCGGCGTCTTCGGCGCCGGTCCAGGCGGCGGCGACCATGGCGCGGTCGAGCCGGCGCTTGGGCTTGAAGATGCCGGGGGTGTCGACGAGGAGGACCTGGCTCTGGCCGCGCATGAGGATGCCGAGGACGCGGAAGCGGGTGGTTTGCGCCTTGGGCGAGACGATGGAGAGCTTGGCGCCGGTCATGCGGTTGAGCAGGGTGGACTTGCCGGCGTTGGGGGCGCCGACGATGGCGACGAAGCCGCATCTGGTCATGATTTGAGCGCTTTCAGCAGCGTTTCGGCGGCTTCCTGTTCGGCGGCGCGCTTGCTGCCGGCGGTGCCGGTGCCGGTCTTGCCGGCGACCGTGACGCGGATGGCGAAGACGGGGGCGTGGGAGGGGCCTTCGCGGTTGGCGACCTCGTAGCGCGGCAGGGGGTGGCCGCGCTGCTGGGCCCATTCCTGGAGCGCGGTCTTCGCGTCCTTCGGCGGTTCGGCCTGCTCGGTCATGGCGTTGTCCCAGGCGCGGCGGACGAAGCGGCGGGCGGCGGCGATGCCGCCATCGAGGAACAACGCGCCGAGGGTGGCTTCGGTCGCATCGGCCAGCACGGTGGCGCGGCGGCGGACGCCGGCGCGGGATTCGCCAGGGGCGACCTCCAGCAGGGAGGGCAGGCCGGCGTGCTCGGCAATGGCGGCCAGGACGGGCTGGGAGACGAGGTAGGCGAGGCGGCGGCCGAGGGCGCCTTCCTGCTCGTGGGGGAAGCGTTCGGCGAGCCATTCGGCGATGAGCAGGCCGAGGACGCGGTCGCCCACGAATTCCAGGCGCTCGTTGGAGCCGGCGCCCTTGCGGCCGGGCTTGGCGGCGGAGCGGTGGGTGAGGGCCTCGCGCAGGAGTTCCGGGCGGGCGAAGCGGTGGCCGAGGATGGCTTCCGCCTGGCTGGCGGGGGCCCCCGCCTTGGCATCCTCGCTGGGCGGGGGTTTCAAGTGATGCCCGTGAAGAGGCGGGACCAGCGGATCTGGGCGGGCCAGTTCCAGACCTGCCACCAGGGCGACTGGGCGTCGACCGAGAAGAAGATGAACTCGGCGCGGCCGACGAGGTTCTCGATGGGGATGAAGCCGACGCCGCCGTTGGGGTCGCGGCTGTCGGACGAGTTGTCGCGGTTGTCGCCCATGGCGAAGACGTGGTCGGCGGGGACGCGGAATTCCGGCGTGTCGTTGAAGCCGCCGCTGTCGGTCATCTTCGCGATGTCGTGGCTGCGGCCGCCCTTGCCGGTGCTGTCGGGCAGGGTTTCGACGAAGCGGCGCATCTGGACGCGGACGAAGCCGTCGCGCTCGATGTAATCGCCGACGAGGCGGCGGGGGGCCTGTTCGCCGTTGATGTAGAGCTGGCCGCCCTTCATCTGCACGCGGTCTCCGGGCAGGCCGACGATGCGCTTGATGTAGTCCGTGCTGTTGTCGCGCGGGACCTTGAAGACGGCGACGTCGCCGCGGCGGGGCATGGAGAAGAAGATGCGGCCGGACCAGAGGTTGGGCGCGAAGGGCATGGAGTAGCGCGAGTAGCCGTAGCTGTATTTGGAGACGAAGAGGTAGTCCCCGATCAGCAGGGTGGGGATCATGGAGCCGGAGGGGATGTTGAACGGCTCGAAGGCGACCGTGCGGATGCCGATGGCGATGAGGCCGGCATAGACAATGGTCTTGATGTTTTCGACGAGCGTTCCGGCGGCGCGTTTGGACATGGAGATGAGGTGTTCCGGACGCTGGGGCGCGCTTGGGGGGTGGGAGGGGATCAACCGCAGGGGCGGCGGTTTGTCAAGGAAGCTGGGCGTGGCGGGCGGCGAGGACGGCGGCTTCCTCCGCCGCGGTGAGGCCGATTGGCTGGGCGTTGGCGGCGCGGGCCCAGGCCAGGGTGTCGCGGGCGGTGTGTTCCAGCGGGCGCAGGGTGAGGCCGGCGGCGAGCGCGGGGGCGGGGCTGCGGGCGAGGAAGCCGGCGTTTTCCGGGTGCGGCATCCAGAGCGGCAGGGCGCGGGGGCCGGCCCATTTGCGGACATCCTGCGCTTCGAGGAAGGCGCGGTCGGCCCAGGTGAAGGTGCAGGTGGCGCCGATGCCGGCGGCGATGCGGGCGAGGAAGTCGCCGCGCGGGAGGGGGATGCCGACGGCGTCGATGGGGCCGGTGAGGTTGGTCTCGGCGGCGTGGATGATCCAGGCGGCGAGGTCGCGCACGTCGATGACCTGGACCAGCTCCTCCGGCGCGACGCCGGCCAGGACTTCGCCGCCGCGGGCGAGGCGCAGGGGCCAGTAGGTGAAGCGGCCGGTGGGGTCTTCCGGGCCGACGATGAGGCCGGGGCGGCAGAGGAAGGCATGCTCGCCGACGGCCTGTTCGCAGGCGACCTTGGTGGGGCCGTAGTTTTCGCTGGTGCTGTACTCCACCTCCGGCGGGCTGGGGGCGAGCATGGTGGCGGTGGCGGGGGTTTGGTGGGGGATGGAGTTGTCGGCGTAGACGCTGACGGTGGAGACGAAGGTCCAGTGGCCGGCGCGGGGTTTCAGCGCGGCGACGGCGCGGCGGACCTGGCCGGGGTGGCGGCCGATGTCCACCACGGCGTCGAAGGTTTCGGCGAGCAGGGGGGAGAGGCCGTCGGCGGCTTCGCGGTCGATGGGGACGAGGCGGGCGCCCGGGGGGACGGCGCCGGTGATGCCGCGGGCGGCGCAGGTGACCTGGTGGCCGGCGGCGACCGCGTGGGCGGCGATGGCGCGGCCGAGGAACTGGGTGCCGCCGAGGACGAGGATGCGCATGGGGTCAGCCGCCGTTGGAAAGGGGGATGGCTTCGATGATCACCTGCGCAAAGGCGTAGGGATGCTCGTCGGTGAGGGTGAGGTGGATGCGGGCGGCCATACCCTGCGGCGTGATGGCCTGGAGGCGGCGGGCGGCGCCGCCGGTGAGGACGAGCATGGGGCGGCCGCCCTCGGCATTCTCCACGCCGATGTCCGACAGGAAGACGCCGCCGGCCATGCCGGTGCCGAGCGCCTTGGCGCCGGCCTCCTTGGCGGCGAAGCGCTTGGCGTAGGTGCCGGCGCGGCTGCGGGGGGGCTTGGCGTCGGCGTAGGCGCGCTCGACCTCGGTGAAGAGGCGCTCGGTGAAGCGGGGGCCGTGGCGGGCGAGCATCTGCTCGATGCGGCGGATGTCGCAGAGGTCGGAGCCCAGGCCTAGGATCACAGGAAGGATTCTTCTTTTTCTGAAGAAAAAGAAGCAAAAAGACCTTTACGACTTTGCGCCCGGGAGGCGGGGAGGCCCGGGCTTAAGGTCGGAAAAGTTTTTTGGTTCTTTTTTTCAAAAAAGAACATGCTTGCTTATCCACGCGCCCGCTCGACCTGGTGGACGCTCTTGGCGGCGCGCAAGCCGGCGATGACGCTGACCAGCTGGTGGAGGTCGCGGACCTCGACGTCGACCAGCATCTCCACGAAGTCTGCTTGGCGGTTGGTGATGCGCAGGTTGACCACTTCGCCGTCCTGCTTGGCGATGGCGTTGGTGACGTTGGCGATGGCCGCGCCGTCGTTGTCGGCGATGACGCTGACGCGGCCGGTGTGGCCGCCCTTGGCGCCGCCGGCGCCCTTGCCGCCGGGGGAGGAGGTGAAGGCGGCGGGTTCCCAGTCGACGTCGATGAAGCGTTCCGGGGTGGCGGCGAAGCTTTCCAGCGTGGGGCATTCGCGGGTGTGGATGGTGACGCCCTTGCCGGTGGTGACGATGCCGACGATGCCGTCTCCGGGCAGAGGGTGGCAGCAGCCGGCGTAGTGGACGGCCATGCCGGGGACGAGGCCGCTGATCGGCATGGAGGCGGCGCCGGCGCCGCTGGGGGCGCGGGTGGCGCGGCCGGCGAGCGG
>CANHCJ010000236.1 GCA_947458025.1 Rhodospirillales bacterium | reverse complement strand
GTGTTGATGACGGTGGGGAAGAAGACGCCGAAGGCCAGGGTGGCGAGCTTGCTGCCCTCGCCGATGCCGAACCAGATGATGAAGAGGGGCGCGAGCGCGATCTTCGGGATGGGGAACAGGGCGGAGACCACCGCCATGCCCGGGGTGCGGAACAGAGTGAACAGGCCGATGGCGAAGCCGGCGACGAGGCCGGCGGCGGTGCCCATGGCCCAGCCGAGGGCGAAGCGCTGCAGCGAGGCGGAGAGGTGCGCCCACAACTCGCCGCTGGCGGCCAGGGTGGCGAGCGCGCGGCCGATGGCCATTGGCGGCGGCAGGAAGCGGGTGGAGATGAGGCCGGCATCGGCCGCGGCCTGCCAGAGCGCGAGCAACAGCACCAGCGTGGCCGCCCCCGCGAAGGGGATGGTGCGCGGGGTGAAGCCGCGCGCCCGGAAGGGGATGTCAGCCATGGTCCATCTCGTTGGTGGCCGCGGCGGCGTCGGCGCGGATGGCGTTCCACAGCTCGGCCTCGGCGGCGCGCAGGGCGGGGTCTTCGGCGTGGCGCTGGGCGAGCGGGGTTTCGAGGCGCAGGCGGTGGCCGATGCGGCCGGGGCGGCGGGAGAGCACGACGATGTCGTGGCCCATGCGCACCGCCTCCCCGAGATTGTGGGTGACGTAGACGCAGGTGAGGCCGGTGCGGGCGATGGTGGCGGCGAACTCGTCCTGCAGCAGCAGGCGGGTGGGGGTGTCCAGCGCCGAGAGCGGCTCGTCCATCAGCAGCACGGCGGGGCGGACGGCGAGCGCGCGGGCGATGCCGAGGCGCTGGCGCATGCCGCCGGAGAGCTGGCGCGGCCAGGCGTGGGCGAAGTCGGACAGGCCGGTGAGGGCCAGGACCTCGGCGATGCGGGCCTCGCGCTCGGGCCTGGGCAGGCGGCCTTCGAGGACGAGGGAGATGTTGGCGGCGACGCGGCGCCAGGGGAGCAGGGCGAAATCCTGGAAGACGTAGGTGAGCGGGTTGAGGCAGCCGGGGGGCGGGGTGCCGTGCATCACCACCCTGCCCCGCTCCGGCTTCAGCAGGCCGCCGAGGATGGCAAGCAGGGTGGACTTGCCGCAGCCGGAAGGGCCGAGCAGGACGGTGACCTCGCCGGGGCGGATTTCGAGGTCGATGCCGGAGAGCACCTCCAGCGGGCCGAAGCGGTGGGAGATGCCCTCGGCGCGCAGGCTGACGGCGGCGCTCACCTTGTCGGCAGGAACCGCGTGTCGATGATGGCGGCGGCATCGACCTCGCCGCGCACCATGCCCTGGGCACTGAACCAGGCGAGCTGGTTGCGCACGTCGGCGACGTTGAGCGCGCCGCCCTCGTCGTACCAGCCGAGGCCGGCCTTGATCTTGTCGCCGGCCTGGGGGTCGCCGATGAAGACATACTTGGTGATGTCGGCGATGGCGGCATCGGTGGCCGGGCCGTATTGCGGGGTGCCGGCGGCGTCCTGGCGCAGGAAGGCCTCGCGGTAGGCGGCGACGCCGCGCTGGTAGGCGGTGGCGAACTTGCGCAGGTCGTCGGCGCGGTTGGCGACCATGGCCTTCGAGGCGAAGACGGCGGTGATCTGGTAGGGCACGTGGTCGCCGACCCAGCCGATGATGACGGCCTCGCCGCTGGCGGCGGCCGGGGCGGCCATGGAGGCGATGGCCATGGTGGCGTCCACCTGGCCGGTGCGGACGGCGGCGACCATGTTCTGCACCGTCTGCAGCGGGCGCAGGGTGAGCGACTTGAGGTCGAAGTTCTGGGTCTCGGCGAGGCGGCCGGCCATGTAGTGGAAGCTGGAGCCGTATTGCGTGATGCCGAAGCTCTTGCCGCCGAGCTTTTCCAGGCTGGTGAGGCCGGCATCGAAGGCCTTCTTCGAGGCCAGGACGGCGGTGAGGCGCACGCCCTTCTGTTCGTGCAGGCCGCCGCCGATCACCACCAGCTCGCCGCGGCCGGCGAGGGCAAAGAAGCCGCCGGTGAGGGCGGTGATGCCCATGTCGGTGTCGCCGGAGACGGCGGCGGCGGCGATGGGCTGGGCGGCGTCGAAGAAGCGGAACTGGACCTCGACCCCGGCCTCGCGGAACCAGCCGCGCTCCTGGGCGATGTAGAGCGGGGCGGGCGAGGCGGTGCGCAGCAGGCCGAGGCGGATGGGGGCGCTGGCGCGGGCGGGAAGGGCCAGGGTGGTCGCGCCCATGGCGAGGGCGGCACGGCGGGTGAGGCGCATGGAGGGGCTCCGGCGTGGGTGGAGCGGGATGAAGGAAGGAAGGAAGAGTCTTCTTTTTCTGAAGAAAAAGAAGCAAAAAGACTTTTCTCCTTTGCGCCCGGTGCGGCCTCTGGCACGCGTGCAAGGTCGGAAAAGTTTTTTGGTTCTTTTTTTCAAAAAAGAACGCGCTTGCTTGCCTTTCTATCCTCCCGGGTTCATCCGGCTGAATAACATCCTCTAGGCGCCCGCGCCATAGCCGGCCCAAACCGCAGCCGGATCGAGCGCCGCCACGGCGGCCTCCTGCGCCGGGGTTTCCACCGCGCGGGGATCGTAGTGGGCGCGGGTCCAGGCCACGGCGTCCTCGATGCCGGCGAGGCGCGCGAGGGCGGCGATGAAGGTGCCGGTGCGGCCGAGGCCGGCGGCGCAGCCGACATAGACCGGCAGGCCGGGGGCCGCTTCCATCAGGCGCAGGGTTTCGAGCAGGCCCTGGTGGAGCTGCGCCTGGGTGGGGGCGGTGAAGTCCGGCACGTCGACCAGCACGTCGGCGAGGTGGACGAGGCGCGAGTGGCGCTCCAGGCAGACGCCGATGGCGGGGGGCGCGAAGGCGTTGAAGGGGCCGCCCTGGATGCGGCGCGGCGCGCCCAGGAGGGTAAGGGTGACCTCGCCGTTCATGGTGGGGTCAGGCGGTCTCGACCTGCATCTCGCCCAGATAGGCCTGCTTGATCATCTCGTTCTCCTTCATCTCGGCGGCGGAGCCGGAGAGAACCACGACGCCGGTCTGGAGAACATAGGCGCGGTGGGCGATCGACAGCGCCATGGAGGCGTTCTGCTCCACCATGAAGATGGTGACGCCCTGCTTGTTGATCGCCTGGATGATGTCGAACACCTGTTCCACGAAGAGCGGGCTGAGGCCCATCGAGGGTTCGTCCATGCAGATGAGGCGCGGGCGGGACATCAGCGCGCGGCCGATGGCGACCATCTGCTGCTCGCCGCCGGAGAGGGTGCCGGCGAGCTGGGTGCGGCGTTCCTTCACGCGGGGGAAGAGCTGGTAGACGCGTTCCAGGTCCTCGTCGAACTCCGGGCCCTTCTTGCGGGTGTAGGCGCCGATCTCGAGGTTCTCGAACACGGTCATGCGCGGGAAGAGGCGGCGGGCCTCCAGCACCGGGGCGATGCCGCGGCGGACGCGATCGCTGGTGGGCAGGCCGGCGATCTCCTGGCCGTCGTAGAGCACCTGGCCGCTGTGCGGCTTCACCACGCCCATGATGGTTTTCATGGTGGTGGACTTGCCCGAGGCGTTGCCGCCGAGGAGGCAGACGATCTCGCCGCGGCCGATGTTGTAGTCGACGTTCTTCAGAACATGCAGGTCGCCGTAGTAGGTGTTGACGCCGCGGAATTCGAGCAACGCATCAGGCATTGGACTTCTCCCTGGCCGCCTGCTCGGTGGCGGCGCGGCCGAGATAGGCGCGCAGCACCTCCTCGTTGCGGCGCACCTCGTCGGCGGGGCCTTCGGCGATCTTCTCGCCGTGGTCGAGGACGATGACGTTGCTGGCCAGCCGGGTGACCACGTCCAGCTTGTGCTCGATGAGCAGGATGGTGAGGCCGAGCGTGTGCAGGCTTTTGATCTGCTCGGCCAGCTCCAGGGTTTCGGCGGGGTTCATGCCGGCGGTGGGCTCGTCCAGCAGCAGGATGCGCGGGCGCGAGGCGAGCGCGCGGGCGATCTCCACCCGGCGGCGGTTGGCGTAGGACAGGCCGGAGACGATCTGGCCGACGCGCGGGGTGAGGCGGTTGCCGAAGAGCGCGATGATGTCGCGCGCCCATTTCAGCGCGCCCTCCTCCTCCGTGCGCGCCTTGGAGGTGCCGACCACGGCGCCCACGGGGCCGGTGTTGAGGCGGGCGTGCTCGCCGATCAGCACGTTCTCCAGCACGGTGAGGTTGGGGAAGAGGCGGATGTTCTGGAAGGTGCGGGCAACGCCGTGGGTGAGCACCTGGTCCGGGCGCAGGCCGAGCAGCTCCACGCCTTCGAATTTGATGCTGCCGCCATCGGCTTCGACGAGGCCGGTGATGACGTTGAACAGGGTGGACTTGCCGGAGCCGTTGGGGCCGATCACCGCCACCACGCCGCCGGCGGGGACGACGAGATCGACCTTGTTGAGCGCCACGAGGCCGCCGAAGCGGACGGTGACGCCCTTCACCTCCAGCGCGTTGCCGGCGCCGGGGCTCCAGCGGCCTATCTTGTCCAGCCCGACGAAGCCGCCGCGCTGCACCTGGGCGGCCTGCTGGGTGATGTGCAGGGCGGCCTGCTTCTTCACCGCGGGAATGAGGCCGTCGCGGCGGAAGAGCATCATCACCACGAGGATGATGCCGAAGATGAGCTGGATCGCCTCCACCAGCTCGATGCGGGCGAGCCAGGCCCAGCCGACCAGCTCGCCGATGGCGCGCAGCAGGCCGGAGAGCTCGGGCAGGAACCAGGTCTGCATGATCTGCAGCAGGAAGGCGCCGAGGACCACGCCCCAGACACTGCCCATGCCGCCGAGCACGACCATGACCAGCAGCATCGCCGAGACGTTGAAGTTGAACATGTCGGGCGTGGCGGTCTGCAGCTTGGCGATGAAGACCACGCCGGCCATGCCGGCGAAGGCGGCGCCGGTGGCAAAGGCCAGCAGCTTGTAGTTGACGAGGTTGACGCCCATGGCGCTGGCCGCCGTCTCGTCCTCGCGCAGGGCGCGCCAGGCGCGGCCGACCCGGCTGTCGCGCAGGCGCAACGAGACGAAGATGAGCAGGATCACGAGGCCGAGCACGACGTAGTAGTACGGCCAGGCGTTGACGCCGAAGGACCAGCCGAACAGGCGCGGGGCCATGACGCCGTTGAGGCCGGCCGCGCCGCCGGTGACGCCATCGACGTTGCGGGCCACGATCGGCACGATCTCGCCGAAGCCCAGGGTGACGATGGCGAGGTAGTCGCCGCGCAGGCGCAGGGTGGGGGCGCCGAACATCACGCCGAACACGGCGGTGACGACGGCGGCGGTGGGCAGGGCGAGCCAGAAGCTGAGGGTGAAGCGCACGAGGTCCGGGCCGCCGCGGTTGATCTTCTCCACCAGGCCGAGGAACTCGAACGGCACCCAGAAGTCGCTCCAGGGCGGCAGGATCTGGAAGGCGGTGAAGATGCCGTAGTAGTAGGCGCCGAGCGCGAAGAAGGCCGCGTAGCCGAGATCGAGCAGGCCGGCGAAGCCGACCACGACATTGAGGCCGAGGGCCAGGGCCACCAGCACGCCGGCATTGGCCATGGCATCGATGTTGGCGTCGTTGTCGTGCACCAGCGGGAACAGCACCAGCAGGGCGACGAGCACGACCAGGCCGAGGTTCTTGCGTTTCTCCGGCGGCATGCCGGCGAAGGGGCGCTCCAGGGCGGCGCGGGCGGCGGCGATCATGGCGCCCCCCTCAGGACTTGTTGGGCGCCACGCGGCCGAGCAGGCCGGAGGGCATGAAGACGAGCACCAGCACCAGGATGGAGAAGATGATGACGTCGGCCCAGGCATTGGCGATGAAGGCGCTGCTCATCGCCTCGATCAGGCCGATGAGGATGCCGCCGAGCATGGCGCCGGGCACGTTGCCGATGCCGCCGAGCACGGCGGCGGTGAAGGCGAAGAGCCCGGTCTTGAAGCCGATCAGGAAGCTGGTGAAGTTGTAGTAGAGGCCGAAGATCAGCCCGCCCGCCCCGGCCATGGCGCCGCCGAGGAAGAAGGCGACCGAGATGACGCGGTCCACATCCACGCCCATCATGCGCGCGGCCTCGGGGTCTTGCGCGGTGGCGCGCATGGCCTTGCCGGTTTTGGTGTAGCCGGCGAACCAGGTGAGGCCGCCCATCAGGACCAGGGCGACGACCCAGATCAGCACCTCGCGCAGCTGCAGCTCGGCGCCGCCGATGTGCCATTCGACCGGGGGCAGCGGGTTGGGGAAGTTCTTCGAGTCCGCGCCCTGGGTGAGAATGACCAGGTTGAACAGGATGTAGGAGATGCCGATGGTGGTGATCATCGGCGCGGGGCCGCGCACCTGGCGCAGCGGGCGCAGGAGCAGGCGCTCTATCCCGGCACCGAGGCCGCCGCAGAACAGCATCGTGCCGGCGAAGGCGACCAGCAGCACGCCGACCAGCGGCAGGCCGACGAGCACGGTCAGCTGGCCCCTGATGCCGAAGGATTCCAGGATGAACAATCCGACGAAGCTGCCCACCATGAAGACGTTGAAGTGGGAGAAGTTGATCAGCTCCAGGATGCCGTAGACCAGGGTGAAGCCGAGCGCGAGCAGGGCGTACATGGCGCCCAGGCTGAGCCCGTTGATCGCCTGCTGCAGCAGCAGATCGGTGAAGGTCATCGGGGCGGGGTCTCCGGCAGGGCGCGCCGGGC
>CANHCJ010000235.1 GCA_947458025.1 Rhodospirillales bacterium | reverse complement strand
CGAACTGCTCGGCCTCGTCGGCCTGCCGCCGGATTCCGGCCGCCGCTACGCCCACGAATTCTCCGGCGGCCAGCGCCAGCGCATCGCCATCGCCCGCGCCCTGGCCCTCTCGCCCAAGCTTCTCGTCGCCGACGAGCCGATCTCCGCACTCGATGTCTCCATCCAGTCGCAGATCATCAACCTCATCGCCGACCTCAAGCGCCGCCTGGGTCTCGCCATGCTGTTCATCAGCCACGACCTCTCGGTGGTGCGGCATGTCAGCCAGCGCATCGCGGTGATGTATCTCGGCCGCATCGTGGAGATCGGCCCCGCCGCCGACCTGTTCGACCACCCCGCCCACCCCTACACCCAGGCCCTGCTCTCCGCCGTCCCCCAACCCCCCAATCCTCAAGAAGGGGGCGCCCCGAAGCGCGAACGCATCCTGCTGGAAGGCGACCTCCCGGACCCCACCAACCCCCCGCCAGGCTGCGCCTTCGCCGCACGCTGCCGCCACGCGATGCCCGCCTGCACCGCCACCCGCCCCGAGCTCATCCCCCGTGCCACGCCGCAGGGCCGGCGCGAAACCGCCTGCCACCTGTACGAGCCCGCATGACCCAGTTCGACGCCGCCTTCGCCCCGATCCAACAGGCCATCGACCAGGCTCGCATCCCCGGCGCCGTCCTCGGCCTGCTGGAGCACGGCCGCACCACGCTGCGCGCCGCCGGCCACGCCACCCTCGTTCCCACCCGCACCGCCATGCGCGAGGACACGGTCTTCGACCTCGCCTCCCTCACAAAGGTCGTCTTCACCACCACCGCCATCCTGCGTCTCGCCGAGCAGGGCCGCCTCGACCTCGACGCCCCGCTCGCCAACGCCATCCCCGACCTGCGCCAGTACGACGTCGCCAACGCGCCGGAACGCAGGCTCACCTTCCGCCAGTGCCTCGCCCACGCCACCCACCTCCCGGCCGTGGAGCCGCTCTACACCTACGGCCAGGACCCGCAGACCCTGCGCGCCTTCATCCTCCAGCGCGAATGGCGCCACTTCCCGCCGGCCTACAGCGACATCAACTTCCTGCTGCTCGGCATCGCCATCGAGCGCCTCACCGGCGCGCCGCTGGCCGATCAGCCCCTGCCGCCCGGCTTCACCTTCCGCCCCAACCCCGCCGACTGCGCCGCCACCGAGCACTGCACCTGGCGCGGCCGCGTCATCCAGGGCGAGGTCCACGACGAGAACGCCTTCGCCATGGGCGGCGCCGCCGGCCATGCCGGCCTCTTCGGCACCGCCGCGGCCCTGCTCGCCTTCGCGCAAACCCTCCTCGAAGGCACCCTCCTGAACCCGTCCTCCGTCGCCGCCCTGCGCACCGAGCACAACACCATCCAGGGCGTCCGCCGCGGCCTCGGCTGGCAACTCGCCACGCCCGGCTGGCCCGGCGGGGACCTCTGCCCGCCGGCCACCATCGGCCATACCGGCTTCACCGGCACCGGTCTGTGGATCGACCTCGAGGGCCGTCGCGCCTGGACGCTGCTCACCAACCGGGTGCATCCCTCCCGCCACACCGAAAGCGGCATTGCCGCCCTGCGCCAGCGTGTGGGGGACGCCATCAACCGAAAGTAAGCAAGAGTCTTCTTTTTCTGAAGAAAAAGAAGCAAAAAGACATTCCACTCTGGTGGCGTGCCAGCGGGGAAAAGTTTTTTGGTTCTTTTTTTCAAAAAAGAACCGCTTCCTTCCTTCCCTTGGCACCCACCCCCGCCCGGCGCTACCTTCGCCTTCCCAGATGGAGGTCCCCATGGCGCTCAAGATCTACGGCATCCCCCGTTCGCGCGCGATCCGCACCCTGTGGATGTGCCACGAGCTGGCCATCCCCTACGAGGTGGTGGAGGTGCCGCCCGGCGCCGAGGGCTCGCGCAAGCCGGAGTATCTCGCCATCAACCCCAACGGCCACGTGCCCTTCATCGACGATGACGGGCTGGTGCTGTGGGAATCGATGGCCATCAACCTGCACCTCGCCCGCAAGCATGGCGGCCCGCTCGCGCCGGCCAGCCTGGCCGAGGAAAGCCTGGCCGCGATGTGGACCGTCTGGGCCGCCACCGAGCTGGAGCCGCCGGCGGCGCAGGCGATGTACCACACCTTCATGCTGCCGGAGCCGGATCGCGTCCCCGGCCTCAAGGCCGCCGCCCTGCAGCAGGTCCAGGCCCCGCTGCTGGTGCTGGAGGGCGCGCTGGCCAAGGGCGGCGGCTTCGTGATGGGCGGCCGGTTCACGGTGGCCGACCTCAACCTCGCCTGCTGCGTGTTCTACCTGCGCATGAACCCGGAGGCGCTGCTGGACAAGCCGGCGGTGCGCGACTGGTACGCCGCCGCCCTGGCCCGCCCGGCCGCCAAGGCGGCGTTCGCCCTGCGCGGGGATTAGCCGCCCGTGTGCCGGTAGTGCCACACGCTGGCCGGCGGGAAGTTCAGCGGCGTCCAGGCCAGGCGCCGCGCCTCCAGCCCCAGCCGGCGCGCCGGTAGCGGCGAGGTGATGCAGTAGCTGTAGTGCAGGAAGCCGCATCGCGGCCCCACGGCGCGGAACGCGTCGGTGAAGCGGCGCTGCTCGGCGAGCGGCAGCAGCACCAGCGGCACGCCGCAGATCACCGCGCCCACCTTCACGCCGCTGCCCGCCAGCAGCGCGGGCAGGGCGCGCGCATCGCCGGCGATCACGCGCACGCCGGGCAGGGCGCGGCGCAGGTGCTCGGCCATCTCGGGCACGATCTCCACCAGCACCAGGCGGTGCGGCGCCAGCCCCGAGTCGAGCAGGGCGCGGGAGATCACGCCGGTGCCGGCGCCCAGCTCCACCACCGTCTCGTCCGGCGCGCAGGCGGCATGGGTCGCCACGTGGCGGCACAGCGTGGCCGAGGAGGGCACGATCGACCCCATCTGCAGCGGGTTGGCGAGCCAGCGGCGGAAGAACAGCCCGGCATTGGCGATGGTCTTCGCGGCCGCGCCCCTCTCGATCTGCATCTGTTGCGACACTGTGGGGCCTCCGCTCAGGGACGGTGCCCGCCCAGGGGCACCAGGTGGGACAGGAAGGTTTCGGCGCAGGCGCGCCAGCTGAACCGCTCCGCATGCGCCCGGCAGGCGGCGCGGTCGGCATCGAGGGCGGCCAGTGCCGCGGCACGCAGGTCGGGGCCCACCGCGCCGATATGGCCCGCCGCGCCGGCCAGCACGTCGCGCGGGCCGGTCACGTCGAAGGCGGCCACCGGCGTGCCGCAGGCCAGCGCCTCCAGCAGCACCAGGCCGAAGGTGTCGGTGCGGCTCGGGAACACGAACACGTCGCTGCCGGCATAGGCGGCGGCCAGCTCGGCGCCGTATTTCGGGCCGGTGAAGGTCACGCCGGGATAGCGGCGCTTCAGCGCGGCCAGCTGCGGCCCGCCGCCCACCACCACCTTGGAACCGGGAAGGTCGAGGTCGAGGAAGGCGCCGATGTTCTTTTCCACCGCCACCCGGCCGATATAGGTGAAGACCGGCCGCTTCAGGCCGAAATCGGTCGCCGGCGCCGGCCGGAAGAGGTCGAGGTCCACCCCGCGCGACCAGGCGCGGATCTCGCGGAAGCCGCGTTCGGACAGCTCCTGGCGCAGGCTTTCGGTCGCCACCATCATGCCCTGGCCCGCATTGTGGAACCGGCGCAGCCAGGCATAAAGCCAGCCCACGGGCAGGCCGATCCGGGCGTTCACGTATTCGGGAAAGCGGGTGTGGAAGGCGGTGGTGAAGGCGCAGCCGCGCCGCCGGGCCCAGGCGCGTGCCGAGAGGCCGAGCGGGCCTTCGGTGGCGATGTGCAGCGCGTCGGGCGCGAAGGCCTCGATCATGCGGTCCAGCCGCCGGCCGGGCAGCACCGACAGGCGGATGTCGGGGTAGGTGGGGCAGGGCAGGGTGGGGAAGCGATCGGGGCCGATCACCTCCACCACGTGGCCCATGGCGGCCAGCTCCGCGCCCACGGTCTGCAACGTGCGGACCACGCCGTTCACCTGCGGCAGCCAGGCGTCCGACACGATCAGGATGCGCGCGGGCAGCGGGCCGACCTGGAGCAGGCGCTGCCAGTAGCCGTCGGATGGTTGGTCAAGCAGCTTGGGCCACCTGTGCGCCCCGCGGCGCCGCGAAGGAGAGGCGGTTGAGCGCCGCCCAGTCCAGCAGTTCCAGGCGGCCGTCGTGGTGCTCCACCAGCGCGGTGCAGCTTTCCACCCAGTCGCCGTCGTTCACGTAGAGCACGCCATCGACCATGCGCATCCCGGCGTGGTGGATGTGGCCGCACACCACGCCATCCAGCCCGCGGCGGCGGGCCTCGCCGGCCAGCGCGGTCTCGAAGCGGTCGATGGCCTTCACCGCCTCCTTCACCTGCAGCTTCAGCCAGGCCGACAGCGACCAGTAGGGGTAGCCGAGCCGGCGGCGCGCGGCGTTGAACCAGCGGTTGGCGATTAGGGCCGCGGTGTAGGCGCTGTCGCCGAGCAGGGCGAGGAACTTGGCGTAGCGCACCACGCTGTCGAACTCGTCGCCGTGCAGGATCAGCAGGCGGCGGCGGTCGGCGGTTTCGTGCACCGCCTCGCTGCGCAGGCGGATGCCGCAGACATCGAGGCCCATCGGCAGCCAGGTGCGGAAGATCTCGTCGTGGTTGCCGGGGATGTAGGTGACCTCGGTGCCCTGGCGCGCCTTGCGCAGGATGAGCTTCAGCACCTCGCCGTGGCCCTCATCCCAGTACCAGGACTTGCGCAGGCGCCAGCCGTCGATGATGTCGCCGACGAGGTAGAGCTTGTCGCTGGTGGTGCGGCGCAGGAAATCGGCGAGGAAATCGCTGCGGCAGCCGCGGGTGCCGAGATGGAGGTCGGAGATGAAGATGGCGCGGTAGCGGAGCGGGGCTTCGGCGGTGAGGGCATTCATGCGGCGGGCCATCCGATGTGCCCGCGCACCAGAAACGGCGACTCGCATGCTCTGCACGTGAAGTTTCGATGACCCGCGGCGTTCCCGCGCCGGAAGGCGAAGATCATCGCAGCGACGCTGAAGCGTCATGCGGTGGTCATCGGGGGTCTGGCAGAAAGGCCGACCGGCCGCGCGATTCGCGGGCCGGCCCGGGGAGGCTACTTCACGTCGTCGTCATCATCCTGGGCGTAGTACCATTCCAGCACGTCGTCGTGGAACTCGGGGTCCTTGAGCAGGCGCATGGCGAGCGCCAGCACGATCTCGGGGGCGGCGCCGATCTCCTCGGCATCATCGGCGACTTCGGTGGCGGAGACGACGCGGACGGACATGGCGCCATCCTCCTCGCCGATGATCAGGGCGACCTCGTTCTCTTCCAGGGTGATCGAGGTGGTGGTGGCGGCCATGGGGAGGCTCCTTGGGGGTTGGCGGGTGGCTTAGCGCGGTTCGGGCGCCGCGGCCAGCATGGGCACGTTTGCAGGCTGTGCCTGGGGGTGTAGCGTGGCCGTACGTCCCAACGAGCCCGAAAGAACCTCCATGGCCGCCAACACCAAGCGCGTCTTCTACGTGAAGTATGTCGCCCACACCGTGTTCAACGAGATGATGGAGGCCCGGCCGGATGTTCGGCTGGACAAGCTGGAGAACGACTCGCCGGCCGGCGAGGTTGCGCCGGTGCTTTCGGCGGCGCACGCCTTCCAGATCGGGGCGAGCCGGGACGAGCTGGCGCCGGAGTTCTTCGCGCATGCGGAGTTCCTGGCGCGCTGCCCGAACCTGCTGGTGGTGAGCAGCAACGGCGCCGGCTACGACACCATCGATGTCGATGCCTGCACCGCCGCAGGGGTGCTGGCGGTGAACCAGGCGGGGGGGAACGCGGAAGGGGTGGCGACGCATGCGCTGGCGCTGCTGCTGAACCTCACGAAGCGGATCGGGGAGATCGACCGGGCGATGCGGCGCGAGCTGGTGTTCGACCGGGCGGCCTATATCGGGCGCAATGCGCTGGACAAGACGATCGGGATCATCGGGCTGGGGCATGTGGGGACGCGGCTGGCGGAGCTGTGCCGGGTGGCGTTCCGGATGCGGGTGCTGGCGTATGACCCGTATCTGAGCGCCGAGCAGATGGCCGCGCGCGGGGCGGAGAAGGTGGAGCTGGACCGGCTGTGCGCGGAGGCGGACTACGTGAGCGTGAACTGCCCGCGCACGAAGGAGACGCTGGGCATGGTGGGGGCGGCGCAGTTCGCGCTGATGAAGCCTTCGGCGTACTTCATCACCACGGCGCGCGGCGGGATCCATGACGAGGCGGCGCTGTACGAGGTGCTGAAGGCGGGCAGGATCGCCGGGGCGGGGCTGGATGTGTGGGCCAAGGAGCCGCCGCCGCTGGAGCATCCGCTGCTGGCGCTGGACAACGTGATCGTGAGCCAGCACACGGCCGGGGTGACGCGGGAGAGCCGCGAGCAGATGGGGCGGATCGCGGCACAGCAGATCCTTGACGTGCTGGACGGCAAGCCGGCGACGCGGGTGCTGAACCCCGAGGTTTGGCCGGCCTTTGCCAAGCGGTTCGAGCAGGTGTTCGGGTTCGCGCCGCAACAGAAATAATATGATATCGTAATAAAATGTGCGTAGGCGGGCGGCCCCTGGTGGGGCCGTTTTGCTGCGCGGGGCGCGCGACAGTCCAGGCTGCGGCGGCGGAGATGGCGGGGGCGCGGCGTGCGCGGGGCCT
>CANHCJ010000234.1 GCA_947458025.1 Rhodospirillales bacterium | reverse complement strand
GTGGCGGCGGCGCGAAGGCCCCGCAGCCGGCCAGCAGCGCAAGCAGGGCCGCCGCGCCGAACAGCCGGCCCATCGCCGCCGCCGCCGGCCGGTTCGCAGGACGCATCCCTTGGGCCATGCCGCCACACTGTCCCGCCCGGCACCCATTGCGCAAGCCCCGTCCGGTCACGGCCCGTGAGAACCCTGTGACCTGGATTGAATCGGTGATTCCAGAGGCTTACGTCTGCATGACACGACGACCCGCGACGTGAAGGAACCACCCCCCATGCCCTGGCGCACCCTGCCCCTGCTGGCTCTCCTGGCCCTGCCGCTCACCGCCTGCTCCGGCATGTCATCCACCCAGCAGCGCATGCTGAGCGGCGGCGCGATCGGGGCGGCCGGCGGCGTGGCGCTGACGGCGATCACCGGCGGCAGCCTGCTGGCCGGCGGCCTTGTCGGCGGTGCGGGCGGCGCGGCGGTGGGGGCGCTGGCACGTTAGGCGGCCTCCCTTCGGCGGGCAGGGACCTCGGCCCGCCACGCGACGCGAACACGGGAACCGCAGCCATGCGACGACATGCAGCCTTGCTTCGCCGTTCCGCAGGGGCGGCCTGCCTTCTGGGATTGCTGGCCCTGGCCGCCCCGGCTGCGGCCGATCCGCCCTGGCGCCATGGCGGCGGGCACAAGCACCATCGCTGGGGCGGGCCACCACCGTACCGCTACTACCCGCCGCCGGTGTACTACGGGCCGCCCCCGGTGTACTACGCGCCGCCGCCGGTCTACATGGCGCCGGGGCTGTCCTTCGGGCTGAACATCCCGTTGCGCTAGAGCTGAAGCCGACCTGATAGACGGTCGCCTTCTGCTCTAGGTCTTTGTTTTGGCGAGCAACTTAAGCCCATCAGACGCTTCCGTCTGATGGGCTGTTGCTCTAGTTGCCGGCGAGGTAGCTCAGCGCCGCCTGCACCCCGCCCGCCTGGTGCGGGATGCCGGCGGCGCGCAGCCCCATCTCCACCCCGCCGAGCGTGCCGACCAGCTGCAGGTCGCCGAAATCGCCCAGGTGGCCGATGCGGAAGACGCGGTCGTTCAGCTGGCCCAGGCCGTTGCCGAGCGACATGTTGAACCGCTCCAGGATCGTGGCGCGCAGCCCGTTGGCGCTGTGCCCTTCCGGCACGCGCACGGCGGTGAGGGAGCTGGAATAGTGCCGCGGCTCGGCGCACTGGATCTCCAGCCCCCAGGCGCGCACGGCGCGGCGCGTGGCCTCGGCGTGGCGGTCGTGGCGGGCGAAGACGTTGGAAAGCCCCTCCTCCAGCAGCATCTCGCAGGCGGCATCGAGGCCGTAGAGCAGGTTGGTGGCCGGGGTGAAGGGGAAGAAGCCGGTGGCGTTGGCCGCCAGCATCGGCCGCCAGTCCCAGTAGCTGCGCGGCAGCTTCGCGTGCTCCGCCGCCGCCAGCGCCTTGGCCGAGACGGCGTTGAAGCTGAGCCCCGGCGGCAGCATCAGCCCCTTCTGGGAGCCGGCGACGGTCACGTCCACGCCCCAGGCATCGTGCTTGTAGTCGATGCTGCCGAGCGAGGAGATGGTGTCCACCATCAGCAGGGCCGGATGCTTCGCGGCGTCGATGGCGGCGCGCACCTCGTCGACCCGGCTGGTGCAGCCGGTGGAGGTTTCGTTGTGCACCACGCAGACGGCGCGGATGCGGTGCTGGGTGTCGCGGGCCAGCGCCTCGCCGATGGCGGCCACGTCGGCGCCGCGGCGCCAGTCGGTCTCGATGAACTCGGCGCGCAGGCCGAGGCGGGTGGCCATCTCATGCCACAGATGGGCGAACCAGCCGGTGCGGCACATCAGCACGGTGTCGCCGGGGGAGAGGGTGTTGGTGAGTGCGGCCTCCCACGCGCCGGTGCCGGAGGCGGGGTAGATCACCACGTGGCCCTCGGTCTGGAACACCTGCTTCACGCGGGCCAGCACCTGGGCGCCGAGCCGGCCGAAATCCGGGCCGCGATGGTCCATGGTGGGGTTGTCCATGGCGCGCAGCACGCGGTCCGGCACGTTGGTGGGGCCGGGGATCTGCAGGAAGTGGCGGCCGGCGGCGGGCTTGGACTGGTAGTAGGCCATCGTGCGGGACTCCTCGTTGGCCGCACCATGCCTCCTCGGCTAGCCGAATACCATCCGCCCCAGGATGCGCGGCGGCACTAAGGTGAAGGCGCCGGCGATCACCAGCCCGCCCAGGAACAGCCCCTTCATCGCCCGCTCATGCGTGGCGATCCGCCCGGTGCGCGCGCCCCACACCGCCACCGGCAGCATCACCAGCGTGAGCACCGAGAGCAGGTGGATCCAGGAGAACCGGCCGGGCCCCGCCACCTCCGTGATCAGGAAGCTCGACAGCGCCACCATCAGCATCAGCCCCACCCAGACCCAGCCGAGCGCGCGGTGCGGGCGCGTGCCCTTGGGCCAGGCGAACTGCACGATGCTCAGCACGAAGGCGGCGGCAGCGCCGATGGCGTGGACCTGCACGGCAAGGGGGGCATTCAGCAGCGGGGCGAGGGTCATGCGGGGCCTTCTTGCCAAACGGGTCGGGGCGGCGCCTATCCTCCGCCATGAACGCGCCCTTCGCCACCTCCCCCATCGCCGACCGCCTGCGCCGCGAGACCGAGGGGGAAGTGCTGTTCTCCGCCGCCGACCGCGGACGCTATGCCACCGATGCCTCGATCTACCAGATGATGCCGGTGGGCGTGCTGGTGCCGAAGCGAATCGAGGACGTGGCCGCCGCCATGGCGATCTGCCGCGAGGCCGGCATCCCGGTGCTGCCGCGCGGCGGCGGGACCAGCCAGTGCGGGCAGACGGTGAACCGGGCGCTGGTGATCGACTGCTCCAAGCACCTCAACGGCGTGCTGGAGGTGGACCCGGCGGCGCAGCGGGCGCGGGTGCAGCCGGGCATCGTGCTGGGGCACCTGAACGCGGCGGTGAAGCAGCACGGGCTGTTCTTCCCGGTCGATCCCTCCACCCATGCGCGCTGCACCATCGGGGGCATGGCGGGCAACAATTCCTGCGGCAGCAAGTCCATCCGTTACGGGCTGATGGCCGACAATGTGAGCGCGATCGACGCCATCCTGGCCGACGGCACCGGCCACCGCTTCGGCGCGCTGCCGGACAATCTCGGCGCGGACATGCCCGCCCGCGTCGCCGCGCTGATCCAGGATCTGCGCGCGCTGGGGGCGGCGGAGGCGGACGAGATCGCCGCGCGCTTCCCCAAGGAATTGCGCCGCGTCGGCGGCTACAACATCGAGACGCTGACGCCGGCGGCGCGCGCCGAGGGGCGGGAGAACCTGGCGCGGCTGCTGGTGGGCAGCGAGGGGACGCTGGCCTTCTCGGCGGCGCTCGAACTCATCTTGCACCCGATCAAGCCGCGCAAGGTGCTGGGTATCTGCCAGTTCCCCAGCTTCCGTGCGGCGATGGCGGCCAGCCAGCACCTGGTGACGCTGGATCCGGAGGCGGTGGAGCTGGTGGACCGCACCATGATCGACCTCGGCCGCGCCATTCCGATCTACCGCAGCACGATCGACCGGATGCTGATCGGCGAGCCGGATTCGGTGCTGCTGGTGGAGTTCCACGGCCACGAGAACGCGCCGCTGCTGGCGAAACTGGCCGAGCTGGACACGATGATGGCCGATCTCGGCTACCCCGGCATGGTGGTGCGCGCGACCGAGGCCGGCTTCCAGGCCGAGATCGCCTCCGTGCGCGAGGCCGGGCTCAACATCATGATGTCGATGAAAGGGGACGGGAAACCCGTGTCGTTCATCGAGGATTGCGCGGTGCCGCTGGCCGACCTTGCCGACTACACCGAGCGCCTCAACGACGTGTTCGAAAAGCACGGCACCAAGGGGACGTGGTACGCCCATGCCTCCGTGGGCTGCCTGCATGTGCGGCCGGTGCTGAACATGAAATCCGGCGAGGACGTGTCGCGCATGCGCGCCATCGCCGAGGAATGCTTCGCGCTGGTGCGGGAGTACAAGGGCTCGCATTCCGGCGAGCACGGCGACGGCATCGTGCGCAGCGAGTTCCACGCGCCGATGTTCGGCGAACGCATCGTGGGTGCCTTCGGGCGGGTGAAGGCGGCGTTCGACCCTGCCGGGTTGCTGAACCCGAACCGCATCGTCGATCCGCCGCGCATGGATGACCGGTCGCTGCTGCGCTACCCGCCCGGATACGGCGCGGCCCCCGGCTTCACGCCGAAGCTCGATTGGTCGGCCTGGCCGGGCCCGCTCGGCGGCATGCTCGGGGCTGTCGAGATGTGCAACAACAACGGCACCTGCCGCAGCTTCGATGCCGGGGTGATGTGCCCGAGCTACCGCGCCACGCGCGATGAGAAGGACGTCACGCGCGGGCGGGCCAACACGCTGCGCCTGGCGCTGACCGGCCAGCTCGGCCCGGATGCGATGGCCGGGGAGGCGGTGGCCGAGGCGATGGCGCTGTGCGTCTCCTGCAAGGCCTGCCGGCGGGAATGCCCGACGGGCGTCGACATGGCGAAGATGAAGATCGAGGTGCAGGCGGCACGCGCGGAAAGGCACGGGGTGAAGCTGCGCGAGCGGCTGGTGGCCGCCCTGCCCCGGCTCGCGCCGCTGGCCAGCCGGGTCCCGGCGCTGGCCAATCTGCGCAACAAGGTGCCGGCTTTGCGCGCGCTGTCGGAAAAGGCCGGCTTCGCCGCCCAGCGCGACCTGCCGGAATTCACCGGCAACCCGTTCCGCGACGACGAGGCCGATACCAACGGCGACGTGCTGCTGCTGGCCGATACGTTCAACCGCCATTTCGAGCCGGAGATCCTGCGCGCCGCCGTGAAGGTGCTGCGCGCCATCGGCCTGCGCGTGGAGATCGCCGCCAGCTGGGATGGGCGCAACCTGTGCTGCGGGCGGACCTATCTCTCGGCCGGCCTGGTGGACCGCGCCCGCGAGGAAGCCCGCCGCACGCTGGAGGCGCTGGCAGGAGACCGCCCGGTGATCGGGCTGGAGCCCTCCTGCCTGATGACCCTGCGCGACGAGTTCGCCTCCCTGCTGCCGGGGCCGGCGGCGGAAAGCCTGGGCAAGCGCGCCGTGCTGCTGGGCGAGTTCCTGGCCAGGCACGCCGACAAGCTGCCGCTGCAGGCGCTGGCGGCCACCGCCCATGTGCATGGCCACTGCCACGCAAAAAGCTTCGGCGCCTTCCTGCCCGGCCTCGCTGCCTTGCGCGCGGTGCCGGGCCTCACGGTGAAGCCCATCGCCTCCAGCTGCTGCGGCATGGCCGGCGCCTTCGGCTACCAGGCCGAGACGCAGGAGGCCTCCCGCGCCATGGCCGAGGCCGGGCTGCTGCCGGCGGTGCGCGCGGCGGCGGCCGAGGACCTGATCGTGGCCGACGGTACCTCCTGCCGGCACCAGATCGCTGAGCTGGGCGGGCGCCGCGCCCTACATTCGGTGCAGGTGCTGGCCCGGGCGCTGCCGCCCGGGCCGTGACGCTCAGCGCCGCCGGGCGAGGCGCAGGCCGAGCAGGCCGATGCCGAGGATCGCCAACGAGGCCGGCTCCGGCGTGCTGGTGGAGGCGGTGCCGACATAGGCGACACCGTCCAGCGCAATGGCATGGTCCACGAGCATCGTGCGGCTATTGAAACCAGCGGCGTAGGAGTAAACCCTGCCGCTCCAGTCCACGACCCACCACGCGTTGAGCTCGGGGTCCCAGGCAAGGTCGTTGTTGCTGACGCTGCCGGCGCCAGCGCTGATCAGGGTGGCAGCCCCGGTGCTGCGGTTGATCGAATGGAGCCCGCCCGTCGGGGACATCATGTAGAGCGTGTCGGTGTCGCCGCGATACTCGAGGGCGGACTGGCTCAGCGTATTGGTGCCCACCAGGGTGGCGGCCGCGTTGACGGTGCTGATTCGGTAGAGCCTATCGGGATTGACGCTGCTGTTGCCATAGAGGACGTTGTTCGTGGTATCGAAGCCGAGGCCGAACAGCTCGCTCAAGCCCGTAACGCCAATCAGCGTCGCTGCGCCGGTGGCGAGGTTGATCCGATAAAGGCCGCTGTTGCCGCGGCCTGGGGTCCAATACATCGTTCCGGAATTCGAATCATAGGCGAGGTCGCCGAAATTTCCGCTGGGGACCCCTGTGGAGCCGACTGTCGTGAGGGTACCCGTGGTACGATCGATGGTCACAAGGGAATTGGTTGTGTCGTCGATGGCGTAGAGCACTCCGGCACGGGCCGGGGAGGCGTGGCCGGCCACAAGCAGGGTGCCGAGCAGGAGCAGTGAGCGAAACATATGCAGAACCTTACGAAACGATGCTTTGCCTAGACATCCGGGCGCAACACCCAAAGCAAGAACGGGGCCATTAAGTCGCAGCCGGGAAAGGCCACACGAATACTCACATGTTGCTTTGCAATATTTTTACTATATCGAAATTATGTAAGGTTCTCCGACGGCCCCCGCTCGCCGAGGCGGGTCGGCCTCTGCAGCCATGAACCGTGCCGCCGCAGCGCTGCTGGCCCTGGTTTCCCTGGTGCTGCCGGGGCTCGGCCATGCGCTGGCCGGGGCGGGGCGGCGGGCGCTGCTGCTGGCCGGGCTGGGGCTGGTGGGGCAGCTCGGCTTCCTCGCGGTGCAGGCCTCGGCGCAGGTGACGCGGACGCTGCTGGTGCTGGCCGCCGCCTGGATCGTGCTGATGCTG
>CANHCJ010000233.1 GCA_947458025.1 Rhodospirillales bacterium | reverse complement strand
TGCCTTTCCGGATCGCTGATCCGGAAAGGCAACCCCCTCTGCCATGGGGCAAAAGTGGGCGGGTCCAGGGACCTCAGGTCCCTGGTGGGGGTCCAGGGGGCAAGGCCCCCTGGCCTTCCTGTCTTGCACCGCAGCACTGCGCTTGCCGGTGCCGTTGCGATGGGCTAGTGACGCGCGGCTTTTCTCGGCCGCCGTGGTGGTGCCGGACCCTTCCGGCGCCGTGCGGCGGCGTGGCTTGGTTCAGCACCCTATCCCGCGCAAGGATTCCCCTCGGATGGCTCGCAACAAGATCGCCCTCGTCGGCGCCGGCAACATTGGCGGCACCTTGGCCCACATGATCGGGCTCAAGGAGCTCGGCGACGTGGTGATGTTCGACGTGTTCGGGGGCGTTGCCGCCGGCAAGGCGTTGGACATCATGCAGTCTGGTCCGGTGGACGGGTTTGACAGTGCGATGTCGGGTGGCAGCGACTATGCCGCCATTGCCGGGGCTGACGTGGTGATCGTGACCGCCGGCTTCCCGCGCATGCCGGGCATGACGCGCGACGACCTGCTGACCAAGAACGCCGGCGTGATTGCCCAGGTGGCCGAGGGCATCAAGACGCATTGCCCGGATGCCTTCGTGATCGTCATCACCAACCCGCTGGATGTGATGGTGTGGGTGATGCAGCAGAAGTCCGGCCTGCCGGCGCACAAGGTGGTGGGCATGGCGGGCGTGCTGGACAGCAGCCGTTTCCGCCTGTTCCTGGCCCATGAGTTCAATGTTTCGGTGGAGGACGTGACCGCCTTCGTGCTGGGCGGCCATGGCGACACGATGGTTCCGCTGACCCGGTATTCGACGGTGGCCGGCATTCCGATCCCGGACCTGGTGAAGATGGGCTGGACGACGCAGGAGAAGATCGACGCCATCGTTTCGCGCACGGCGAACGGCGGCGGCGAGATCGTTAAGCTGCTCGAAAGGGGCAGTGCGTTTTATGCGCCGGCGGCGAGCGCGATCGCGATGGCCGAGAGCTACCTGCGCGACAAGCGCCGGGTTCTGCCCTGCGCGGTGCAGCTGAACGGCGAGTACGGGATGAAGGACCTCTATGTCGGCGTGCCCGTGGTGATCGGGAAGAACGGCGTGGAGAAGATCATCGAGGTGGAGTTCACCGCGGCGGAGAAGGCGGCGTTCGACAAGTCGTGCGACGCGGTGAAGGGCCTGATCGAAGACTTCAAGAAGCTGGGGGTCTGATGAATATCCACGAGTACCAGGCCAAGGAACTGATCCGGCGCTACGGGGTGGCCGTGCTTGACGGCCATGTGGCGTGGACGCCGGAGGAGGCGGTGGACGCGGCGAAGAAGCTGCCCGGGCCGGTGTTCGTGGTGAAGTCGCAGATCCATGCCGGCGGGCGGGGCGCGGGGCGCTTCGCCGACGATCCGAACGGCAAGGGCGGGGTTCGCCTCGCCCGGTCGCTGGAGGAGGTTCGCGCGGCGGCCGATGCGATGATCGGCCACACGCTGGTGACCAAGCAGACCGGCGCTGCCGGGCGGCGGGTGAACCGGGTGTATGTGGAGGCGGGCTGCCAGATCGCGCGGGAGCTGTATCTGTCGCTGCTGGTGGATCGCGAGACCTCGCGGGTGACCATCGTGGCCTCGGCCGAGGGCGGGATGGACATCGAGGAGGTGGCCGAGAGCCATCCCGAGAAGATCCTGCGCGTGGCGATCGACCCGGCCGCGGGCGCCTGGCCGTACCAGGCGCGCAAGCTGGCCTATGCGCTGGGGCTGACCGGCGGGCAGGTGAAGTCCTTCGGCGGATTCATCGACGCGCTGTACAAGGCGTTCATGGACCTCGACTGCGCGATCGTGGAGGTGAACCCGCTTGTGGTCACCACCGCGGGCGACGTGGTGGCGCTGGATGCCAAGGTGAGCTTCGACGACAACGCGCTGTATCGCCATCCGGAGCTGGAGAAGCTGCGCGACGAGGCGGAGGAGGACCCCAAGGAGCTGGAGGCCGCCAAGTATGCGCTGAACTACGTGGCGCTGGACGGCACGATCGGCTGCATGGTGAACGGCGCGGGCCTGGCGATGGCCACGATGGACATCATCAAGCTGTATGGCGCGGCGCCGGCGAACTTCCTGGACGTGGGCGGCGGGGCGACGAAGGAGCGGGTGACCGCGGCCTTCAAGATCATCCTGTCGGACCCGAACGTGGAGGGGATCCTGGTCAACATCTTCGGCGGCATCATGCGCTGCGACGTGATCGCCGAGGGCGTTGTGGCGGCTGCACGGGAGGTTTCGCTCAGCGTGCCCCTGGTGGTGCGGCTGGAAGGCACCAATGTGGAGCTTGGCAAGGAGATCATGGCCCGCTCCGGCCTGCCGATCATCTCCGCCGACAACCTGGCCGATGCCGCCGAGAAGGTGGTGCGCGCCGTGAAGGAAGCTGCCTGATGGCCGTTCTGGTCGACGCGAACACCAAGGTCATCACGCAGGGCATCACCGGGGCCCAGGGCACGTTCCATTCGGAGCAGGCGGCGGCCTATGGCACGAAGATGGTCGGCGGCGTGACGCCCGGGAAGGGCGGCTCCACCCATATCGGCCTGCCGGTGTTCGACACGGTGGCGCAGGCGGTTTCGGCCACGGGTGCCACGGCGAGCGCGATCTATGTGCCGCCGCCGTTTGCGGCCGATGCCATCCTGGAGGCGATCGACGCGGAGATCCCGCTGATCGTGTGCATCACGGAAGGCATTCCGGTGCTGGACATGGTGCGGGTGAAGCGCGCGCTTTCGGGCAGCGCGTCGCGGCTGATCGGGCCGAACTGCCCGGGCGTGATCACGCCGGATGCGTGCAAGATCGGCATCATGCCGGGGCACATCCACCGGCGCGGCAAGGTCGGCATCGTCTCGCGCTCCGGCACGCTGACGTATGAGGCGGTGGCGCAGACCACGGCGGCGGGGCTGGGGCAGAGCACCTGCGTGGGGATCGGCGGCGACCCGGTGAAGGGCACCGACTTCATCGAGGTGCTGGAGATGTTCCTGGCCGACGGCGAGACCGAGATGATCATCATGATCGGCGAGATCGGCGGCCAGAGCGAGATCGACGCGGCGGAGTTCCTGGCGCGCGAGAAGATCAAGAAGCCGACGGTGGGGTTCATCGCCGGGGCCACGGCGCCGCCGGGGCGGCGGATGGGCCATGCCGGGGCGGTGATTTCCGGTGGCAAGGATACAGCGGCGGCGAAGTTCGAGGCGATGCGGATGGCGGGCATCCACGTGGCCGAGAGCCCGGCGGCGCTGGGCAGCACGATGATGGAAGCGATCGGGCGGCTGTAGGGCAGCAAGAAGGATTCTTCTTTTTCTGAAGAAAAAGAAGCAAAAAGACTTTTCCCTTTTGCGCTCCGGCGGCTCGGGGCAAACGGATAAAAGTTTTTTGGTTCTTTTTTCAAAAAAGAACATCCTTCCTTGCTTCCTTCCTGGCGCGCAGGCGAGACGAGGGACGGACAGATGGCCGGTGTGGATATTCTTGCGACCGCCTTCAACGGGGCGAATGCGGCGTTCATCGCCGAGCTGTATGCCCGTTGGGTGGCCAACCCCGGCTCGGTGGACCCGAGCTTCGCCGAGCTGTTCGCGGCGCTGAACGACGAATCCCGCGCGGTTCTGGGCGATGCGGCCGGTGCCTCCTGGGCGCCGCGCAGCTGGTCGGGCGAGTCGCCCGAGACCGCGCCGCCGGCGCCCGCCAAGGGCAAGGATGCGAAGGGCGCCAAGGACGCCAAGCCGGCCGCGCCGGCGCCGAGCGCCGATGAGCTGCGCGCGGCCACCAAGGACAGCCTGCGCGCGCTGATGATGATCCGCACCTATCGCGTGCGCGGCCATCTGGAGGCGCAGCTGGATCCCCTCGGCCTGCAGGTGCCCAAGCCGCATCCGGAGCTGGACCCGGCGACCTACGGCTTCACCGAGGCCGACATGGACCGGCCGATCTTCATCGACCACGTGCTGGGCCTGGAAACCGCCACGCCGCGGCAGATCCTGAAGGTGCTGCGCGAGACCTATTGCGGCCCGATCGGCGTGGAGTTCATGCACATCCAGGACCCGGACCAGAAGGCCTGGATCCAGCGCCGGGTGGAAGGCGCGCCCTGGACGAGCGCGTTCGATGCCGCGCGCAAGAAGACCATCCTGCAGCAGCTGACCGAGGCGGAGGGGCTGGAATCCTTCTGCCAGCGCCGCTTCGTGGGCACCAAGCGCTTCGGGCTGGAAGGCGGCGAGGTGACCATCCCGGCGCTGCAGACGATCATCGAGACGGCGGCCCGCGGCGGCGTGAAGGAGATCGCGATCGGCATGCCGCATCGCGGGCGGCTCAACACGCTCGTGAACGTGGTGAAGAAGCCGTACACTCAGCTGTTCAGCGAGTTCGGCGGCGAGAGCTTCAAGCCGGACGACGTGCAGGGCTCCGGCGACGTGAAGTACCACCTGGGCACCTCGATCGATGTCGAGATCGCCGGGCACAAGGTGCATCTGTCGTTGCAGCCCAACCCCTCCCACCTGGAGGCGGTGGATCCCGTGGTGGTGGGCAAGGTGCGCGCCCGGCAGGACATGGCGGGCGATACGCGGGCGCGGCGCAGCGTGATGGCCATCCTGATGCATGGCGACGCGGCGTTTGCCGGCCAGGGCCTGGTGTATGAGACGCTGGCGATGAGCCAGCTGATCGGCTACCGCACCGGCGGCACGGTGCATGTGGTGGTGAACAACCAGATCGGCTTCACCACCGTGCCGGCGCATGCCTATTCCGGCCTGTACTGCACCGATGTCGCCAAGGCGATCCAGGCGCCGATCCTGCACGTGAACGGCGACAACCCGGAAGCCGTGGTGTGGGCCGCGGAGATGGCCACCGAGTTCCGCATGGCCTTCGGCTGCGACTTCGTGCTGGACATCGTGTGCTACCGCCGCCACGGCCACAACGAGACCGACGAGCCGGCCTTCACCCAGCCGATCATGTACAAGGCGATCAAGGAGCTGAAGACCACCCGCACCCTGTACGCGGACAAGCTGGTGGCCGAGGGCGTGATGACGCCGTACGACGCGAAATCCATGTGGGACGGCTTCGCCGGCACGCTGGAGGATGCCTACCAGGCCGCGCAGACCTACAAGCCCAACAAGGCCGACTGGCTGGAGGGCCACTGGTCGGGCCTTTCCACCCCGGAGCGGGAATCGGAGTGGACCGACGGCGACACCTCTGTGCCCGAGGACATGCTGAAGAAGGTCGGGGCGGCAATCAGCGCGCCACCGGCCAATTTCGAGGTGAACAGCAAGATCGTCCGCCAGCTGGAGGCCAAGCGCGTGGCCATCGAGACCGGCGAGGGGATCGACTGGGCCACCGGCGAGGCGCTGGCCTATGGCTCGCTGCTGCTGGAAGGCCACCGGGTGCGGCTTTCGGGCGAGGATGTGCAGCGCGGCACGTTCAGCCAGCGCCACGCGGTGCTGATCGACCAGGCCACGCAGAACGAATACACGCCGCTGAACAACATCGCGCCCGAGCAGAAGAAGATCGAGGTCTACAACTCGCTGCTGTCCGAAGTGGGCGTGCTGGGCTTCGAATACGGCTACTCGCTGGCCGACCCGCGCACGCTGGTGCTGTGGGAGGCGCAGTTCGGCGACTTCGCCAACGGCGCGCAGATCATCATCGACCAGTTCATCGCCAGCGGCGAGACCAAGTGGCTGCGCATGTCCGGCCTGGTGATGCTGCTGCCGCACGGGCATGAGGGCCAGGGGCCGGAGCATTCCTCCGCCCGGCTGGAGCGCTACCTGCAGCTGTGCGCCGAGCGGAACATGGCGGTGGCCAACCTCACCACCCCGGCCAACTACTTCCATGCGCTGCGCCGGCAGATGAAGCGCAACTACCGCAAGCCGCTGGTGCTGATGACGCCGAAATCGCTGCTGCGGCACAAGCTGGCCGTCTCCCCGCTGGCGGATTTCGCCGCCGGCAGCCGGTTCCAGTACGTGATCCCGGAGATCGATGCGATCGCGGCCCCCGCCAAGGTGAAGCGCGTGGTGCTGTGCACCGGCAAGGTCTACTACGACCTGCTGGAGGCGCGGCGCGCCCGCGGCATCAAGGACGTGGCGATCGTGCGCATCGAGCAGCTGTACCCCTTCCCGGTGATCTCGCTGCCCAAGGCGCTGGCGCCCTACAAGAACGCCGAAGTGGTGTGGTGCCAGGAGGAGCCGAAGAACAACGGCGCCTGGTACCATGTCGACCGCCGGATCGAGGAGGTGCTGGAGCCGCTGGGCATCAAGGCGAAGCGCCCGCGCCTGGTGAGCCGCAAGGCCGCCGCGAGCCCGGCCACGGGCCTGGCCAAGGTGCATGCCGCCGAGCAGGCCGCGCTGGTCGAAGAAGCCCTCACTGTCTGACGCAACGACCGCCTGAATTCCGAACCACCCGCACGACCAAGAACTGGATCCTTCGCATGGCGACCGAGATCAAGGTGCCCACCCTGGGCGAGAGCGTGACGACCGCGACGGTCGCCCGCTGGATGAAGCAGCCCGGGGAGGCGGTGGCGGCGGATGAGCCGCTGGTGGAGCTTGAGACCGACAAGGTGACGGTGGAGGTGGGCGCGCCGGTGGCCGGCACGCTCGGCGAGATCGTGGTCGCCGCCGGCGGCGAGGTGGGCGTGGGCGCGGTGCTCGGCCTGGTGGTGGAGGGCGGCGCCGCCGCGGCCCCGGCCAGCGTGCATGCCAACCCGGCCGCCAAC
>CANHCJ010000232.1 GCA_947458025.1 Rhodospirillales bacterium | reverse complement strand
GCCACGGAGCGGCGGCGCGAGGCGTGGCGGCGCGCGGTGGCGACGGTGATCGGGGGGCAGCATGCACGGGGATGAGTGGCGGGCGCTGAACCGCGCCAACTGGGACGAGCGGGTGCCGATCCACCTGCGCGCGCCGATGTACGACCTGTCGGACCTGCGCGAAGGCCGCGCCCGGCTGGAAGCCATCGAGGAGGCGGAGCTGGGCGACGTGGCCGGGCAGCGCATCGCCCACCTGCAATGCCATTTCGGCGCCGACACGCTGCGCCTGGCGCAGAAGGGGGCCGAGGTGGTGGGGCTGGACTTCTCCGCCCCCGCCATCGCCGCCGCCCGGGGGCTGGCCGCCGAGCTGGGGCTGGCGGCGCGCTTCGTGTGCGCCGACGTGTACGACGCGGCCACGGCGATCCCGGGCCCGCACGGGTTCGACCGCGTGTTCGTGAGCTGGGGCGCGCTGTGCTGGCTGCCGGATGTGGCCGGCTGGGCGCGCGTGGCGGCGTCCCTGCTGCGGCCGGGCGGGCGGCTGTACCTGGCGGAGGGGCATCCCAGCGCCTGGGTGTTTGATGACGACGCCCACCCGCCCGGCGCGGCCGAGGGCGCCAAACCCGGCTGGTTCGCGCCCTATTTCGAGCGCGGCCCGCTGGTGCTGGACGACCCGCGCGACTACGCCGACCCCGCGGCGCGGCTGGCCAACCTGCGCACGCACCAGTTCCAGCACACCATGGCCGACGTGGTCGGCGCGGTGCTGGGGGCGGGGCTGTCGCTGGACTGGCTGCACGAGCACCACGGCGTGCCGTGGCGCATGTTCGCCTGCCTGGAGCAGGGCGCGGACCGGCTGTGGCGCTTTGCGGACCGGCCGTGGCTGCCGCTTTCCTTTTCCTTGTCGGCGACGCGGCGGTAGCGGGCGGCCGTTCACCAGCCCTTAACGCCGCGCACGGGAAAGAGCCCGCCGATCCGGCGTCAGGGCGATCCGATGAGCGGCAGCGTAACGGTTCTCGACAACACGAACGGCGGCACGGCAACGGGCCTGCTGAGCTCCGGTGGCTCGGTGAGCACCACGGCCTTTCGGGGCCATGTGTTCGACACCGCGGGCACCTCCACCTGGGAGCTGACCGGCATCCGCCTGGCGCTGCGCGCAGCCGTCGCCGGCGCGGCGACGGTGACCTTCTCGCTCTACGCGGTGGACGCCGACAACCTGCCGACCGGTGCGGTGCTGAGCACCGCCTCGGTGTCGGCGACCCTCACCACGACCTCGGCCTACTACTACTTCAACGAGGCGGCGCTGGGGGAGCTGGCGAACTACAGCCTGAGCGCCTCCACGCGCTACGCGCTGACCCTGGCCGCCTCCCGGTCGATCACCTGGGCGCAGTACAGCCCGATCACGCCGCCCACCGGCTACAACGGCTTCGCCTACGTGCTCTACGTGGGAGGGGCCAGCGGCCATCCCTGGAACAGCACGAACAGCACAAGGCCCGCGATGCAGCTGGAGGCGCAGGCCACCTGCTTCCTGCGCGGCACGCTGATCCTGACGGCGCGCGGCGAGGTGAAGGTGGAGGCGCTGCGGGCCGGGGACCTGGTGGCGACCCGGTTCGGCGGCCTGCGCCCGATCCGCTGGATCGGCACGCAATGCTTCGAGGGGCGGCTGGCGGGCAAGGATCACCAGCCGATCCGCTTCGCCGCCGGCAGCCTCGGCGCCGGGCTGCCGAGCTGCGACCTGTGGGTCTCGCCCGGGCATGCGGTGCTGGTGGGGGAGGTGCTCGCCCATGCCGGGGCGCTGGTGAACGGCAGCACCATCACCCAGCCCAGGCTGCGCGGGATGATCGAATACTTCCACCTCGACCTCGGCGCGCATGACTGCGTGCTGGCCAACGGGGCCTGGGCCGAAAGCTATTTCGAGGACCGCAACCGGGACAGCTTCCACAACGCGGCCGACTTCCACGCGCGCTTCCCCGGCCACGTGCCGGAGCGGCAGGCGACGTGCCTGCCGATCGTGACGGCGGGGCATCCGGCGGTGGAGGGGCTCCGGCGGATGCTGGCGCCGGCGGCGCTGCGCGCGGCGGGCTTGCGGGCGTGGCCAGCCACGGCCGCACGCCGGGCTGCCTGAGGGAGGCTGCGACACGCATGTTCGTGATCCGATCGAGCGTTCTTCTGCGAGGCACGGTGACCGGAACCACCTTCCGGGTCACGGGCTCCCAGACCTCCTCGGAGGAGCAGACATGGGGCGTGGTGTGGGATGACGTTCTCTCGATTGGAGAAGACGTCTGGGGCATGACGTTCCTGGGCTACACCGCCCCGGGCGATCTGCTCTTCGACCTCTCGGGGTCCAAGGTCCTCATCATCCTGCCGGGAAGTTCCCAGGACACGAACCTGGCCACCGTGGGCGACATTTCGTTCACGGCGGGCGACCGGGTCGTGTGCTTCCTGCGCGGCACGCTGATCCTGACGCCGCGCGGCGAGGTGCGGGTGGAGGAGCTGCGGGCTGGCGATGCCGTCGTGACCAGGTTCGGCGGGCTGCGGCCGATCCGCTGGATCGGGAGGCAGCGCTTCGACGGGCGGTTCGCCGGGCGGGCCACGGCGCCGATCCGCTTCGCGCGCGGCAGCCTTGGCGCAGGCGCGCCGAGCTGCGACCTGTTCGTCTCCCCGGGGCACGCCGTGCTGGTGGGCGATGTGCTGGCCCATGCCGGGGCGCTGGTGAACGGGACGACGATCACGCAGGAGCGGGTGCGCGGGATGATCGAATACTTCCACCTCGACCTCGGCCCGCATGACTGCGTGCTGGCCAACGGGGCCTGGGCGGAGAGCTACTTCGAGGACCGCAACCGCGACAGCTTCCACAACGCCGCCGAGTTCCATGCGCTGCACCCCGGACACGTGGCGGAGCGGCAGGCCACCTGCCTGCCGGTGATCACGGCCGGGCATCCGGGCCTCGCGGCGCTGCTTCGTGCCCTGGCGCCGGTGCGGGCGGCGGCGTGAGGCGGCTTCACCCGCCCTTAAGGCCACGCATGCGATGAACGCGAGGCTCCCGGCGGAGGGAACGGGCGGATGAGCGGCAGCATCACGGCTCTCGACAACACCGCCGGCGGCACGGCGACCACGAGCACCGGGGTCATCGGGCTCAACCCGGGCACGTTGCGCGGGCCGGTCTTCACCGCCGGCGACGGCTCCCCGACCTGGGCGATCACCGGGCTGCGGCTGGCACTGAATGCGAGCGCCAGCGCCAGCTACACGATCACCGTGTCGCTCTATGCCGCCAACGGCAGCACGCCGACCGGCAGCGCGCTGGCCAGCACCTCGTTCGCGGTGTCCCTGACCTCGGTCCTCTCCTACACCCTGCTCAGCGGCGCGGCCCTGGGCGACCTTGCCGGCACCGCGCTGACCGGCGGTGCCTCCTACGCGCTTGTCGCCGTGGCCGACACATTCGGCGCGCGGCTTCTCGTCTCCTCCGGCTCCACCTACGCGACGAGCGACGGGTTCAGCTTCAACGGGCTGGCAAGCGGGGTCCATCCCTACACGAGCTGGGCCAACCTGGCGTTCAAGCCCATGTTCGAGCTGCAGACCCAGGCCACCTGCTTCCTGCGCGGCACGCTGATCCTGACGGCGCGCGGCGAGGTGAAGGTGGAGGCGCTGCGGGCCGGGGACCTGGTGGCGACCCGGTTCGGCGGCCTGCGCCCGATCCGCTGGATCGGCACGCAGCGCTTCGAGGGGCGGCTGGCGGGCAGGGATCACCAGCCGATCCGCTTCGCCGCCGGCAGCCTCGGCGCCGGGCTGCCGAGCTGCGCGCTGTGGGTCTCGCCCGGGCATGCGGTGCTGGTGGGCGAGGTGCTGGCCCATGCCGGGGCGCTGGTGAACGGGACGACGATCACGCAGGAGCGGGTGCGCGGGGTGATCGCGTATTTCCACCTCGACCTCGGCCCGCATGACTGCGTGCTGGCCAACGGGGCCTGGGCGGAGAGTTACTTCGAGGACCGCAACCGGGACAGCTTCCACAACGCCGCCGAGTTCCATGCGCTGCACCCCGGCCACGTGCCGGAGCGGCAGGCCACCTGCCTGCCGGTGATTACGGCGGAGCATCCGGGGATCGGCGCGCTGCGGCGTGCCCTGGCGCCGGTGCGGCGCGCGGCGGCCTGAGGCGGTTTCACCCGCCCTTAAGGCCGCGCATGGGATGGTGATCGCGCGCCCTTCGAACGGAACGGACGGATGAGCGGCAGCATCACGGTTCTCGACAACACCGACGGTGGAACGAGTTCGCCCACCGGCACGGCCCCCACCGGCGGGAGCGTCATGCGCGCGGTGGTGTTCCAGACCGACAACACCTCCACCTGGGAGATCCGCGGCCTGCGGCTGATGATCGGGTCGCATGTGGAGGATGCCTATTACACGCTCAACGTCAGCCTGTTCGCGACGGCCTACGATGCGGGCAACGCCGCCTGGCGGCCCACCGGCGTGGCGCTGGCGAGCGTGAGCCTGTCGCTCGAGTTCAGGTTCTTCTACCGCTACACCTACCTGGACACCGCGACGCTGGGCGCGGTGGCCACAACCACGATGGCCGGCGGAACGCGCTATGCCCTCACGCTCGGCGGCCCGTCCAGCGGGCCGGGCGTGGCCACCCGCTCCGATGCCCCGACGGCCTCGAACGGCTACAGCTTTGTCCGGGCCGCCCAATCCTCGAACAGCGGCAGCACGTGGTCGACCTCCGCCAGCACGCCGCTGCTGCAGATGGACGTGCAGGCCACCTGCTTCCTGCGCGGCACCATGATCCTGACGCCGCACGGCGAGGTGCCGGTGGAGACGCTGCACGAGGGCGACCTGGTGGTGACCTGGTTCGGCGGCGAGCGGCCGGTGCGCTGGGTGGGCACGCAGCGCTTCGAGGGGCGGCTGGCGGGGCGCGGCAGCCAGCCGGTGCGGCTGCGGGCCGGCAGCCTGGGACCGGGAATGCCGGGCAGCGACCTGCTCGTCTCGCCCGGGCACGCCGTGATGGTGGAGGGCGTGCTGGCCCATGCCGGGGCGCTGGTGAACGGCACCACCATCGTGCAGGAGCGGATGGGCGGGGTGATCGAGTATTTCCACCTCGACCTCGGCCCGCATGATTGCGTGATGGCCAACGGGGCCTGGGCCGAGAGCTATTTCGAGGACCGCAACCGCGACAGCTTCCACAACGCCGCCGCGTTCCATGCCCGCTTCCCCGGCCACGTGGCCGAGCGCCAGGCCACCTGCCTGCCGGTGATCACGGCGGGGCATCCCGGCATCGCGGTGCTGCGGGCGGCGCTGCCTTCGCCCGTGCGGCTGGCCGCCTAGGCTAGGGCGGTAGCCGACCTGATAGACGGTCGGCTACCGCCCTGGCTCTTTGCATTGGCGAGCAACTCAAGCCCATCAGGCGATTCCGCCTGATGGGCTGTTGCTCTAGTCGCACTTGGCGAACGCGTTCTGGGTGCCCCAGCAATAGGTGTCCTTCGGCAGCGCCTCGCGCCGGGCGGGGCGGTTGCCCTGGGCCGGGATGGTGCGGGTGCCGCCGAACTCGATGCGGGTGCCGTCGGGCGAGAAGGACCAGGTCCAGGCCTCCTCCACCGCATCCTTGGCAGGCGCCGTGATGCGGGTGAGCGCGCTGTGCTCCAGCAGGGTGAGGAACTTGCCCTGGCGGAAGGCGACCAGCTTGATCGTGTCTTCCTGGCTGTTCGGTTGCTGGTCCGTCGTGGCCACCACCAGCAGGGTGCGGCCGAAGCGCGGCAGGGTGGGCCCGGCCTCCATGCGGCGGATGTAGCCGATCTCCTCCTCCTCCAGTGCCTTGCCGTCGCAGGAGACGGCGAAGAGGCGGCCGGCCATGGGCAGCCAGGAGGTGCCGACATACAGCGTGCGCGTCGGGCCGAGGCCGAGATTGGTCACGCGGGTGACCAGCTGGTCGAACTGGCCCTCCGGCAGCAGGGAGCGCGCCTCCGGCATGATGCAGGCGGTCTCCGGCGGGTTGGTGGGGGCCTGGGCGCGCGCCGGGGGCGGCGCAGCGGCGGCCAGGGCGGCGGCGAGGGCGGCCAGGAGGCGGGAGGGCAGGCGCATCGCACGCTCCTTCATTGCGGTTACGGTGCGTGACATGCGATGGCGTGTGCGGCAAGCCGGGATGCGGGCCGGCTGTCGCGCATTGGCGCCCCTGCCCTGATGTAAACGCAAACCTGATCCCCATATGTGTCGGAACGCCGGAACCACTCCGGCGGGGCGCGCGGCCTGGCCGCCCGCCACAGGGAACACCCACACCATGAAACTCCCCGTCTGGACGAAGCCGGCCCTGTGGGGCGCGGCGGCCGGTGCGCTCGCCATGACGGTGTTCGGATTCTCCGTGCTCAACTGGCACGGCGACCGCGGCGCGCGCGAGCTGGCGGCCAATGCCTCCCGCGATGCCGTGACGGCGGCGATGGTGCCGTTCTGCGTGGCCAAGGCCGAGGCCGATGCCGACCGGGCGCGGCTGGAGAAGCTGCGGGCCGAGACCTCCTCCTACAGCCGCAGCGAGCTGGTGCGGGCCTCCGGCTGGTCGACGCTGCCGGGGCTGCCGGGCGGCGACTACACGCTGGCCATGGCCTGTGCCGACCGGCTGCGAGTGGCGGCGCGCTGAGCATGTACATCGCCCGGCCGGAGCTCGGCCTGAAGCACCAGTGCGTGCGCTGCGCGGTGCGCTTCTACGACCTGTGCCGCGTGCCGGCGCAGTGCCCGGCCTGCGCGCTGGAACAGCCGCCCCCGGCGCCGCGCACCCG
>CANHCJ010000231.1 GCA_947458025.1 Rhodospirillales bacterium | reverse complement strand
CGCTCCACCACGGCGGGAACACCGCGGCCACCGCCGCGCCGCTGCCCGCGCCCGGCAGGGCAAGCAGCGGCAACGCGGTGGCGAGCATCAGCGCGCCGGCCGTTAGGGCATGTTTCATGCCCCCATGCTGAAGGCGGAACGTTAAGAAACGATGTTGCGTTGCGTGATAGGGATCATTCCAGCACCGCTTCCGTCTTTGCCTTGATCATCGCGAAGTCGATCTTCGCGCCCAGCCCGGGCCCGGTGGGCGCCTGCAGCATGCCGTTCGAGTCCGGCCGGAACTCCTCCTCCAGCCCGTAGCGATGCGCGCCATCCGGCAGCAGCACCTCGAACCAGGTGGTGTTCGGGATCGCCATGCACACATGCAGGTTGGCGAGGTTGTTCAGCGAATTGCCGCTGTGGTGGACCTCGTAGTTCATGTGGAACGCCTCGGCGAGATGCGCCGTCTTGAGCATGGTGGTCAGCCCGCCCTTGGCCGGGATGTCGCCGCGCAGGTAGTCGGTGGCCTGCTGCATCACCCAGGTGGCGTAGGTGTCGAGCCCACCCACGGGATACTCCGTGGCCATGATCGGGATGTTCAGCTTCTGGCGCAGCTTGAGGTAGCTGGTGATGTCCTCGTCGGCCAGCGGGTCCTCGTACCACTTGAATCCCATCTCCTGGATCGCCAGGCCCACTTTCAGCGCGCCGGGGTAGTCGTAGCTCCAGGTGCTGTCGAGCATCACCGGGTAGCTGTCTCCCACCGCGCGGCGCACGGCCTCGCACACCTTGATGTCGGTGTCGGGGTCCGTCGGCGGGTGGATCTTGTAGCCGGCCCAGCCCTCCTGCTTGTGCTGCTGCGCCTGGGCCACGTAGGCGGCGGCATCGGGGAGAAGCTGGCTGCTGGCATAGGCGCCGATCGCGGTGCGGTGGGTGCCCATCAGCGCATGCACCGGCATCCCGGCGATCTTGCCGGCGAGGTCCCATAGCGCCACGTCCACCGCGCCGATGGTGCGCCAGCTCACGTTGCGGTTCAGCTTCAGCATGCGCTGGTGGATGCGCTCGCGCTCCAGCGGGTTGGCGCCCATCAGCAGGGGCTTCAGCCAGCGGATCAGCTGCGGGCCGTCCATGCTGCCGGGGTTGCTGGCCGAGCCGAGAAAGGCGTGCCCCTCATGCCCCGCATCGGTGCGGATGCGCAGCAGGCCCAGATTGCTCACCGGCTGGGTGAAGCTGCCGGCGTGGTAGCTGGTGCGCGGGATGTTGTCCCAGGTGAAGATGGTGAGCGACACGTGATCGATCTTCATGGCCGTTCTCCTCCGGTTTGGTTTGCCGGGGATGCTGCACCCTGCCTCGGGCGTTGACCACCCGGCCGGGCCGCAGGACACTCGTCGCGGAAACGCCAGAAGCGCCATGCCCGACGAACTCCGACCCGCCGCATCGCCCGAGGCCCGTGCCCGCGCCATCCTGCCGGTGCTGCGCGCCGAGGCGGATGCGATCGAGGCCGGCAAGCGGCTGACGCCGGCCACGCTGGAGGCCCTGCACGGTGCCCGCCTGTTCCGCACCCTGGTGCCGCGCAGCGCCGGCGGGGACGAGGTGCGGCCTTCCGACCACGCCCGCATGCTGATGGCGATCGCCAGCGCCGATGCCTCCACCGCCTGGTGCCTCAGCCAGGCCGGCGGCTGCGCGCTGGCGGCGGCCTATGTGGCGCCGGAGGTGGCGCGGCGCGTGTGGGGGCCGGCCGATGCCGTGCTGGCCTGGGGGCAATCGCAAGGCGCGCGGGCCCGGGTGGTGGATGGCGGCTATGCCGTGACGGGCAAGTGGACCTTCGTCTCCGGCGGGCACCATGCCACCTGGATCGGCGGGCACGCGCATATCGAGGAGCGCGACGGCACGCTGCGGCGCCACCCCGATGGGCGCCCGGTGGAGCGCACCATGCTGATCCCGCGCGGCGATTGCGCGGTGGTGCCGGATTGGGAGGTGATCGGCCTGCGCGGCACCGGCAGCGACACGTTCAGCGTGCCCGACGGGTACTTCGTGCCGGAAGCCCATGCCCTGGCCCGCGACGTGGAGGCGGAGCGGCGCGAGGGCGGGCCGCTGTACCGGTTCCAGACCAACCATTTCTACGGCTCCGGCTTCGCCTCCGTGGCGCTCGGGGTGGCGCGCGGGTTGCTGGACCTGTTCGTGGAGCTTGCGCGCGACAAGCATCCCACGCTCACCGGGCGGGGGCTGAAGGACTCGCAGGCAGTGCAGCGCGACCTGGCCATTGCCGAGGCGCGCTGGCGGGCGGCGCGGGCCGGGGTGCTGGCGGCGCTGGACGAGGCGTGGGAGGCGACGCTGGCCGGGCCCATGCCGCTCGACCAACGCATGGGCATCCGCATGGCCTCCACCTTCGCCATCCACCAGGCGCGCGAGGTGGCCGATTTCTGCTGGCGGGAGGCCGGGGCCACCGCCATCTTCGAGGCCAACGGCTTCGCCCGCCGCTACCGCGACATGATCAGCGTGACCCAGCAGGTGCAGGGCCGCATGATCCACTTCGAGACCGTCGGCCAGCACCTGCTGGGCATGTCCGACGCTTCCACCCGTTTCGCCTAGGAACGCCAGGATGCCGCTGAACGCACTCAACCACTTCACCATCCGCACCGCCGACCTGGAGCGCACCAAGGAATTCTATTCCGACGTGCTCGGCCTGCCGGTGGGCTACCGCCCGCCGCTCGGCTTTCCCGGCTACTGGCTGTACTGCGGCGACATTCCCACCGTGCACCTGATCGGCCCGCGCGAGAGCGATGCCGGGAAGCGGGCGAGCGGGCCGACAGGGCTGTTCGACCACATCGCCTTCTCCTGCACGGGGCTCGCGGAGATGAAGGCGAAGCTGAACGCCCGCGGCATTGCCTTCCAGGAGCGCATCATCCCGCGCGACCGGCAGACGCAGCTGTTCCTGCATGATCCCGACGGGATCGCGGTGGAGCTGAACTATCCGCCGGACGAGACGATCGCGAAGTAGGCGGGGGCGAAGTGATCCGGCTGGAAGCATCGAGCCTCTCGCGCGATCCGGCGCGGGCGGAGGCGAACGAGGATGCCCTGGTGGTGCTGCCGGGCCGGGCCTATGCGGTGATCGACGGGGTCTCCGACCGGACCGGCACGCGCTACGACGGCGAGCTTTCGGGCCGGCATGCGGCGCGGCTGGTGGCGGCGACGCTGGAGCGGCTGCTGCTCGGCGCGCCGCCGCCGGTGGAGACGATCGTGCCCACCCTCACCGCCGCGCTGCACGAGGCCTATCTGCAGCACGGCACGCTGGCCGCCGCACAGGAAAGCTGGGGCAACCGGCTGTGCTGCACCCTGGCCCTCGCCCTGCATGACGGGCCGCAGTTGCACCTTGTTCTTGTCGGCGACAGCGGCATCCGCCTGAACGGGCGGCAGGTGCTGCAGATGGACAAGGACCTCGACTACATCACCTCCACCCTGCGCAGCCACACCTGGCACCGCGTGGCCGACCCCGATCCCGCCGTGCGCGACCGGGTGGCGCGGCAGGCTTCGTGGAAGGGGCTCAGCCAAGACCCTGCCGTGTTCGCGCCGGAGCTTTCCGCCGATGACCTCGCGGCCATCGGGGCGGCGGCGGAAGCCGAACTGGCCGCCGCGCTGCCGCATGTGCCGCGGGCCGACATCCTGCACCTGCTGCGGAACGGCATCGTGGGGGCGCAGGGCGACTACCAGAACACCACGGATTCCGTGCTGGGCTATGCGTGCCTGGACGGCTTCGCGGTGCCGCGCAGCCTGACGCAGGTGAGCACGATCGCGGCGCGCGGGGTGGAGACGCTGGAACTGTTCACCGACGGATACTTCGATGTCGGGGCCGAGGCGTCGCTGGCGTCCTGGGAGGCCAGGCACCGGGAGATCGAGGCCGAGGATCCCGCCAAGGTGGGGCGGTTCCGGTCGACCAAGGGGTCGGTGCCTGGGCGGTGGTCGGATGACCGGACGTATGTGGGGGTTACGTATAAGGTAGCGGTTCTTTTTTGAAAAAAAGAACCAAAAAACTTTTGTCCGTTTGAGGCGGGTCCATCCGCATCAAACGGATAAAGTTTTTTTGCTTCTTTTTGTTCACAAAAAGAAGAATCCTTAGCCTGCCAAAATCAAGTCGCTGCCCTTTTCCGCGATCATGTTCGTAGCGGCGTAGGTGTTGCCGCTGACCATGGTGGGCATCAGCGAGGCATCGGCGATGCGCAGGCCTTGGAGGCCGTGGACCTTCATGGTGGCGGGGTCGACCACGGCCATGGGATCGGTGCCGAGCTTGCAGCTGCCCACGGGGTGGTAGGTGGTGGAGCCGGTGGCGCGGGCGTGGGCCATCCAGTCTTCGTCGGTGACGCAATCCTTGCCCGGGAAGTTCTCGTGGTCGACGAAGTCGGCGAGCGGGCGGGTGTGCAGGAGTTTGCGCAGGTATTTGAGGGCGGCGAGGATGGCGTCCCGGTCCGACTGGGTGGCGAGGTAGTTGGGCTGGATTTCCGGCTTCTCCATCGGGTCGGCGGAGATGGCCTTGAGGTGGCCGATGCTGTCGGGGCGGAGCTGGGAGCAGCCGAGGGTCATGCCGGGCAGGGGGTCGAGGTCGGAGGTGCCGTAGGCGCCGGCGGCGTAGCTGGCGGGGGCGAAGTAGAGCTGCATGTCCGGCGTTTCGAGGCCTTCGCGGGTCTTCATGTAGCCGCCGGCGTGGCTGGGGCTGGCGGTGAGCAGGCCCTTGCGGGTGAAGGCGTAGCGCAGCACCTCGGCGACCAGGCGCAGGCCGCGGGCACGTTCGTTGAGCGAGCCGGTGCCCTTGACGCGGGCGGAGACGCGGGCGGCGTAGTGGTCGCGGAAGTTCTTGCCGACGCCTGGCAGGGCGTGGTGGACGGCAACCCCGATATCGGCGAGCCAGTCGGGGTCGCCGACGCCGGAGATCTGCAGCAGCTGCGGCGAGTTGATGCTGCCGCCGGCGAGCACCACGTCGCGGCCGGCCTTGAGGATGGTTTCGGGGCCGCCCTTGATCGAGACGGCGACGCCGGTGGCGCGGCGGCCTTCGAAGACGATGCGGCGGGCCATGCAGTGCTGCAGCAGGGTGACGTTGGGGCGGGCCAGCGCCGGGCGGAGATAGGCGTCGGCCGGGGACCAGCGGCGGCCGTTCTTCATCATCTGCTGGTAGAGGAAGGTGCCTTCCTGGTCGCCGCGGTTGTAGTCGGGCGTGCGTTTCAGCCCGAGGGCCTCGTTGGCGGCGATGTAGGCATCGGACAGCGGGTGGGGGTCGCGCTGGTCCTGGATGTTCAGCGGGCCATCGCTGCCGCGGACGGCGGGGTCGCCGCCGCCGTTGCCGCGGGTTTCGGCGCGCTTGAAGTAGGGCAGCACGTCGTCCCACGACCAGCCGCGACAGCCGAGCTGGGCCCACATGTCGTAGTCGGCGGCCTGGCCGCGGACATAGAGGTGGCCGTTGATGGAGCCGGAGCCGCCGAGGACCTTGCCGCGCGGGTAGGCGATGCGGCGGTTGTCGATGTGGGGGCCCGGCGCGGTGGTGTAGCCCCAGTTGAGGTTGGGGTTGTAGACCGTCTTGTTGAAGCCGGCGGGGATCTTGATGAAGATGTTGCTGTCGGGCCCGCCGGCTTCCAGCACGGCGACCTTGTGGCGGCCGCTGGCGCTGAGGCGGTTGGCCAGCACGCAGCCGGCGGCGCCGGCGCCCACCACGATGTAGTCGAACTCGGTCATTGGTCGTTTCCCCTGCGTGGCGCGACTTTTGCGCGCGGCGCGGGGCCGCTGCAAGGGATCAGGTAGGTCTGTCGCCCGCCAGGGTGATGCGGTGCATGGAGCGCAGCTGGCCGTGGTAGTCGTTGACGGGGTTGTGCAGGGTGCAGCGGTTGTCCCACAGGGCGAGCGCGCCCTGGGACCAGCGGAAGCGGCAGGTGAATTCCGGGCGGATGCTGTGCTGGCAGAGGTAGTCCAGCAGGGGGGCGCTTTCCTCCACGGTCATGTTCTCGAAGCGGAGCGCGTGGGCGGTGTTGACGTAGAGCGCCTTGCGGCCGGTTTCCGGGTGGGTACGGACGACGGGGTGGGTGGCTTCGTAGAGGGTCTTGGCGTCGTCGCGCTTGCTGTCCTTGATGCGGTCCTCGCGGGTGCGGGAGACGTCGGCCTTGGCGGAGGAGGAGATGTAGCGCAGGCCTTCGAGCAGCTGCTTCATGCCGGGGGAGAGGGTTTCGTAGGCGAGGTACATGTTGGCGAAGAGGGTGTCGCCGCCATGGGTGGGGATTTCGCGGGCGACCAGCATGGTGGCGGCGGGGGGCTGCTCCAGGTAGGTGGTGTCGCTGTGCCAGATGCCGCCGAAATTGACCTTTTCGTGCGGCAGCTTGAGGACGGGGATGATTTCCGGGAAGCCCTCGATGCCCTTGACGAAGGGGTATTCGATGGGGGTGCCGAAGCGGCGGGCCAGGGCCAGGAAATCCGCCGGGGGCAGGGTTTGGCCGCGGACGAAGATGACGTTGTGGGCGAGCCAGATGCGGCGGATCTCGGCGATCTCGGCATCGGTGGCCTGGGCGAGGTTGATGCCGTGGATCTCGGCGCCGATGGCGCCGGAGAGGGGGGTGCAGGTGATGGGCATCGCTGGTTTCCTCCGGTGGCGGGAGGATGGCGGCGGGGCGGGTTGGTGGCAAGCGTGGGGAATTAGTTACGATAATGGAATAATATGGGCGTGCCTAGGCGTGCCGCGGGGGGTGCGGTTTTCAGGCGGCCGTGTGCGGGGTGGCGTGCAGGTGG
>CANHCJ010000230.1 GCA_947458025.1 Rhodospirillales bacterium | reverse complement strand
CGGCCGGAATCCGGGCGTGCAGGATCGCCCGCGCCCAGGGGCGCGGTGCGTCGGCTTCGGCCGGAGTGGCGGGTTGATGTGGCATCACCTAGTAGTGTGGCAGGTGCAAGGCCGGTGAAATAGGAAAAAATTATCGGATTTGGCGATTTAACGGGCGGTGATGGAAATTCACGCTAACGGACGTTGATGGCGGGGGGCGGCCGGAAGAATGGTCGCCGAGGGGCCGGAGCCAAAGATGGCGGAACCGCTTCGCGTTCCGCCCTACGCCGGGTGGTGACGGTGCGGAGTGGAAAGTCTTTTTGCTTCTTTTTCTTCAGAAAAAGAAGAGTCTTTCTGGATCACTAAGTCTGTTTCGGAGGTTTTGCTAAGCTGCCATTGCCTTTGGGTCATCTTCGTTGATGGACTGACCCCTCACCCAACCCTATCCCCCAAGGGGAGAGGGCTTTATGGCAAGCCGGCGGGTGGTCGTGGGGCTGTGCTACCGCATCGCCGGCGGGAGGCAGAAGGAGAAGTCGCAGCCTTGGTCGGCTTGGGTGACTTCGTCGATGTAGAGCTTGAGGTAGCCGCGGTCCGAGCCCGGGTGGGCGGGGGGTGGGGTCCATTCGGCGCGGCGGCGGGCGAGTTCGGCGTCTGACACCAGCAGGTCGATGGTGCGCCTGGTGGCATCGAGGCGGATGCGGTCGCCGTTCTGGACGAGGCCCAGGGGGCCGCCGACGGCGGATTCCGGGGTGATGTGCAGCACGATGGTGCCGAAGGCGGTGCCGGACATGCGGGCATCGGCGATGCGCACCGTGTCCTTCACGCCGGCGCGGGCGAGCTTGCGGGGGATGGGGATGTAGCCGGCCTCGGGCATGCCGGGGGCGCCCTTCGGGCCGGCGTGGCGCAGGACGAGGACATCGTCGGCCTGGACGTCCAGGTCGTCGGAATCGAGGCGGGCGGCCATGTCGGCCAGGCCGTCGAAGACCACGGCGCGGCCTTCGTGGACCATGAGTTTTTCGCTGGCGGCGGAGCGCTTGATGAGGGCGCCGCCGGGGGCGAGGTTGCCGGAGAGCACAGCGAGGCCGCCGCCGACGGCGATGGGGTTTTCGCGGGTGCGGATGACGGTCTGGTTCGGCACGTCCTCCGCTTGGGCGGCGTAGTCGGCGAGCGTGCCGCCGGCGACGGTGAGGGTGGAGAGGTCGAGGTGCGGGGAGATTTCCTTCAGCAGCTTGGGCACGCCGCCGGCCCAGTGGAAATGTTCCATGTAGTGGTCGCCGGAGGGCTTGAGGTCGACCAGCACGGGGACTTCGAGGCCCATGCGGTCGAAGGCCTCCATGTCGATCTTGATGCCCAGTCGCGCGGCGACGGCGGTGAAGTGGATGACGGCGTTGGTGGAGCCGCCGATGGCCTGCAGCACGGTGTAGGCGTTGCGGAAGGCGGCTTCGGTCATGATGTCGGACGGCTTGCGGCCGGATTTGGCCAGGGCGACGGCGGCCGCACCCGAGGCTTCGGCGAGGCGGATGCGGTCGGCGTGGGTGGCGGGCGCGCTGCCTGCGCCGGGCAGGCACATGCCGAGTGTTTCGGTCATGCAACCGACGGTGCTGGCGGTGCCCATCACCATGCAGGTGCCCTTGGTGGGGGCGAGGCGGCCGGAGATGGCGTCGATCTCGGCCTCGTCGATGCGGCCCGCGCGGAAATCGGCCCACATGCGGCGGCAATCAGTGCAGGCGCCGAGCCGCTCGCCCTTGTGGTGGCCGACCAGCATGGGGCCGGTGGGCAGCACGATGGCGGGGATGTCCGCACTCGCGGCGCCCATCAGCAGGGCGGGGATGGTCTTGTCGCAGCCGCCGATGAGCACGACGGCGTCCATCGGCTGGGCGCGCACCATCTCCTCCGTGTCCAGCGCCATCAGGTTGCGCAGGAACATGGAGGTGGGGTGGGAGAAGCTTTCGTGGATCGAAACGGTCGGGAAGGCCATGGGCATGCCGCCGGCCAGCATGATGCCGCGCTTGGCGGCCTCGATCAGGTCCGGCACGTTGCCGTGGCAGGGGTTGAAATCGGAGTAGGTGTCGGTGATGCCGATGATCGGCCGGTCCAGCGCGTCATCCGTGTAGCCCATGGCCTTGATGAAGACGCGGCGCATGAACAGGGAGAATTCGGCATCGCCGTAGGTGGCGAGGCCCTTCCGGAGGCCGGTCTTCTTCGCGTTGGGACGGTCGGTCATCGCAGGCTTACTCCGCGGCGAGCTGCACCGGCGCGAGGCCGGGGACGGGGGCGTGGGTGATGGCGCTCATGCGCTCGCGCACATCGGACAGGGTGAAGCGCAGGTCGGCGACGTTGGGGTTGGCCTTCATGGCGGCGACGATGGGGCCGGCGAGGTAGGCCTCGGCGTTGGCGCGCGTGTCGAAGAGGTAGATGCCGCCGACGTTGTTGCCTTCGCCGTCGAGCCAGATCTTCCATTGCAGGCCGGCGACGGCGAGGAATTTCTGGCCGGTGGCGTCGGTGTAGCGCTTGGCCCACTCCTCGGCGGTGACGTTCTGGAAGCGGTAGTTGATCTGCAGCACGACCATGGCGGGGGTTCCTTATTCGGCGGCTTGCGAGAGGAAGGGGACGGGGGCGTTCGTCACGCGGCTGGGGCCTTCGGTGACGGCGTAGATCTGGAAGGTGAGGTTGGCCATGTCGGGGTTGGCCTTCATGCGGGCGACGATGGGGCCGGCGAGATAGGCCTCGGCGTTGGCGCGGCTGTCGAAGCAGTAGAGGCCGCCGACCTTGGGGCCGCCTTCGGTGTTCAGCCAGATCTTCCAGAGCAGGCCCTGGACGGAGAGGAAGGGGGTGGCGCGCGCGGGATCGTTGAGGGCGGCGGCCTTTTCCGGGGTGATGCCGGGGTATTCGAAGTTCACCTGCAGGATGTACATGGCGGTGGGTCCCGTGTGTTGGGTGCAGCCTACGGCATGCGAATGGTGGCGCGATAGGCGTGCCAGCTGGCGTGGCCGAGGAGCGGCAGGGTGATCGCCAGGCCGATATAGCCGGCGAGCAGGCCGGCGCCGGCGAAGAGCACGAGCAGCGCGGCCCAGACCAGCATCGCCTTCGCGTTCAGCACCACGGCGACGACGCTGGTGACCAGGGCTTCGAGCAGGCCGACCTTGCGGTCCAGCAGCATCGGCAGGGAGAAGGCGCCGGCAGCAAAGGCGATGGCGGCCATGACGCCGCCGACCAGCGTGCCGACGAAGAGGAAGGAGAGGCCCTGCGTGGTGAACAGCGTGGCGTTCAGCAGGGCCTGCACATCGAGCATGGCGTAGGGGAAGAAGATCGCGAAGATCAGCGCGGCGAAGCGCATCCAGAGCACGAGGAAGGCGACGAGGGCCAGGCCCAGGCAGAGGATGGGACCGGGGTTGGCGCGCCAGGCCGAGAGCGCGGCGCGGAGCGAGGGCGGGCGGGCGGCCTCCAGGTCGCGGCTGATGGCGTAGTAGGCGACGGTGAGCGAGGGGCCGACCAGGAGGAAGCCGACCATCAGCGGGGCGGTGAGGTGGAACTGGCCGGCCAGGGTGAGCCCGGCGGTGAGAAGGAAGCCGGCCACCACCACGATGAGGCCGATGGCGATGCTGGCGGCGGGTGCGGCGCGGAAATCGCGCCAGCCGGCGGCGAGCCAGCGGAAGGGTTCGTCGGTGCCGATGGCGCGGACGCGGTCGGCATAGGGCAGGCCGGTGTGGCTGAAGTCGGATTGGGCACGGTCGGACATGGCGTTCCCTCCAGAGTCACGCTCCGGTTGGGAAGGAGTATGCGCCGTTCCTAGCGGACGACAAAGAAGCGGATCAGCACGCCATCGGGGTGGCGCTGGCCGGTGGCGACGAAGATGTGGCGGGCGAGCCATTCGTGCGGGCCGGCGGGGGCCTCGAAGACCGGGGTGGTGCGGAAGTAGATCAGGCTGGGATCGACCATCTCGCCGGCGGCGAGGCGGGCGAGGAGCTCCGGCGGGCCGTGGCGCAGGCCGCGGTTGACGACGCCGATCAGCGTGCCGTCCGTCGCCTCGATGGTGTAGCGGGCGGTGAGGTCGATGAGGCCGTCGGGCTGGACGAGCTGCCAGTCGGCGCCGCCGGGGATGACGCGGCCGGTGAGCAGCGGGCCGGCGACGGTGCCGCCGGTGATGGGGATGACGCGGCGCTCGCCGCCATGGACCTGGCCGAGGGAGAGGCGCGGGGCGACGGAGACGGCGGCCTCGAAGGCGAATTCGAGGGTGGGGACGGGGTGCTGCATGGGGCGAGCGTGCCCGCGCGGCGCTTGCGGGGCAAGGCGGTGGACGGCACAAGCGGGGCGCAACGAAGGAGAGCGGGCATGGATCTCAAGGGTGTTTCGGCGATCGTGACGGGTGGCGCATCGGGCCTGGGCGGGGCGACGGCGCGGGCGATGGCGGCGGCGGGGGCGAAGCTGACCATCGTGGACGTGAACCGCGAGGCGGCGGAGGCGGCGGCGCGGGAGCTGGGCGGGATCGCGGCGGTGTGCGACGTGGCCAATGCCGAGGCGGCGGAGCAGGCCTTCGCGCTCGCGCGCGCGGCGCACGGCCCGGCGCGGGTGCTGGTGAACTGCGCGGGCATCGGCACGGCCGGGCGGATCGTGGGCAAGGACGGGCCGCTGGCGCTCAGCGCCTATGAGCGGGTGATCCGGGTGAACCTGATCGGCACGTTCAACATGCTGCGGCTGGCCGCGGCCGAGATGAGTGCTGCCGAGCCGTTCGCGGATGGGGAGCGCGGGGTGATCATCAACACCGCGTCCGTCGCCGCCTATGAGGGGCAGGTGGGGCAGGCGGCCTATGCCAGCTCCAAGGCCGGCGTGGTGGGGCTGACGCTGCCGGCGGCGCGGGAGCTTTCGCGCTTCGGGGTGCGGGTGGTGACGATCGCGCCCGGGCTGTTCATGACGCCGATGATGGCCAGCCTGCCGGTGGAGATCCAGAAATCCCTGGGTGAGTCCGTGCCCTATCCGCCGCGGCTGGGGGCGCCGGAGGAATACGCGGCGCTGGCGCTGCACATCGTGGCCAACCGGATGCTGAACGGCGAGACGATCCGGCTGGACGGAGCGTTGCGCATGGCGCCGCGGTAGCGCCGGGCGGCGGCGAGGCCGAGCAGCCCGGGGGCGAGCAGGGCCAGGGAGAGCGGCTCCGGCACGGTGGTGGCCAGGGCTGTGATGTTGTCGATCCCCAGCATGCCGGCCACCGGGTCCGGGCCGTCGGCGCCGGGGCTGTGGATGAGGCGCAGCAGCGTGACGTTGCCGAGCAGCGCGGCGGGGCTGCCCTGCAATGCCGCGAGCGAGGCTGCGTCCAGCGGCAGCACCACGCTGGTCCAACCGCTGCCGGCGGGCAGCACCGCGGCGGCGGTGGTGACGGCGATGTTGAGCGGCGGGCCCAGGGCCGGATCCTCCAGCAGCAGGCGGATGGTGAGGTCGCTGGTGCCGAGATTGATGAGGTCCATGGCGATGGCGGCGATGCCCGCGCCGGCGTAGCTGCCGGACCATTGCACGGCATTCATCGCGACGAGCCGGCTGCCGGGGCCGTTGCCGCCCTGGGCGGTGAGCTGCAGGAAGCCGTCGCCCGCGCCGGCGGGGCCGCCGGTGGCCACCAGCTGGGGCGGGACCGGCGGCACGGCGCCGAACGGGCCGCCGCCAGCGAACCAGTTCTGCGTGGTGCCGTTCTCGAAGCTGTCGACCTGGCCGAGCGTGATCGCGGCGGCCGGCGTGGCCGCCAGGCCCAGCGCCAGGGCGGCGCCGGCGAGCATCCTGTGCATGGAAGGTCCCCCATCGTGGCGGGGAGCGCCGGTGCATCTCGCCTGGCGGGGTCCCCCGGCTCGGCACGTGCGTGGGTCTTGCGGGGAGAGAGTGCCGGGGTGGCGGCGGTGGCGCCAATCACGCCAGCGCGAGAGCTAGTCCTGCGCGGGGGGGTGGCGCGGGTCGGTGAGGCGGCGCAGCAGGGCGAGGAGCTGCTCGCGCCCGCCGGGGCCGAGGCGTTCGGCCAGCCGGGCCTCGTGCGCCGCGGCTTGGGCCTCCAGCCGTGCCAGGGTCTCGGCGCCGAGGCGGGTGAGGAACAGGCCGTGGGCGCGGCGGTCGCGCGGGACGGGGCGGCGTTCGGCCAGGCCCCGTTCCTCCAGCGCATCGATCAGCGGCACCAGGTTGGTGGGCTGGATGCCGAGCGCGAAGCCGACCTGGATCTGGCGCAGGCCGGGATTGCGGGACAGCACGACCAGGATGGCGAAGGGCAGGGCGCGCATGTCCTCCGCGGCGAAGGCGGCCTGCAGCTCGTCCATCACGCCGGCCTGGGCGGCGCGCAGGGCGTGGTGGAGCATGCTGCGCAGCGGGCCCAGCTCCACCGCGGCGGCATCGTCCGAAGGGGCGGGGGGAACCGGGGCGGAGGACGTCTTCATGTGCATCAGCGTATCATTTGCGCCCATGCGCCGCCAGGGCGACCGGTGAATCCGGCGCGCCTGTAATCGGCCTTTAGGGTTTGTGTGGCATTTCGCAACACAACGCAGGCGCCCAGGACGGGCAACCGACGTTCCCCCCAGCCCGCGAGTGGTGCCATGGCCCGACAGCCCGACCCGCCGCCGACCGCATCCCCCGCCCGCCACGCCGTGCGCCGCATGGCCGCGGCGCTGGCGGGCAGCCGGGCCGGTACGATCTCGCTGTGGGTGGCGATGGCGATCCCGGTGTTCCTGGTGGCCGGCGGCGTGGCGCTGAATGTCGGCGAGGGCGTGCTGGCCCGCCAGCGCGTGCAGCT
>CANHCJ010000229.1 GCA_947458025.1 Rhodospirillales bacterium | reverse complement strand
CGTGCGCAATGGCCGACTCTTCCGGCCATTGCGCACGCCGGTATGGCGCGCGGGGCTGGCCGGCGGCCGCGCGCAAAGCAAAGACTGATGCCGGCCCGCGTTGACCCATCCTTATGGGTCAACATCCAGGCGGGCTGGTATCAGACCAGACTCGGACTTTTCAAAACTTGCCATGGGAATCCCTCCGAAGAAAGGATAAATTTCCTACCCCCACATGGCCGTTGCAAGAGAAGCTTACATCTCCCGCACACCGCACCACTCCGCGATGAACGTCGCCACCGAAAGCGTGTTCTTCTTCAGCGAAGGCAGGTGCGCCCGCTCGTCGAACGCATGCGCCCCCTCCCCCTTCGGCCCGTAGCACAGCGCCGGAATGCCGTAGTAGTTGAGGTAGGCCCGCACATCGGCCACCCCGGTCGAGACATGCGACTTCAGCTTCTCGCCGTACACCGCCTCATGCGTCGCGGCCAGAACGCGCTCCGCCTCGCTCCCCTCCGGCAGGTGGAAGGCATCGGCCTGGAACCCGTTCCAGATCACCTCGGGCGGATTGTTCGCCAGGAACGAATCCCCCTTCGCCGCCGCCGCCACCGTGTCCAGCACCTCCTGCCGCGCCTGCGCCAGCGTCGTCCCCTCCAGCAGCCCGATCCGGCAATCCACCTCGCACCACGCCGGCGTGGAGCTCCCCCAGTCCCCACCCCGGATCACGCCCGGGTTGAACTTCACCGGGTTGTTCAGCCCCTTGAACAGCGGATGCTCCTTCGCCCGCGCATTGATCCGCCCCGTCAGCCCGTACAGCTCCTCCAGCAGCTTGTACGCGCTCATGATCGCGTTGGTCCCGGTATCCGCCACCGCCACATGCACCGGCACGCCGCGGATGCGCAGCCGGAACCACATCACCCCCACATGCGCCCGCGTCAGCGTCCCCGCCGTCGGCTCCGTCACCAGCGCCGCATCCGCCCGATACCCGCGCGCCAGCGTCGAAAGCGCCCCGTTGCCGGTGCACTCCTCCTCCGTCACCGTCTGCACATACACATCCGAAGCCGGCGCCAGCCCCGCGGTCTTCAGCGCATCCATGGCCCAGAACATCGCCGAGACGCCCTGCTTCATGTCATGGCAGCCGCGCCCGTTCATCCACTCGCCAGAGATCACGGGGTCGAAGGGCGGAAACTGCCACATCTCCTCCGGCCCCGGCGGCACCACGTCCACATGCCCCTGCATGATCAGGGATTTCCCCCGCTGCTCCGGCGCCCGCACGACCCCCACCACCTGCACCGCCTGCGCGTAGTCGGTGTCCATCACCGGCGAGAACCCAGGCAGATGACTCATCTGCACCTCGGAGAGTGTGTAGCGGTCCACGCCCCACCCCCGCGCCGCCATCTCCCGCGCCAGCCAGTCCTGGCACGGCCCCTCCTTCCCCCGCACCGAGGGAAACCGCACCAGCGTCTGCAGCCAGGCCACCTGCCTGTCCCAGTTCGCCTCCACGGCAGCTTCCAGCTTCTTGATCAGCGCGGCATCAGGCATGTCGGAGTCCTCGGTTGGTCAGACAAAGAAAGCGTGTTCTTTTTTGAAAAAAAGAACCAAAAAACTTTCCCCCGTTTGCGCCCGAGCCACGAGCCTAACGGGGAAAAGTCTTTTTGCTTCTTTTTCTTCAGAAAAAGAAGAATCCTTACTTCTTCTCCAGGTTCCAGTAGACAATCACCGGCGAGTTCAGCAGCCCCGAAACATTCGCCCGCGTCGCCACGTAGGTATCATACTGCCCCAGCACCCGGTACGGCGCCGCCTGCACCAGCGCCCGGTGATACCGGTCCAGCGCCGCCGGCCGGCTCGCGTCATCCGCCTCCAGCAGCGCGCTGCGCAGCTTCTCCACCTCCGGGTCGCACGGCCAGCCCACGAAGTTCCGCCCCTCGCAGGTCATGTCCGTGCCCACGTTGGTCAGCGGATGGAACGTGATCGCCCCCGGCGCCCCGGTCAGGAACATGTGCCAGCTTTCCTTGTTGCGCAGCCGCTGCCCCACCGTGCCCCAGTCGTTCCACACGATCTCCACGTTCAGCCCGGCCTTCTGCATCGCATCCGCCGCCACCTCGGCCATCTGCCCCAGCGTGGCGATCTCCTTGGTCGAGATGAAATACAGCTTCTCCCCCTTGTAGCCCGCGTCGATGAACATCTGCCGCGCCTTCGCCAGGTCCATCTTCAGGTCCTCGGCGCCGGCCTCGGTGCCGAACGGCGTCCCGCACACAAAGAACGCGTTGCAGGTCCGCCAGTTCTCCGGCTCGCCCCAGGCCGCGGCCATGTAGTCGGCCTGGTTCACCACCCAGTTCAGCGCGCGCCGCATCTCCACCCGGTTGAACGGCGGAATGCTGGAGTTCGGCCGCAGCATGTTCTGCGCCGAAAGATGCGTGATCTTGGTCAGCCGCACCTGCGGATGCCGCTTCAGCAGCGGCAGCAGGTCGGGCGCCCCGCGCTCCAGCATGTCCACCTCGCCGGCCTGAAGTGCGGCGGTCTGCGTCGCCGGGTCCGGGATCACCCGCCACTCCACCCGGTCCACCTTCACATGCCGCCCGCCCGCGAGCCCATCGGGCGCCTCCGCCCGCGGCCGGTAGGCGGCATTGCGGTCATACACCGCCTTGTGCCCCACCACCCGCTCGCCATGGTTGAACACGAACGGGCCCGACCCGATCGCATTGGTCACCTGCCCCAGCACCGGCTGCCCATCCGCCCCGATCGCATCGCGCGCCCGCATCACCGCCTGGAACCGGGCCGGGATCGCGCCCATCGAAAGCAGGAACCCCGGATACGGCTTGGAAAGCTTGATCTCGATCGTGCGCGCATCCACCTCGCCCACGCTCGCTACGCTCGGCGCCAGGTGCCGCCCCACCGTATCGATCACCAGCCACCGCCGGATCGAGGCCACCACGTCATTCGCCGTCACCGGCGACCCGTCATGGAACGCCTGCCCCTCGCGCAGCGTGATCCGCCACGAAAGCCCATCCGGGGAGGCCGTCCAGCTTTCCGCCATCTGCGGCTTCGGGTTCAGCTGGCTGTCCAGCGTGATCAGGGATTCGTACACCATCACCCCATGGATCAGGCTGATCCACGCCGTGGAGAACATCGGGTCCAGCACCGTCACATCCGCCGAAGGCACCGTGCGGATCACCCGCTGCTGCGCCTCTGCGCTACCCGCCCCCAAGGCAAGAACCGCCGCCCCCGCCAGAACCGCCCGCCGAAGCACGTCCATGACACCCTCCACAGGATACTGCACCGCAACAGCACCACAGCCCCGGACGGTAGGCAAGCAAGCATGTTCTTTTTTGAAAAAAAGAACCAAAAAACTTTTCCACCCCGGCACGCGCGCCAGAGACCGCAAATTCGTAAAGTCTTTTTGCTTCTTTTTCTTCAGAAAAAGAAGACTCTTACTTCTTCCTGTAGGCGTAGTTCTTATCCAACCGCTCCATCAGATAATCCCCATACCGCACCGGCGCCCACCGCGGCGGATTGCCTTCCCCCGCGCAGCTCGGCACGCACGCCACCACGCAGTCCATGTCCATGTCGAAGAAATACGGATTGGAAAACCGGTCCCCCCCGGAGAGGTTCTTCACCCGATGCGGCGTCGACTGCCACCGCCGGTTCGTCCAGCGCGACAGCATGTCCGCCACGTTCACCACCCAGGTCCCGGGCACCGGCGGCGCCGCCAGCCACGTCCCATCCGCCCGCCGCACCTCCAGCCCGCCGGCGTTGTCCTGGCACAGGATGGTCAGGAACCCATAGTCGGTATGCGGCGCCGACCCGAACGCATCCTCGGCCGCATCCGCAGGCTGCGGCGGATAATGCAGCATCCGCAGGAACGTCGTCGGCTTCTGGAAATGCGGCAGGAACCAATCCGGGGCCAAGTCGAGCGCCAAAGCCATCGGCCGCAGCAGCTTCATGCAGAACCCCCGCATCGCCGCCTCATACGCCGAAACCGCCTCCCGGAACCCCGGCAGGTCCGGCCACAGGTTCGGCCCATGCACCTCTGTCCCGAACCGCGGATCGTCCTCCGCCACCTCATGCATGATCATCAAGGACTCGGAGTAGTTCGGCCGCTTCACCTGCGCCACGGAGGACGTCACGATCACCGAGGAATTCGGCGCCATGTACCCCCGATGCGTCGCATTCATCGCCAACGCGCGCTTCTCGCCCTCCGGCAAGGAATGGAACCGCGCGGACTCCCGGAACAACCCGTCCACCAGCCCCTGCGAAACCCCGATGTTCCGGAAATAGCAGAACCCGATCGACCGGAAGATCCCGTCCAGCTCCCGCGCCAGCGCCAGGTCCGCCGCCTCGCTCGTCCCCAGCCCCGCGCAATCCACGATCGGCAGCCCGTCCAGCCCGGCAGCCTCACCCATCGCACCCTCCCTCCCGTCCAACGCCCTACCCCCCGCCCCGCGGCCGGAACAGGCTCAACACCCCCGCCCCCACCGAGAACCCCGCCGCCACCACCAGCACCAGCGAAGCCCCCCCGGCGGGATAGAGGTTGAACAGCATCGCCACCAGCGCCGAGCCGATCGTCTGCCCCAGCAGCCGCGAAGTCGCCTGCATCCCGCTCGCCCCGCCGGAACGCGACCGCGGCGCCGAGGCCATGATGGTCCGGTTGTTCGGCGAGTTGAACAGCCCGAACCCCACCCCGCACACCACCATCGGCACCACCAGGAACACCCACCCCGGCGCCCCCTGGCTCCCTGCCAGCGCCAGCAGCACCAGCCCCAGGCACAACCCCGCCTGCCCCAGCGCCCCCATCACCGCCGGCGAGAACCGGTCCGAAAGCCCCCCCGCAAAGAACGCCGTCAGCGCCATCGCCGCCGACCACGGCGTCATCAAAATCCCAGTCTCCGTCTGCGACTTCCCCATCTCATGCATCAGCAGGAACGGCAGCGAGGTGAACGCCATGCTCTGCGCCGCGAACGAGCACACCGAAGCCGCCACGCTCAGCGCGAACATCGGCCGCCGGAACAGATCCACCGGCAGCAGCGGCTTGCTCTGCGGCAACTGCCGCCACACCAGCGCCACCCCCACCACCACCGCGCCCACCAGCTCCAGCCCCACCGCGAACGGCGACTGCCCATGCCCCAGCCCGTCGATCCCCAGGATCAGCAGCCCGAAGAACGCCGCGTTCAGCGCCGCACTCCCGGGGTCGAACCGCTCCGCCCCCAGCGGCGTCTCCGGCAGCGCCCGCCACCCGATCGCCAGCGCCAGCGCCCCCAGCGGCAGGTTCACCGCGAACAGCATGTGCCAGTCGGCAACCGCCAGGATCGCCGAGGCCAGCGACGGCCCCAGCGCCGAGCACGTCCCCCCGATCATCGCGTTGTAGCCCACGCCCCGCCCCAGCTGCGCCGAGGGGTAGATGAACCGGATCAGCGCCGTATTGACGCTCATCACCCCCGCAGCACCCAGCCCCTGCAGCACCCGCGCGCCCACCAGCTGCGGCATCGTCTGCGCCAGCGCGCACGCGCCAGAGGCCGCGGTGAACACCACCAGCCCCCACAGGTACACCCGCCGGTAGCCATAGCGCTCGCCCAGCGAGGCCAGCGGCAGCAGCGTCATCGTCACCGAGAGCTGGTAGGCATTCGCCACCCAGATCGCCTCGGAGGCGCTCACCTGGAACTCCCGGCTGATCGTCGGCAGCGCCAGGTTCGCCAGGGTCCCCGTCAGCACCGCCATCGCCAGGCCCAGCGCGAGCGTCAGGATCGCCCATCCCCGCCGCGGAAACGGCAACCCGTCGGAACCCCCGCTCATCGCCCCCACACCATGCTGCACCGCAATATCCCCCGCGATGCCGGAGGAGGCAAGGAAGGCCTTCTTTTTGTGAACAAAAAGAAGCAAAAAAACCTTCCACTCCGCAGCGTCACCACCCACGCAAGCAAACGGACAAAAGTTTTTTGCTTCTTTTTTTCAAAAAAGAAGGCGCTTACTTCCTCGCATACGCCTCATCGATCAGCACGCTCGCCTGCCAGAAATCCCGCAAGGAAACCGGCGCCCCCCGCCCCTCCCGCACGCACGCCATCACCTCGCCCAGGAACGCCCCATACCGCTTCGGCTGCGCCACCACCGGCCGCACCGCGCTCCCCCCCGCCGTCGAAACCAGCAGCCGCGCCCCGTCATCCCATAGCGAAGCGCCCAGCCCATCCACCCGCCAGGCCGTGAACCCCGCCTTGGCATCCGCCACCGAATACCCGGCCTCCACCACCCCCAGCATCCCGTCCGCCGCCCGCAGCACCAGGCACGCGAACTCCTCCACCCCCACCCCATAAACGCCCGGCCCGAACGCCGCATGCTCCAGCCGAACCTCCTGCCCGCCCGCCAGGGCCAGGAACGCATCCACCCCGTGCACGCCCAGGTTCCGCAACGCCCCGCCCCCGCTCTCGGCCGGGTCCAGCATCCAGGCCACGCCCCAGTCGGGATACCGCCCCGGCGGCCCGTTGATCAGCCGGAACTGCATGTGCGAAACGGCCCCCATCGTCCCCGCCGCCCGCAACGCCGCCACCTCCGCCAGCAACCCCGCCTGCCGGCTCGGCAACGCCACCGCCACGAACCGCCCCGCCCGCTCCGCCGCCGCCATCAGCGGCGCCACATCCGCAGCCGAAACCCCCAGCGGCTTGTCCACCAGCAGCGGCGGTCCCGGTCGCGCCAGCAACTCCCCCACCAGCGCAGCCGCCCGCGGCCCCCGCCCCAGCACGCACACCAGGTCGCACCCCAGCGCCGCCGCCAGCCCGT
>CANHCJ010000228.1 GCA_947458025.1 Rhodospirillales bacterium | reverse complement strand
GGTTCTTCGCGCGCACCGGGCCGCACAGCCTGGCCGCGGTGGTGGCCGCGGCTGGCGGCGATGCGGCGGCCGAGGGCGAGGCACTGCTGCACGGCATCGCGCCGCTGCAGGCGGCAACGCCGCAGATGGTGAGCTTCCTCGACAACCGGCGCTACCTCGATGCGCTGAAGGCGACGCAGGCCGGCGCGGTGCTGGTGCACCCGGCGCTCGCTTCGCATGTGCCGGCGGGCACGATCGCGATTCGTACCCGCCAGCCCTACCTCGCCTGGGCCCATGTGGCCGCGCTGTTCCACCCGCCGGCGCCGGCGCGGCCGGGCATCCACCCCTCCGCCGTGGTGGACCCCGGCGCGCGGGTGGCTCCCTCGGCCGAGATTGGGCCGCTCGTGGTGGTGGAGGCGGGGGCCGAGATCGGGCCGCGCTGCCGGATCGGGCCGCAGGCGATGATCGGCGCAGGCGTGGTGCTGGGGCCGGATTGCCGCGTGGGCGCCGGCTGCAGCCTGAGCCACGCGCTGGTCGGCGCGCGCTGCAGCTTCTATCCCGGCGCCCGCATCGGGCAGGACGGGTTCGGCTTCGCCACCGGCTCCACCGGCTTCACCAGCGTGCCGCAGCTCGGCCGCGTGCTGATCGGCGACGACGTGGAGATCGGCGCCAACAGCACGATCGACCGCGGATCGAGCCAGGACACGGTGATCGGCCCCGGCTGCCGGATCGACAACCTGGTGCAGATCGGCCACAACGTGCGCCTGGGGCGCTGCTGCGTGATCGTCGCCCAGGCTGGGATTTCCGGCTCCGCCATCCTTGGCGACTTCGTGCAGCTCGGCGGCCAGGCCGGGATCACGGGCCATCTCAGCATCGGCGACGGGGCGCGCATCGGGGCCAAGTCCGGCGTGATGGCGGACGTTGCGGCGAAGGCCGAGGTGGTGGGGGCGCCCGCCATGCCGGCCCGGCAGTTCTTCCGCGACGTGGCCACGCTGCGGCGGCTGGCGGCGCGCGAGCAGGCCTCGCGCGGCGCGGCAGGAGAGGCCGGACGCGGCGATGACGCCGCCGGGGACGGCGCGTTGGGGACGGACAAGGATCGGGACTGACCGCGATGGACGACAGCAACCAGCAGGCGCAGCAGCAGGGCGACGTGGTCGGCACCGTCGACATCGCCCGCATCATGCAGGCGATCCCGCACCGCTACCCGTTCCTGCTGATCGACCGCGTGGTGGAGCTGGTGCGCAACCAGTCGGCCATCGGCATCAAGAACGTGTCGGTGAACGAGAACTTCTTCCAGGGGCATTTCCCCGGCCACCCGGTGATGCCGGGCGTGCTGATCATCGAAAGCATGGCGCAGACGGCGGCGGTGCTGGTGGTGGAGACGCTGGGCGGGGATGCCGCCGGGCGGGTGGTGTATTTCATGTCGATCGAGGGCGCGAAGTTCCGCCGCCCGGTGGTGCCGGGCGACCAGCTGCGCATCCACATCACCAAGGAACGCAGCCGCGGCAATGTGTGGAAGTTCAACGCCGTGGCCCGGGTGGACGGGGTGGCGGTGGCGGAGGCGACCTACGCCGCCATGATCATGGAACGCGCCGCGGGGCATTGAGACCCGGGGCAGGCGCGCCACGATTTCGCCATTTTCTCGCCAAAACAGGGACTTGGCGGGCGTTCTGGAGAAATATGCGGCAACAATGATTGTTTGGCCGCGACGCAGCACAGCGCCTAGGGTTCGCGTGCGCCTTCCCTTCGTGTTGCGAAAGTTCGTTCGATGGATGCATTTCCCGCCCATGCCGCGGTGGTTGACCTGGCTGCCTCCGGCGCCGGGCAGCGCGCCCGCACGCGCGGCGTGCGCATCCATCCGATGGCCGTGGTGGACCCGGCCGCGCGGCTGGGCCTGAACGTGGAGATCGGGCCGTTCTGCACCGTTGGCCCCGACGTGGAGATCGAGGACGGGGCGCGGCTGATCTCCCACGCCGTGATCGACGGGCATACGCGCATCGGCGCCGATGCGGTGATCTATCCCTTCGTGACCATCGGCATGGCGCCGCAGGACTTCAAGTACCGCGACGAGCCGACCCGCACCGAGGTGGGCGCGCGCTGCCAGATCCGCGAGCACGTGACGATCCATCGCGGCACCGCCCATGGCCGCGGCATCACCCGCGTGGGCACCGACTGCATGCTGATGGGCACCAGCCACGTGGCGCATGACTGCACGCTGGGCAACGGCGTGGTGGTGGCGAACAACGCGGTGATGGGCGGGCATGTCAGCATCGGCGACTTCGCCGTGATCGGCGGCGCGGCGGCGATCCACCAGAACGTGCGCATCGGGCGCGGGGCGATGATCGGCGGCGTCTCCGGCGTGGAGGCGGATGTGATCCCGTTCGGCACCGTGCTGGGCAACCGGGCGCGGCTGGCCAGCCTCAACGTGATCGGGCTGCGCCGGCGCGGCTTCGGGCGGGAGCAGGTGGCGCGGCTGCGGGCGGCGTTCAAGCTGATGTTCGCCGCCGAAGGCGTGATGGCGGAGCGCGTTGCCGAGGCGCGGGCGCTGTATGGCCAGGATTCGCTGGTGGCCGAGGTGCTGGCCTTCATGGATGCGCCGAGCAAGCGCGGCCTGATCCGCGCCCAGGCCGCCGGCGCGGCGGAGCCCGACCCGGCCTGACCTCCCTGCCCCGCGGCGGGATGCGCGCGGGGCGCACTACGTTCGGCTTCGGCGGGCGGGGGAAGGCCCCCCGGCCGCGTACGTGCGCGTGCGTCAAGGGATCGTAATTTTCTCAGGGCTGCACATTGCGCAGGGGCGGTATGCGAACCTACATACGGCGATAACAAGAAACAGGGAGTGCCTTGATGTCGCTGAGCCGCAGAAGCCTTCTGAAGTCCGCTGCCGTCGGGGCCGGCGCGCTTGCCATGCCCAGCATCACCCAGGCGCAAGGCGCCCGGGAGCTGCGGTTCATGCCGCATGCCGACCCGATCTCGCTGGATCCCGTGTGGACCACGGCGGACATCACGCGCAACCACGGCAACATGGTGTACGACCAGCTGTTCGGCGTGGACGAGAACTTCGCGCCGCATCCGCAGATGGTGGCCGGCGTCAACACCTCGGCCGACGGCCGCACCTGGGAGCTGACGCTGCGCGACGGGCTGCGCTTCCACGACGGGGAGCCGGTGCGCGCGATCGACTGCGTGACCTCCATCCGCCGCTGGTGGCAGCGCGACAGCTACGGCACCGTGCTCAATTCGCGCACCGACGAGATCTCGGCGGTCGACGACAAGACCATCCGCTTCCGCCTGAAGCAGCCCTTCTCCCTGCTGCCCGAGGCGCTGGCGCAGCCGGCCTGCGTGATGATGCCGGAGCGCATCGCGCGGACCGAGCCGACGGTGCAGATCACCGACCCCACCGGCAGCGGCCCGTTCCGCTTCAAGGCGGATGAGCGCGTGGCCGGCAGCCGGGTGGTGTACGAGCGCTTCCGCGACTACGTGCCGCGCAGCCAGGGCCAGACGAGCTTCCTGGCCGGGCCCAAGGTGGTGCATTTCGACCGCGTGGTGTGGACCTTCCAGCCCGACCCCTCGACGGCCGCGGCGGCGATGCAGAAGAACGAGTTCGACTGGCTGGAAGGCCCGTCGGTGGACCTGGTGACGCTGCTGCGCCGCGATCGCGACCTGGTGCTGCGCATCATCAACCGCATGGGCGGCGTGGGCTGCATCCGCTTCAACCACCTGCACCCGCCCTTCGACAACCCGGCGATCCGCCGCCTGGTGATGGCCTGCGTGGACCAGAAGGACTATGCCGAGGCGGTGTCGGGCGCGGAGCCGGAGCTGTACGCCACCGGCGTGGGCCTGTTCACGCCGGGCATGCCGATGGCGACCGACGTGGGCGTGAAGGCGATGGCCGGGCGCAAGGATTTCGACCGCGTGCGCCAGGAGCTGACCGCGGCCGGCTACAAGGGCGAGAAGGTGATCCTGCTCGGGCCGTCCACCATCCCGTCGCTGCACGCGCAGTCGCTGGTGGCCAGCGACATGCTGCGGCGGATGGGCTTCAACCTCGACTACCTCTCGCTGGAATGGGGCACGGTGGTGCAGCGCCGGGCGAGCAAGGAGCCGATCGACAAGGGCGGCTGGAGCATCTTCGTCACCAACCTGACCAGCCTGAACAACGTGTTCGTGCCGGCGCAGATCGCCATCCGCTCCGGCCCGACGGCCTGGTTCGGCTGGCCGGATGCGCCGAAGCTGGAAGAGCTGCGCGAGCAGTGGCTGGCGGCGGCGGACGTGCCGAGCCAGAAGAAGATCGTGGAGCAGCTGCAGATGCAGGCGTTCCAGGACGTGCCCTATGTGCCGACCGGGTTCTGGACCGGCTTCACCTGCTTCAACAAGTCGATCACCGGCATCCAGAACGGCTGGCCGGTGTTCTGGAACGTGCGCAAGACGTAAGCAAGAGTCTTCTTTTTCTGAAGAAAAAGAAGCAAAAAGACTTTATCCGTTTGCGCCTCGCTCTCCCCGGAGAGTGCGGTGCAAACGGATAAAAGTTTTTTGGTTCTTTTTTTCAAAAAAGAACCGCTTCCTTTTCCAAAATGATGTTCCCGTACGTGTCGAGGCTCGCCGCAAATCCTGGCGGCACCACGCAGGTGGACCCGTATTCCTCGACGATGGCGGGGCCTTTCACGGGCGTGGCCAGGTCGGAGCGGAACAGCACCGGCGTATCATGCCAGCCGTGGCGCGGGCCGAAATAGGCGCGGCGCGGTTCGGGCCGGGTGGTTTCCTCCGGCACGGCGACGCGGATTTCATCGGGCACCGCGGCGCGTTCGGGGATGCCGCGGGCGATGACGCCGAGGCTGATGACGTCGATCGGTTCCTCGGGGCCGGCGCGGTGGCCGTAGGTTTTCTCGTGCTCCTGGCCGAAGGCTTCGCCGAGGGCGGGCAGGTTGAGCGGGCCTTCGGGCACCGGGATGGTGAGCTCGAAGGCCTGGCCGTGGTAGCGCAGGGCGGCGAGGCGTTCCACCTGGCGGCGGGCGGGCGGGAAGCCTTCCGCTTCGAGCATGGCCAGCACCTCGGCGGCCATGGCGGACCAGGTGGCTTCCATGGCGGCGGCGTTGGTGCCGAGCGGGGCGCGCAAGCTGCGGGAGCGGTGGTGCTCCACCTCGGCGTAGAGCAGGCCGAAGGCGGAGAACAGGCCGGGCGAGGGCGGGACGACGACGCGGCTGATGCCGAGTTCGCGGGCCATGGCGGCGCCGAAGACCGGGCCGTTGCCGCCGAAGGCAAACAGGCCGAAGCGGCGGGGGTCGCGGCCGCGTTCGGTGGAGACGGCGCGGATGGCGCGCATCATGCGGGCGACGGCGATTTCGTAGGCGCCGTGGGCAGCGCGTTCCAGCGAGAGGCCGAGGGGGGTGGCGATGCGGTCCTGGAAGACGGCGCGGGCCTTCGCGGCGTTGAGGCGCAGGCGGCCGTTCACGAGGTAGGCGGGGTTGAGGTAGCCGAGGGTGAGCACGGCGTCCGTTACGGTGGGTTCGGTGCCGCCGGTGTCGTAGCAGACCGGGCCCGGCGAGGAGGCGGCGCTGTGGGGGCCGATCTGGAGCGATCCGCCGGCGTCGATCCAGACGATGGAGCCGCCGCCGGCGCCGACCTCGGCGAGGTCGATGGCGGGGACCTTCAGCAGGTAGCCGGCGCCGGTGAGCAGGCGCGAGCCCATGATGACGCCGCCGCCGACCTGGTATTCCGGCGAGCGGCTGTAGCGGCCATCCTCGATCAGCGAGGCCTTGGCGGTGGTGCCGCCCATGTCGAAGCTGATCATGTTGGGCAGGCCCAGGCGTTCGGAGACGGCGCGGGCGCCGACGACGCCAGCGGAGGGGCCGGATTCCACGATGTTCATCGGCAGGCGGGCGGCCTCGGCGGCGGTGGTGAGGCCGCCGTTGGACTGCATGAGGCGCAGGGGGACGGTGATCCCCGAGGCGGCGAGGTCGGCCTGCAGCGTGGCGAGGTAGCGGGCGACGACGGGCAGGACGTAGGTGTTCACCACCGTGGTGGAGGTGCGTTCGTATTCGCCCATCTCCGGCAGGACGTCGCTGGAGAGGCAGCAGGGGAGACCGGGGGCGAGGGCGGCGACGAGGTCGCGCAGGCGGCGTTCGTGGGTGGGGTTGGCGAAGCTGTTGATGAGGCAGATGGCGATGGCTTCGACGCCCTCGGACAGGAGGGTTTGGATTTCCGTGGTGGCTTCGGCCTCGTTCAGGGGGCGGGCGATGGTGCCTGATGTCTCGACGCGTTCGTCCACCGTGCGGCGGAGGTAGCGTTCGACCAGGGGGGGCGGCTTGTCCCAGGCGAGGTCGTAGAGGCGGGGGAGGCGGAGGTTGCGGATCTGCAGGATGTCGCGGAAGCCCTTGGTGCCGAGGAGGCCGATCTTGGCGCCCTTCTGCTCCAGGATGGCGTTGGAGCCGACGGTGGTGGCGTGGCGGAGTTCGGTGATGGCGGGGGTTTCGATGCCGTATTCGGCCAGCGCCTCCGACAGGCCCTCGGCGATGGCGCGGGCGTAGTTCTCGACGCTGGAGGAAATCTTCTTGGTGCGGAAGCTGCCGTCCTGCGACATCAGGACGATGTCGGTGAAGGTGCCGCCGATGTCGATGCCGATGCGGAAGGCAAGGGGGGTGCGGAAGGCGGGCATGGCTAGAGTTCCCGCCGGTCGGCGTTGGGGTGGGTGGGGGTGCGGCTGACGGCGGGGGGTTCGGTCCAGTTGCGTTCAGCGCGGAGGGCGGCGCGGCGGGTGGCGGTGGCGTCGTGGTCGATGGTG
>CANHCJ010000227.1 GCA_947458025.1 Rhodospirillales bacterium | reverse complement strand
CCGGTGCCCGCGCCGGTGCCGGCGCCGGTGGAGACGCGGTCGAACTGGCTGGCGCCGCAGCCGGCCAGCAGCGCGGCGGTGGCCGCGAGGATCAGCACGCGCATCGTTGGTCCCTCCTTCATCCCGCCCGACTCGGGCCGGGCAGCCTGCATGGCGATCTTGTAAGGCAGGAGCGCGGCGGAATGCGGGATTTTCGCGGCGCGCGCGGGACTGGTAGCATGACGCATCGTTCATCCGGAGTTTGAGGGTGGAGCCCGACCTCGTCGCCTATTCGCCGATCCGCCACCGCCCGCGCCTCACCTGGCCCGGCGGCGCCCGCGTGGCGCTGTGGCTGTGCCCGAACATCGAGCACTACGAGTGGCTGCCCGCCTTCCAGCGCCGGCGCGACCCCTGGCCGCGCAGCCCGCATCCGGATGTGCTCGGCTATTCCATCCGCGACTACGGCAACCGCGTGGGGCTGTGGCGGCTGTTCGAGGCGACGGATGCGCTGGGCATGCGCTGCACCGTCTCGCTGTCGATGGCCGTGCTGCAGCACTTCCCGGCGATCGCCGAGGCGATGCTGAAGCGCGACTGGGAGCTGATGAGCCACGGCATCTACAACACCCGCTACCACTGGGACTTCACGCCCGAGGAGGAGCGGGCGGCGATGCAGGAGAGCCGGGAGATCCATCGCCGGTTCGTCGGCACCGAGCAGGCCGGCTGGTTCAGCCCGGCGGTGACCAACACGCTCAATACCTTCGACCTGCTGGCCGAGACCGGCTTCGACTACACCTGCGACCTCTATCACGACGACCAGCCGACGCCGCTGATCACCAAGGCACCGCGGCCGGACGGCTCGCCGCTGTTGTGCGTGCCCTACACGATGGAGCTGAACGACGTGATCGTCTCGCGCCGCGGCGAGGAGATCGGCGCGTTCTGCCGCCAGATCCGCGACCATTTCGACACCGTGTATGAAGAGGGCGCCGAGCAGGGCCGGGTGATGTGCGTGGCGGTGCATCCGTTCTGGGTCGGCCAGCCGGGCCGCATCCGGCAGTTCCAGCAGGTGATGGCCTACATGCTCGGCCATCCCGGCGTGTGGTGCGCGACCGCGGGCGAGATCGCCGCCCACTACCGCACGCATCATCTTCCGGCGGTGCAGGCGCACCTGGCCGCACGGGAGGCGCTGCATGGCGGTGCATAGGCCCGGCGCCGTTCCGCCCGCCGGCGAGGAACGCCGGCCGGGGATGGACCACGAGCTGCATCCGTTCCGCACCCTGGCCGAGGGGCCGCGCATCGCCTGGCCGGGCGGGGCGCGCACGGCGCTGACCGTGACGCTGGTGCTCGACTACTGGGAGGTGAACCCGCCGGAGGGGGCCAGCGCCGATCCGCGCATCGTCTCGCCGCTGGGGAAGTTCTTTCCGGACTGGCTGACCTGGTCGCAGCGGCTCTATGGCGCGCGGGTCGGCATCTTCCGCATCCTGGATGTGCTGGACCGCTTCGGCGTGGTGCCGAGCGTGGCGCTGGGTGCGGAGGCGGCGCGGCGCTGGCCGGAGCTGGTGGACGAGTGCGCCAGGCGCGGCGCCTGCTTCCTGGGCCATGGCGGCTTCGCCACGCGGCGCATCACCCAGGCGATGCCGGAGGATGAGGAACGCGCGCTGATCGCCGAAAGCCGCGCGGCGGTGGAACGGGCCTGCGGCGTGGCTCCGGCGGGCTGGTGCGGGCAGGACTACAACCAGAGCACCCGCACCACCGCGCTGCTGGCCGAGGCCGGCTTCGCCTACACCACCGACTGGAGCAACGACGACCGGCCGTACCGCTTCGCCTCCGGCCTGCTCGGCCTGCCCGGCCATGCCGACTGGAGCGACCTGGAGGCGATGTGGCTGCGCCGCACCCAGCCGCAGGCCTGGGCCGACCTGGTGGCGGAGGGCTTCGCGGTGCTGCACGCGGAGGGCGGGATGGCCGTGAACCTCGCGCTGCATCCCTGGCTTGCCGGCCAGGCCAGCCGCATCCGCTATCTCGCCGACGCGTTGTCGCGCATGGTGGGGCAGGGCGGGGTGTGGCGCACCACCACCGACGCGGCCGCCGATGTGGCCGGCCGCCAGATGCCTGCCTGAAAAAATCACCGGAAAAGGACACGTCCCATGGCTCAGCTGCCGATCCGCCCGCCCGGCTGGGTGGAGGAATTCCGCAAGTTCATCATGCGCGGCAACGTGGTGGACCTGGCCGTCGGCATCATCATCGGCGCCGCCTTCACCGCCATCGTCGCCAGCCTGGTGAAGGACCTGTTCAACCCGGTGATCGGCCTGCTGGTGGGCGGCATCGACTTCAGCAACATCTTCATCGTGCTGAAGGGCGAGCGGCTGGCCACGCTGGAGCTGACCCAGAAGGCCGGCGGGGTGACGCTGAATGTCGGCCTGTTCATCAACGCGGTGATCCAGTTCACCATCGTGGCCTTCGCGGTGTTCTGGCTGGTGAAGGTGCTCTCCCGCCTGCAGCGCAAGGAGGAGGCCAAGGCCGCCGCCCCGCCCGCGCCCTCCCGCCAGGAGGTGCTGCTGGAGGAGATCCGCGACCTGCTGAAGGCGCGCCAGTAGACGATGAGCCAGCACGTCCTGAACCGCGAGTTCCTGCTCTCCGGCCGGCTGGCCGAGGAGATCCGCAAATGGTCGCCCGAGGTGCGGGTGCTGAGCGACGAGGAGCGCAATGCCTCGTTGCACCAGCTGCTCGACGAACGGCCGGAGCGGGACGGGCGGGGCGTGTGGGTGTTCGCCTATGGCTCGCTGATCTGGAACCCGATGGTGCATTTCGTGCAGCGCGAGGTGGCGCATACGCCGGACTGGCACCGCAATTTCTGCCTGCAGACCAAGGGCGGGCGCGGCACGCCGGAGAACCCCGGGCTGATGCTGGGGCTGCGGGAAGGCGGCGGCTGCACCGGCGTGGCGTTCCGCATCGAGGAGGCGCTGATCGCCCCGGAGCTGGATTTGCTGTGGCGGCGCGAGATGGTGGCGCGCGGCTACATCCCGCGCTGGGTGCCGCTGCATGACCGCGGCGGCGCGCTGGTTGGCCACGGCATCGCCTTCACCATCGACCCCGAGGGCCCCGGCTATTGCGACCTGCCGGAGGAGGTGGTGGTGCGCCGCCTGGCCACCGCGCGCGGGCGCATGGGCACGGCGGCCGAATACCTCTACCGCACCCGCGACGGGCTGCGGGAGCTTGAGATCCACTGCCCCTTCGTGGAGCGCATCGCCGGCCTCGTGGATATCGAGATGGCCGCGCTTTCCGCCGACGACGCCTGACGCCTTTCCCGCTGGAGCGGCCCATGTTCAAGCATTTCCGCCTGTGGCTTCTTCTTCCCGCCCTGCTGCTGCTGGCGCTGGCCGCCATGCCGCCGGCGCGGGCGCAGGAGTTCGAGCTGCCCGGGGTGGAGCGGGAATCGAGCCTGTGGGTGGATGGGCTGCAGCGCCGCTTTCCCAGCGGGGCGGCGGCGCCGGCGCGCAAGGCGGCCGAGCAGCAGGCGGCCGCGGCGCTGGCGCGGCGCGACTTCGCCGCGGCGGTGACGGCGCTGGAGCTGCGCGTGGCGCAGGGCGACCCGGAGCTGCAGACCTATGTCGACCTCGCCGACGCCTATCTGCGCCGCACCCCGCCCGACGGGCAGCGCGCGCTGTGGGCCGGGTGGGCGGCGTTCTCGATGGCCGAGGTGGGTGAGCCGGAGATCCGGCCGCTGCTGCTGATCGCCGATGCGCTGAAGCTGCTGAACCGGCCGGCGCAGCAGCTGCAGGCGCTGCAGCAGGTGGTGGAGCGCGCGCCCGGCAATGCCGAGCATCGCGCGCGGCTGGAGGCGGCGCGGCGCGAGGTGGGGCTGCAGGTGCGCAGCGTGCGCACCGAGGCGGAGGCCGAGCCGGCGCGTGCCTGCCTGCTGTTCACCTCGCCGCCCAGCCGGCGGCCGGATTTCAACGCGCAGGACTGGATCGTGCTGTCGCCGCCGGTGCCGGGGGCGGCGGTGACGCGCGAGGGCGACCAGATCTGCGTCTCTGGCCTGCCCTTCGGCGCGACCACGCGCATCACGGTGCGCCAGGGCATGCCGGGCGAGGGCGGCATTTCGGTGACGCGCGAGGCCTGGGGCAACGTGGCGATGCCGAACCGGGCGCCGCGCGTGGCGTTCGATACGCGCATGTTCGTGCTGCCGCGCGGCCAGGCGCCGGCGGTGACGCTGACCACCGTCAACATGTCCCGCGTGAAACTCACCCTAGTTCGGATGAGCGAGCGCAACGTGGCCGGCTTCCTGCGCGACTACCGGATGGGCGAGCAGATCGACCGCTGGTCGGTGGACAGCATTGCCGAGAGCACCGGCAGCACGGTGTGGACCGGCACGGCGGAGGTCCCGCGCTGGGAGCCGAACCGGGCGGCGCGCACGGCGCTGCCGATGCCGGATGCGCTGGCGAGCGCGGGGCCGGGCCTTTATGCGCTGGCCGCCGAGATCGGCGACGGCTCGCCGCGGCGCGGGGCCTCGGCGGTGCAGATGATCCTGCGCACCGACCTCGCCCCCACGGTGTGGCGCGGATCGGACGGGCTCACGGTGCAGGTGCGCGGCTATTCCGATGCCAGGCCGCGCGCGGGCGTGGCGCTGCGGCTGCTGGCGCGCAACAACGACATCCTGGCCGAGGCGACCACCGACGAGATGGGCGTGGCACGCTTCGCCCGGGCGCTGCTGCGCGGCGAGGGGTCGCTGGAGGCGTGGTCGATCCAGGCCTTCGCCGACACCGACTTTGCCATGCTGGACCTGAACGCGGCGGCGTTCGACCTGTCGGACCGCGGGGTGGAGGGCATGCCGCATCCGGGGCCGCTGGATGCCTTCGTGTGGTTCGACCGCGGCATCTTCCGCCCAGGCGAGACGGTGCAGCTGATGGCGCTGGTGCGCGATGCCGCCGGGCTGCCGGCCGACGTGCCGGTGACGGTGACGGTGAGGCGGCCGGGCGGGCAGACCTTCCTGAAGGCGACGCCGCCGCGCCTGGCCGATGCGGCGATCCATCTGCCGGTGGCGCTTTCGGCCGGGGCGTCGGCGGGGGTGTGGACGGTGGAGCTGCATGCCGACCCGGGCCTGCCGGCGATCGGGCGCGGGGAGTTCCGCGTGGATGCCTTCGTGCCGGACCGCATGGCGGTGGATGTGGGGCCGCTGCCGGCCGCGCTGGTGGCGGGGCAGCCGGCGAGCGTGCCGGTGGCGGCGCGGTTCCTCTATGGCGCGCCGGCTTCGGGGCTGACGGGCGAGGCGAGCCTGCGGCTGGTGGTGGACCCCGCACCCTTCCCGGCGCTGGCGGGCTATCGCATCGGGCAGGTGGGCGAGGTGTTCGCGCCCTCGCTGCGGCAGATCGAGCTGCCGGAGACCGATCCGCAGGGGCGGACCACGCTGGCGCTGAACGTCGCGCGGCTGCCGGATACCACCTTCGCGCTGAAGGCGGAGATCGACGTTTCGGTGAACGACCCGGCCGGGCGGGCCTCGCGCGCCAGCGTTTCGGTGCCGGTGCGGCCGCAGGGGCCGCTGATCGGGGTGAAGCCGCTGTTCGAGGGCAACGCCGTGGATGCCCAGGCGGAGGCCGGGTTCGATATCGTCGCGGTGGGGCCGGAGGGGGCGCGGGTGCCGCTGGCCGCGCGGCTGCGCCTGGTGCGGGAGCGGCCGGACTGGCGGATGGTGATGCGCGGCTCGCTGGCGCGCTACGAGACGGTGTGGCGCGACGAGCCGCTGGAGACGCAGGAGATCGCGATCGGCACCGAGGCGCCGCACCGCTTCGCGCGGCGGCTGGATTTCGGGCGCTACCGGCTGGAGGTGGCGCAGGCGAACGGGATGGCGATCACCTCCTATCGCTTCCGGGCGGGCTGGGCGGCCAGCGAAAGCCCCGACGTGCCGGACCGGGTGGATGTGTCGGCCGCGGTGCGGGCGGCGAAGCTGGGCGAGAGCGTGAAGGTGCACATCGCGCCGCCGTTTGCCGGCGAGGCGACGGTGGCGGTGCTGTCGGACCGGGTGCTGTGGCTGCGCACGCTGTCGGTGCCGGCAGGCGGGGCCGAGGTGGACGTGCCGGTGGAGGAGAGCTGGGGGCCGGGCGCCTATGTGGCGGTGCATGTGTTCCGGGGTGGTGCGGGCAATGACCGGCCGGGGCGGGCGATCGGGCTCACCTGGGTGGGCGTTGATCCCGCCGCGCGGCGGCTGGAGGTGGCGATCGAGACGCCGGAGCGCCTGCCGCCGCGGGCGCGCAGCGTGGTGCCGGTGCGGGCCGCGCCGGGGGCCTGGGTGACGCTGGCGGCGGTGGACGAGGGCATCCTGCGGCTGACGCGCTTCGCCACGCCGGATCCGGCCGGGCATTACCTCGGGCGGCGGCGGCTGGGGCTGGATATCCGCGACGACTGGGGCCGGCTGATCGCGCCGGCCGAGGGCGAGGCGACGCTGCTGCGCCAGGGCGGCGACGAGGGCGGGTTCGTGCTGCCGGACATCCCGATCCGCACGGTGACGCTGTTCAGCCCGCCGGTGCAGGCGGGCGCGGACGGGGTGGCGCAGATCGCGCTCGACATGCCGGATTTCAACGGCGAGGTGCGGCTGATGGCGGTGGCCTGGCAGGGCAGCCGCGTGGGCTCCGCCGGCAAGCCGGCGACGGTGCGCGACCCGGTGGTGGCCGAGGCGCTGCTGCCGCGGTTCCTGGCCCCCGGCGACGAGGCGCGGCTGGTGGTGATGCTGCACAATATCGACCTGCCGGAAGGCTCGGTCTCGGTGCAGGTGGCCACCGAAGGGCCGCTGTCGCTGGCCGGG
>CANHCJ010000226.1 GCA_947458025.1 Rhodospirillales bacterium | reverse complement strand
TCGGCGGGCGGCTGGCGGTGCCGGCGTTCAACGACAGCCACCAGCACCTTTTGCCGATGGGGCTCGGGATGGGGCAGGTGAATCTGCGCGCGCCGGAGGTGAATTCGCTGGATGCGCTGCTCGGCCGCATCCGCGCGGCGGCGCAGGCGGCGCCGAAGGGGGGCGGGATTGTCGGGCGCGGCTGGGACGACACGGAGTTGCGCGAGAACCGCTACCCGACGGCGGACGAGCTGGAGGCCGCGGCGCCGGGGCATCCGGTGCTGGCGGTGCGCACCTGCGGCCACGCGGCGGTGGCCAGCCGCACGGCGCTGGCGCTGGCCGGGATCGACGACACCACGCCCGACCCGGCCGGCGGCGCGATCGAGCGGCGCGAGGGGCGGCCGAACGGGGTGCTGCATGAAAGCGCGATCCGCATGGTGCGCCGGCACATCGCCAAGCCGACCGATGCGCAGCTGGTGGAGGCGATCGAGCGGGCGGGGAAGCACATGCTCGGCCAGGGCTTCACCGCGGTGATGGACGCGAACGTGGGCATGGTGGCGGGGATGCGGGAGGTGGATGCCTACCACGCGGCCCATGCCGGCGGCCGGCTGCCGGTGCGGGTGTGGGGGTGCCTGGCCGGCAACCCCGACGGGATCGCCGACGAGGTGTGGGCGCGCGGCATGCGGCCGATGGACGGCGACGACATGCTGCGCTGGGGCGCGATGAAGGTGTTCGCCGATGGCTCGGCCGGCGGGCGCACCGCCGCGATGAGCCAGCCCTACGAGCCGCAGGGCAACGAGCCGCCCGGGACCGGGATGTTCATCTTCCCGAAGGAGCAGTTCCATGGGCTGCTCGACAAGTATCACCGCCAGGGCTGGCAGCTTGCCATCCATGCCATCGGCGATGCCGGGATCGAGGTGACGCTGTCGGGCTTCGAGGGGATGGACAGCGCGCAGCACCCGGTGGCCGGGCGGCGGCACCGGATCGAGCATTGCGAGTTCGTGCGGCCGGACCAGATCGCCCGCATGGCCGCGCGCGGGATCGAGGCGGTGCCGCAGATGATCTTCGTGCACGAGTTCGGCGACATGTACGTGCAGAACGTCGGCCGCGCGCGGGCCGAGGCCGGCAACCCGATGCGGGCCTGGATCGAGGCCGGGATGCACCCGGCGGCGGGCAGCGACGCGCCGGTTTCCGAGACCGATGCGATGCCGAACATCCACGCGATGGTGACGCGCACCACGCGGCACGGCACGCTGCTGGGGCCGGACCAGGCGATCAGCCTGGCCGAGGCGGTGCACGCCTATACCTGGGCCGGCGCCTATACCCAGTTCGCCGAGGCGGTGCGCGGGCGGCTGGTGCCGGGGCAGCTGGCCGATGTGGCGGTGCTGTCGCGCGACATCTTCGCGCTGGATCCCGCGGAGCTGATCGGCGTGCGGGCGGACCTGACGATCCGCGGCGGGGCGGTGGTGTTCGACCGGCACGGGTAGGGAAGAAGGAAAACCGCCAAGACACCAAGGCCGCCAAGAGGACGCCAAGAGGCTGGGTGTCTTGGCGGCCCCTTGGCGGCCTTGGCGCCTTGGCGGTTCCCTTGCCTTGCTGCACCGCAGAACACCACTGGACCCCCGGGCCGGGCTGGGAGAGTATGGCGGCTTGACAGGCCATACGCCGCGAGGGGGACCATGGCGACCACGGTGATCCGCAACGCCTCCTACGTTGTCGCGTGGGACGCATCGACCAAAAGCCACACCTACATGCAGGACGCGGACGTCGCCTACGAAGGCGGCACGATCCGCTTCGTCGGCCGCGGCTACGAGGGGCCGGCGGACGAGGTGGTCGACGGGCGCGGCTTCATGGTGATGCCGGGGCTGGTGAACATCCACACCCACCCCTCCAGCGAGCCGATGAACAAGGGGCTGACGGACGAGGTGGGCTCGCCGCGGCTCTACAACTCCTCCCTGTATGAATACCTGCCGATCTTCCGGCCGGATTCCTCGGCGGTGGCGGATTGCGTGCGGGTGGCGCTGTCGGAGCTGCTGCTCTCTGGCGTGACCACCGTGGCCGACCTGTCCATGGCCCATCCCGGCTGGCTGGACCTGCTGGCCGATAGCGGTCTGCGCGTGTGCATCGCGCCGATGTTCCGCTCCGGCCGGTGGTTCACCAAGAACGGCCACGTGGTGGACTATGAATGGAACGAGGCCGCCGGCGAGAAGATGATGGCCGAGGCGCTGACGCTGATCGAGCGCGCGGAGCAGCATCCCTCCGGCCGGCTGTTCGGCATGGTGGTGCCGGCGCAGATCGATACCTGCACGGAAACGCTGCTGCGCGAATCCGCCCAGGAGGCGACCAAGCGCGGGCTCTCCTGGCAGATCCATGCGGCGCAGTCGGTCAGCGAGTTCCACGAGATCACCCGCCGGCACGGCTTCACGCCGATCGGCTGGATGGACGAGCTGGGCCTGCTGGGCGAGCGCACCATCATCGGCCACGGCATCTTCCTGGACGACCATCCCTCCACGCCCTGGCACACCAAGACCGACGTGAAGCGCCTGGCCGAGACCGGCACCACGGTGGCGCATTGCCCCACCGTGTTCGCGCGGCGCGGCATCACGCTGAAGGATATCGGCCGCTACCGCCGCGCGGGCGTGAACGTGGGCATCGGGACCGACACCTTCCCGCACAACATGCTGGATGAGATGCGGCTGGCGGCGTACCTGGCGCGCACCCAGGCGAATGACGTGCGCACGCTGTCGGGCAGCGACCTTTTCGAGGCCGCGACGATCAACGGCGCCCGCGCGCTGGGCCGCGACGATATCGGCCGGCTCGCGCCGCTGTGCCGGGCCGACATCGTGCTGGTGGACATCACCCATCCGCGCATGCGCCCGGCGCGCGACCCGCTGCGCAGCCTGATCTACTCGGCGGGCGACCGCGCGGTGCACACGGTGATCGTGGACGGCCAGGTGGTGGTGAAGGATGGCGAGCTGCTCACCATGGACTATGCCGCCGCGGCCGAGCACCTCAACGAGGCGCAGAAGGAAGTGATGGCGAAGGTTCCCAGCTTCGACTGGGGCCGCCGCCACGTCGACGAAGTCTCCCCCCCGATCTTCAGGTCAGCATGACGAATCTCCTCGAAATCCAGGACCTGCGCACCGTCTTCCGCACGCCGATGGGCGAGGTGGCGGCGGTGGATGGCATATCGCTCGGCGTGGCGCGCGGGCGCACGCTGGGCATCGTGGGCGAGAGCGGGTGCGGCAAGTCCGTGCTGTCCCTCTCCGTGATGCGGCTGGTGCCGCCGCCGGGGCGCAACACGGCCGGGCGGGTGATGTTCGACGGCAAGAACCTGCTCGACCTCTCGCCCGCGGCGATGCGCGACATCCGCGGCAACCGCATCGCGATGATCTTCCAGGAGCCGATGACCTCGCTGAACCCGGTGTTCACCGTGGGCGACCAGATCACCGAGGCGATGCGCGCCCACGACAGCAGCGCCAGCGAGAAGGCGCTGCGCAGCAAGGCGATCGCCGCACTGGACCGCGTGCGCATCCCGGCACCCGACCGGCGCTTCGACGAGTATCCGCACCAGATGTCCGGCGGCATGCGCCAGCGCGTGATGATCGCGATGGCGCTGGCCTGCGAGCCCGACCTGCTGATTGCCGACGAGCCCACCACGGCGCTGGACGTGACGGTGCAGGCGCAGATCCTCGATCTGCTGCGCGACCTGCAGGCGCAGACCGGCATGGCGATCATCCTCATCACCCACGACCTCGGCGTGGTGGCGGAGATGGCCGACGAGGTGGCGGTGATGTACGCCGGCAAGGTGGTGGAGCGGGCCAGCGGCGCGGCGATCTTCGACGATCCGCAGCATCCCTACACGCTCGGCCTGCTCGGCAGCATCCCGAAGCTGGAGGAGCAGAACGACCGGCTGCTGGCGATCGAGGGCGCGGTGCCGCCGCCGTTCGCGCTGCCGCAGGGCTGCCGGTTCAACCCGCGCTGCGTGTTCGCGGTGGAGGAATGCCGCCAGCGCCCGCCCGAGCTGCGCGAGGTGGCGCCAGGGCACCTGGCCCGGTGCATCCGCGCGCCTGTCGAAGCGCTCGTGGGCGATGAGGTGCTGGCATGAGCGAGGCGGTGACGCTGCTGGAGGTCCAGGACCTCGCCAAGCACTACCCGGTGAAGAAGGGCCTGGTGCTGGCCAAGACCGTGGGCACGGTGCGCGCCGTGGATGGCGTGTCGTTCAAGCTGGCGCGCGGCGAGACGCTGGCGCTGGTGGGCGAAAGCGGGTGCGGCAAGTCCACCACCGCGCGGCTGGTGCTGCGGCTGATCGAGCCGACCACCGGGCAGGTGTGGTTCGAGGGGCAGGACATCACCGCGATGGACGGCGCCCCGCTGCGCGCGCTGCGGCGGCGGATGCAGATCGTGTTCCAGGATCCCTTCGCCTCGCTGAACCCGCGCATGACGGTGGGCGACATCCTGGAGGAGCCGCTGCTGGTCCATGAGATCGGCAACGCGGCGGAGCGCAAGGCGCGGGTGAACGAGCTGCTCGGGCTGGTGGGGCTCGCCCCGTACCACGCCCAGCGCTACCCGCATGAGTTCTCCGGCGGGCAGCGCCAGCGCATCGGCATTGCGCGCGCGCTGGCGGTGGAGCCGGCGCTGGTGGTGTGCGACGAGCCGGTGAGCGCGCTCGACGTGTCGATCCAGGCGCAGGTGGTGAACCTGCTGAAGGATTTGCAGGCGCGGCTGGGGCTTTCCTACCTGTTCATCGCCCATGACCTCGCCGTGGTGAAGCACATGGCGGACCGGGTGGCGGTGATGTACCTGGGCAAGATCGTGGAGCTGGCGCCGAAGGACGAGCTGTTCCAGGCGCCGCTGCACCCCTATACGCGCACGCTGCTCTCGGCCATTCCGCGGCCCGATCCGCACCGCAAGACGGCGCGGCAGATCCCGGGTGGGGACGTGCCGAGCCCGATGAACCCGCCGAGCGGCTGCCGCTTCCACACGCGCTGCACCTGGGCCACCGACATCTGCAAGGTGGAGGACCCGGCGCTGCGCAACCCCGATGTGGGCGGCATCACCGCCGGGCACATGACCGCCTGCCACCACATCGAAACCCTGCCGCCGGCCAGCGAGGCGATCGGCGTGGGGGCCACCGCGCCGAACGCGGCCAAGCGCCTGGCGCTCTATGCCGAGCGGCGCGCGAAGGCCAAGGCCGAGGCGGGGTAGGGGAGAACACGATGGCTGCGTTCCTGATCGCCAATATCGACGTGACCGATCCGCGGAAGTTCGAGGAGTATCGCGCCCAGGTGCCGGCGGTGATCGCCCAGTACGGCGGCACCTACCGCGTGCGCGGCGGCGCCATCGAGACGGTGGAGGGCACCTCCCCGTTCAAGCGGCTGGTGGTGCTGGAATTCCCCACCATGGCGGCGCTGAAGGCGTTCTACCACAGCCCGGAATACGCCCCGCTGATCGCGCTGCGCCAGAGTGCCAGCCGCGGCGACGTGGTGATGGTGGAGGGGCACGCCCCGCCGGCTTGACGGCGCGCCTCTGCCGCCGCAAGCAGCGGGAAAGGTTCAGGAGGCGCCGATGTCGTTCCAGCTCGTATCCCCCCGCTTCATGCTGGTCGGCGGCGGCGCCACCGCGCAGGTGGCCGAGGTGCTGGCCAAGTTCGGCTTGAGCAAGCCGCTCATCGTCACCGATCCGTTCATGGTGAAGTCGGGGCTGGTGACCAAGTGCCTCGACCCGCTGGCCAAGGCCGGCATCAAGGCCGCGGTGTTCTCCGACACCATCCCGGAGCCGACCGATGCGGTGGTGGTGGCGGGCGTGGCCGAGCTGCGGCGCGGCGACTACGACTGCCTGATCGGCTTCGGCGGCGGCTCGCCGATCGACACGGCCAAGGCGATGTCGATCCTGGCGATGGGCGACAAGCCGATGTCCGCCTACAAGGTGCCGTTCGCGGCGGATATCGCGAAGCTGCCGATCATCGCCATCCCGACCACCGCCGGCACCGGCAGCGAGGCGACGCGCTTCACCGTGATCACCGATGCGGCGCGCGACGAGAAGATGCTGATCGCGGGGCTGGGCGCGCTGCCGCTGGCGGCGATCGTGGACTATGAGCTGACCTTCTCTGTGCCCAAGCGTACCACGGCCGATACCGGGGTGGACGCCTTCAGCCACGCGCTGGAGGCGTATGTGAGCAAGCGCGCCAATGCGTTCAGCGATTCGCTGGCGGTCTCGGCCATGTCGCTGATCGGCGCGAACCTGGAGACAGCCTATCACGAGCCCGGCAACGCGGCGGCGCGCGAGGCGATGATGCTGGGCTCGATGCAGGCGGGCATTGCGTTCTCCAATGCCTCGGTTGCGCTGGTGCATGGCATGAGCCGGCCGATCGGGGCGCATTTCCATGTGCCGCACGGGCTTTCCAACGCCATGCTGCTGCCGGCGGTGACGCGGTTCGGGCTGCAATCGGCGCTGGGGCGCTATGCCGAAGCCGGGCGCCGCGTGGGCTTCGCCGCTGCGGGCGACAGCGACGAGGTGGCGGCCGGCAAGCTGGCGGATGGGTTGGTGCGGTGGAACAGCGTGCTCTCCGTGCCCACGCCCGCCGGCTTCGGGATCGAGCCCGCGGTGTGGGAGGGCAAGCTGGAGTTGATGGCCGACCAGGCGCTGGCCTCCGGCTCGCCGGCCAACAACCCGCGCGTGCCGACGAAGGAGGAGATCGTGGCGCTCTACCGGCAGGTCTGGGCGGCGAACGCCTGACGCGCATGCGCGCCGCCATTCCGTCTGTCGACGAGGTGCTGCGCGGCCCGGCGGGGCAGCTTGCTTTGGCGCGGCACGGGCGGGCGGCCACGGTGGCGGCG
>CANHCJ010000225.1 GCA_947458025.1 Rhodospirillales bacterium | reverse complement strand
GCCTGGCGCGGGCAGTGCGCGAGGCGAACCAGCTGGCCGACATGGTGCGGCTGTTCGCGCCCACCGAGGACGCGCAGGCCGCGCTGGCCGTGGCCGCGGCGAACGCGCCGCGCAGCCTTTCGCTGGAGGGGCTGCTTTCCGAGTTGGCGACGCAGCTGGAGGCGGTGCTCAACCCGCTGCCGGAGGGGGAGATGGCGCAGGGGGGGCAGGCGTCTCCGGCCGCACCTCCGTCGTGACATCCACCTCCATGGGCAGGGCGTCGCCGGCGGGGCCGGTGAAGCTGCCGGCCATGGGGATGGCCTGGTCCGGCGTGCGGGTGCTGGCGACGCGGACGAGGTTGCTGCCGACAAGCAGGCCGTTGGTGGGGTCGTATTCCACCCAGCCGGCGCCGGGGAGGTAGATGCTGCACCAGGCATGGGTGGCGCCGCCGCCGAGGACGCCCGGCGCGCCGGCATCGTAGAGGTAGCCGGTGACGAAGCGGGCGGCGAGGCCGAGGGAGCGGGCGGCCTCCATCATCAGCAGGGCGAAGTCGCGGCAGCTGCCGGTGCCGGTCTCCAGCGTTTGCGCCGGGGGCTGGGTGCCTTCCTCCGTGCGGGCGGCGTAGGCGAAGCCCTGGTGGATGGCCTGGGTGATCGCCTCCAGCAGGGCCAGGGTTCGCAGGCGGCCGGTGGCGAAGCGGCGGGCCCAGGCATCGACGAGGCGGGCGGGATCCGGCAGCTGGCGTTCGGCGAGGCGGGCGAGGTCGGGCATTTCCTCTGCCGCGTAGGAGAACGGGAAGTATTCCGCGGCCGGATCGAGTGTGGCGCGCGGCAGGGCGGGGCCGGCGGGGTAGTGGGTGAGATCGAGGCGCGAGGTGATCGCGAGATGGTCGGTGCGCAGCGTGTCGGGCCAGGCGAGGTGGCAGAGGGAGTTGCCGAAGACGTCATGCGCCCAGCGTGTGGTCGCCGGGGGTGGGTCGATCGTGAGGGTCGCCGCGTGCAGGCGCAGGTCGTGGCTGTCCTGCGGGCGGACCAGCAGGCGATGCGGGCCGAGCGCGACCGGGGTGCGGTAGCGGTAGCGGGTGCCATGGGTGATCCGCAGCGCGGGCATGGGGCAGGCTCCTGTCGGGCGGCGGCGGGGCGTGCAGGCAGAACGGGGGCGGGGCGGCGGCGGCCCGCAGCAGGGCGGAGGGGGCGTGCTCGGTGGGGGTGAGGAGGAGGCCGCGGCGGCGCAGGCGGGCACCGGCTTCGGCGCTGGAGGAAAGGGCGACGAGGGCGGGGGCGAGGATAAGGCCGGCGAGCACCGGGGCCATCCAGGCGGCGAGCAGCGGGGCGACCGCCAGGGCCAGGGCGAGCAGGAGCAGGCCGAGCACGACATGCGGGGCGGCGAAGCGGATCGCCTGCGCCCAGGCCAGGGCGGCGCCGGCGCGGTTCTGGGCGTTCCAGCCGGCATCGGCGCCGCGCAGCACCTGCACGAACTGGGCGGCCTGGGTGAGCATGGTGATGGGGGCGAGCAGGGCGGACAGGACGATCTCCAGCGCTGCGCTGGCGAGCAGCCGCGCCGGCCCGCCGAAGCCGCGCGCCTGGCCGGTGGCGATGAGGGCGGCCAGGGCCAGCAGCTTCGGCGCGAGCAGCACGGCCAGGGTGGCCAGGAACATGAACAGGGCGCGCTCCGGGTCCACCACCGGCCATTGCGGGAACAGGGTGTGGGTGGTGGGGAAGTAGTCCGGCCGGAGGAAGCGGGCCTGCAGCGCCACGGCGATGCCGAGCAGCAGGGAGGCGAGCCAGAGCGGGGCGCTGGCATAGGCGGCGATGCCGGTGGCCATGTGCAGGCGGCTCAGCCAGTGCAGGCCGCGCGCGGGCAGGACGACTGCGTGCTGGAGGTTGCCCTGGCACCAGCGGCGGTCGCGCACCGCCATGTCCGGCAGGGTGGGCGGGCCGGCCTCGTGGCTGCCGGGCAGCAGGGGGAGCATGCGCACGGCCCAGCCGGCGCGGCGCAGCAGGGCGGCTTCGACGAAGTCATGGCTGAGGATGTGGCCGCCGAAGGGCTTGCGGCCGGGCAGCTCCGGCAGGCCGCAGCTTTGGGCGAAGGCGCGGGTGCGGATGAGGGCGTTGTGGCCCCAGTAGTTGCCCTCTGCCCCGTGCCAGGCGGCCAGCCCGGCGGCGATGAGCGGGCCGTAGGCCTGGCCGGCGAATTGCTGCAGGCGGGCAAACAGGGTTTCGCCGCCGGACAGCAGCGGCAGGGTTTGCAGCAGGGCGGTGCGGGGGCTGCGATCCATCTCCGCCACGAGGTGGAGCAGGGTTTCCGGTTCCATGAGGCTGTCGGCGTCGAGGATCAGGAACTGGTCGTAGGCGGCGCCGAAGCGGCCGACCCATTCGGCGATGTTGCCGGCCTTGCGGCCGGTGTTGGCGGGGCGGTGGCGGTGGAACAGGGCGGGGCCGGGGGCGGGGCGCAGCAGGCGGAAGGCGGCCTGTTCGGCCTCGCGCGCCGCCGGGTTGGTGCTGTCGCTGAGCAGGAAGAGGTCGAACCACGGCGTGGCCTGGGCGGCGTGGAGGGCGGCGCGCATGGCGGCGAGCGCGGGGGCGATGCGGGCGATGTCCTCGTTGTAGAGCGGCATCAGCAGGGCGGTGCGGGTGCGCGGCAGGGGCGGCGGCGCCTTCGGGCGGTGGCGCAGCAGGGCGGGCAGGCCGGCGAGCGCGCTGGTGACGGAGAGGGCGAGCCAGACGAACAGCGCCGCGAACAGGGCGGTGAGGGCGACGCCGGTGAAGGTCCAGCGCGCGAGGCCGAGGACGCGGGAGATCTCCGCCGTGGCGGCGGCGGTGAGGACCAGCGCGCCGCCGAGCACGAGGAGGCGGGCGAGCAGCGTGCCGGGCGGGCGCGGCGGCGCAGGAGGACGCGGCGGGGCGTGGGCGAGGCTTTGCACCGGCATGGCGAGCGGGGCTTCCGGGGGCAGGCAGCCCGGGCTCAGGGCGTCCATCGCCAGACCCAGCTTTCCGAGACTTGGGTGCCGGCGCGCAGCAGGCGGGCCTTCAGCTCCACCAGCCTGGCGCCGCCGGGGCGCAGGTGGAAGGCCAGGCGCAGGCCGCCCGTTTCCGGGTTGGTCTGGACCACGGCGTTCTCGATGGCGCCGGCGCTGGCCTGCACCTCCGGATCCGGCAGGGGGGCGGGGGTGGGCTCCGGCGTTGTGTCGAGCACGAAATGGCGCAGCTTGCCTTGCTCGGCGATGCCGTGGCGGGTGGTGGCGAAGCGGAGCAGGCGGGGGTCGCCCAGGGCCTCGCCGAGCCAGGTGAGCCGGTAGCGCAAGGTGAGCGGGGTGCCGGCGCGCAGGCCATCGCGCGGGGACCAGAAGCTGGCGATGTTGTCGTGGATCTCGCTTCTGGTCGGGATCTCCACCAGCGTGACCTCGCCGGGGCCCCATGGGAGCAGGGCCTGGTCGAGCGGTTCGGCCCAGAGGCTCGGGCGGCGGTGGTAGGCGGCCTCGAGATCGGCGAACTGGGCGAAGGCGCGGGCGCGCTGCATGAGGCCGAAGCCCTGCGGGGCTTCATCCTGGAAGCCGCTGACCTGGAGGTCCTGCGGGTTGGCCAGCGGGCGCCAGATCTGCTCGCCCTCGCCGGTGCGCATCAGCAGGCCATCGGAATCGTGCACCGCGCCGCGCCAGTCGGCGATGCGGGCACGGTCGTGCGGGGCGAAGTAGAACATGCTGGTGGCCGGGGCGAGGCCGATGCGGCGCAGGTCTCGCCGCGGGTGCAGCGTGGCCTGGACCTCCATGGCGGTGGCCTCGCCGGGGGTGATGGCGAACCGGTAGGCGCCGGTGAGGCTGGGCGATTCCAGCACGGCGTGGACGACGGCGTGGCGGTCGCCGGGGCGGGGGCGCTCGATCCAGAAGGCGGTGAAGGCGGGGAATTCCTCGCCGCCGGGCTCGGCGGTGTTGATGGCCAGGCCGCGCGCGGAGAGGCCGTAGACGTGGCCGCGGCCGAGGGCACGGAAGTAGCTGGCGCCGAGGAAGCTGCAGACCTCGTCGAAATGGTCGGGGCGGTTCAGCGGGTGGAGCAGGCGGAAGCCGGCGAAGCCGAGGTCGCCGATGTCTTCCGCCAGGGGCTTGTCGTCGAGGCGGAAGGCATCCGGCCGGTAGCGCAGGCGGGTGGCCTGGCCCTCGGCGACCTCGAACAGCTCCACGCGGTCGTGGAACAGGAAGCCGCGGTGGTGGGGCTGGAGCTGGAAGGGCAGGCCTTCGCGCCAGAGTGCCTGCGCGCGGTGGAAGCGCAGGCGGCGGTAGCCGTCGTAGTCCATGCGGGCGAGGAAGGGGGGCAGCGGGTCGCGGCGCGGGCGGTGCGGCTCGGCGGCCAGGGCGCGCGCGAGGGCGGGCACCGTTGCGTCATCGAACGGGGTGGGCAGGTAGCGGCTGTCGGGGGCCGACTGGGGCGCGCTGCCGGTGGCGGAGGCGGCGACGAAGGGGAGGGCCAGGGCACCCTGGATGAGCCTGCGGCGCCGCATCTTGGTCCTCGCTGTCTCGCACCACGCCGGCGTGGGCAACCGGGCACGATGGCACCGGACGACCACGCGCCGTGGGGGAGGCGGCGGCGGTCGTCCGGTGGTGCGGAGCGGGAAGCCGAGAGCCGCACGCTGGTTCAATGCCCGGGGGGGCCGCGGGCTCCGGCCGGTGCCGGGCCTTGGGCCCGACGCGCGACTGTGTGATGGCGGCTCAGCGCCGGGACAGCAGGAAGCCGGTGAACAGGCCGAGCACCGCCGCGGCGAAGACGGTGGCGAGCGGGTAGTCGCGGATGCGCCGGGCCGCTTCCTCGGCCGCCATCACGCCGGTGTGCTGGGCGTTGCTGCCGAACTCCTCCACGGCGTGCATGGCGCGGCGGCCGCGGTCGGCGGCCATGGACACGGCGTCGTCGAGCCCGTGGCGGGCGTCGCTGGCCATGGACTGCATGCGGCTGCTTGTATGGGGCATTGTGGTCTCCTTGCCGGGCCATCGGGGGCCAGGCCGATTGTGAGGGTCAGGCCAGGCGGGCACGGCCGGTGAGGCCGACACGATGGCCGGTGACGGTGGACTTCAGGAAGTGGAAGGCGGCGGCGATGATGCCGCCGTGGGCGTTCCAGTATTCGCCGATCTCCGGCTCGAAGCGCAGCAGCAGGATGCGCGGGTCGCCGGGGCCCTTGGGGAAGATGCGCGCGGCGGCGTCGTTCCACAGCTCGTCGACCGTCTGGCGGTCCTGCACCAGGGCGATGCGGCCGGAGAGCGAGACGTAGCAATGGTGCCCGGGATCGGCGAAGGCCAGGCAGGCCTGCGGGTCCTGCGCCAGCTCGTCGTCCTTGTGGTCGGCGGTGTCGGCGAAGAACCAGATGGCGTTCTGCCCGGTGCGCAGGATGGCCGCCATGGGGCGGGAGCGCAGGTACGCGCCGTCGCGGGTGACCATCATGCAGGTTTCGATGGCGCGAACCTTCTCCCAGATTGCGTCGCGGGTGGCTTCGTCGTCCATGGCAGCCGCATCCTGTCCTGGCGCCGTGCGGGCGCGGGGGTTGGGCAGGCAACGCGGCGTGGGGTGGGGGGTTCCGGAAGTGTTGCGCAGGCGGATCGGATGCGGCGGGTTCAGCTGCGCACGGTGAAGCTGGCCGGGAAGGTGAGCGCCCAGTGCAGCCCCTCCGGCCGGTATTCGGCCTTCACCTCGCCCTGCACGCCACGGGCCACGGTGCGCTCGATGACGAGGCGGCCAAAGCCGCGGCGGGTGGGCGGGGCGACGGGCGGGCCGCCGACCTCGTGCCAGGTGAGCTCGACCTTCTCGCCGGCCTCGCCGGTGCCGGGCAGCAGGCGCCAGGCGATGACCACGCGGCCGCCGGGAACGGAGAGGGCGCCGTAGCGCGCGGCGTTGGCGGCCAGCTCGTGCAGCGCCATGCCGATGTGCTGCGCGGCATCGGGCTGCAGGTGCAGCGGGGGGCCGGTGATCTCGGTCTGCGAATCCGTGATGTCGGCGAAATGGCCGAGCTGGGAGCGCACCAGGGCGCGCAGCGAGGCGCCGGACCAGTCCTCCTGCACCAGCAGGTCGTGCGAGCCGGCGAGCGACTGCAGGCGGGCGGAGAAGCGGGCCTCGAAATCGGCGACCGAGGCGGCGTTGCTGGCGGTCTGGCGCATGATCGCCCCGATCACCGCAAGCAGGTTGAGCGAGCGGTGCGTGACCTCGCGCATCAGCAGGCGGATGCGCGCCTCCTGCTCCTTGTAGTGCGTCACGTCGATGGCTGCGGCGATGATGCCGACGATGGCGCCGGTGTCGTTGCGCATCGGCTGCACGGAGAGGTCGAGCCATCGTTCCGTGCCGGCATGGACCACGCGGATCTCGCGCCGCGCCGGCTCGCCGCTGTCGGCCACGCTGCGCTTCAGCGCGGCGACGGAGGCCATGGAGGGGTCCGGGTTCACCTGCTCGTCGGTGCGGCCGGCCATCGCCTCCGCCGTGTGGCCGTACTCGCCCTTGCTGATCCAGGTGAAGCGCAGCTCGCGGTCCTGCAGCGCCACGGTGACGCCGGTGGCGCTGAGCGCGATCTCGAAGCGCAGGTTCACCTCGGTGAGGGCACGGGTGCGTTCGGCAACGCGCTGGTCGAGGGTGGCGGAGAGGTCGTGCAGCCAGGCCTCGCGCTGGGCCAGCTGGCGAACATGGAGGCGCGTGTCGCGCAGCAGCAGCACGGCGAGCACCGCGGCGGCCAGCAGGCAGGCGACAATGCCGAGCACGACCCGGGTGCCGAGCTGGCGCTGTTGCATGGCGATGCGCTCGAGCGAGGCATTGGCGCCGATGACCATGGCGGCGGCGGCCTGGCGGGCCTCGGCCATGGCCTGGCGGGCGGCCGGGTCGCG
>CANHCJ010000224.1 GCA_947458025.1 Rhodospirillales bacterium | reverse complement strand
CTGGCGCAGCCGGCGGGGCCGGCGCCGGGGCTGACCGTGCTGCTGGTCCAGGGCAACGTGGAGCAGGGGCAGAAATGGGACCGCGGCCTGATGGCGGCGATCTTCGACCGCTACCTGGCCCTCACCCGCGAGGCGGTGGCCGGCAGCGCGGGCCCTGCCGTGGTGGTCTGGCCGGAGACGGCGAGCCCCTACCTGCTCGACCGCGACGACGGCGCCTGGGCGATGATCGCCGCGGCCAGCCGGCGGGCGGATGGCGCGGCGGTGCCGTCCCTGATCGGCACGGTGCGGTTCGATGCCGCGCGGCGGCCGTACAATTCCCTGGTGGCGCTGGCCGGGGCGGGCCCGCCGGTGGCGACCTACGACAAGTGGCATTTGGTGCCGTTCGGCGAGTACCAGCCGCGCTGGCTGCCCTTGCCGGTGGAATTCGGCCCCTCCGGCTTCCAGCCCGGGCCGGGGCCGGCCACGCTGCGCGTCCCCGGGCTGCCACCGGTGGCACCGTTGATCTGCTACGAGGCGATCTTCCCCGGCATCGTGCTGGACCGCGCCGACCGGCCCGACTGGCTGGTGACGGTCACCAACGACGCCTGGTTCGGCAATTCCTCCGGCCCGCGCCAGCACCTGGCCGCCGCCCGGCTGCGCGCGGTGGAGGAGGGGCTGCCGATCATGCGCGCCGCCAATACCGGCATTTCCGCCGGCTATGACGCCTTCGGGCGAGAGCTCGGGCGCATCGGCATGAACCGAACGGGCACGCTCGCCCTGCCTTTGCCCGGCCGGCTGCCGCCGACGCTGTTCGCCCGCTGGGGCTTGGCGGTGCCCGCGGCACTCGCGCTGTTGACGCTCGCCGTCGCGTTCTGGGGGGCGAGGATGTCACGAAAATGCGACCAGGGAGACACATCAACGCGCGTTTCATAGTTTATTGACGATCTTCGGTTGCATCCTTATGGTACGAGGCAACCAGGAACGGCCGGTCCACGCGGGGCTGCCCGCGCCGGGCCGGAAAAGTCCGGGCAGGATGCCCGACAGCAGGATGGAGTAGGCATGTCGGGATCGATGGGTGACGGGGACGAGGAGCCCGGCGCACGCCCTGAACGGGAGTCGCGCTCGAGCCCGATCGACGCCCATGTCGGCTCGCGCATCCGCCTGCGCCGCACCCTGCTCGGCTTGTCGCAGGAGCGTCTGGGCGAATCCCTCGGCCTCACCTTCCAGCAGGTGCAGAAATACGAGCGCGGCGTGAACCGCGTCGGCGCCTCGCGCCTGTTCGACCTGTCCCGCGTGCTGGACGTGCCGATCAGCTTCTTCTTCGACGACATGCCGGAACCGCTGGCGGCCAGCTATGGCGGCCAGGCCGCCGCCCTGGGTGCCCGGCGCGGCTTCGGCTTCGCCGAGGGCCAGGACAGCTTCGGCGGCGGCGGCGACGAGGCGATGAACCGCCGCGAGACGCTGGAACTGGTGCGCGCCTACTACCGCATCACCGACCCGGCGGTGCGCAAGCGCGTCTTCGAGCTCATCAAGTCCCTGGTGCCCGAAGGCAGCGAGTAGCCGCCGCCGTCCCGGCCATCGCCGCCCGCAAGACAAGCGGCGTCGAACCCCAGCATTGCGCAATCCCTCTGCCTGCCCGCCACCCTGTATGGGGTCGGGCGGAAGGTGAAACTTTCGCAACCTGGCGCTTTCCGTTTCCTGCCGGGTCGTTTTCCCTGTATCGCGCCGCCAAATTATTGCTTCGGTTCGAAAGCAAGGGGAGCGCCACCGATGACCACCTTCCGCCTGACCCGCCGCGCCGCGCTGGTGGCCGGCACTGCCGGCCTTGCCATGCCGGGCATCGCCCGCGCCCAGGCCGAGCCGGTGCGCATCGGCGTGATCATGTCCGCCTCGGGCGGGCTTGCCGCCTTCGTGCCGCCGATCCGCGCGGGCATCGCGCTCGCGTTCGATGAGATCAACGCCGCCGGCGGCGTGCTCGGCGGGCGCCGGCTGCAGATGGTGGAGGCCGACGACCAGACCAACCCGCAGGTCGGCGTCACCGTCATGACCCGGCTGGTGCAGGCCGACAACGTGGCCGCGATCATCGGCCCGATGGCCTCGGGCATCACCATCGCCGCGGCCAACGCGGTGTCGATCCCGGCCGGCGTGCCGATCGTCTCCCCCTCGGCCACCGCGCCGGCGGTGTCCGACCTGAACGACAACGACACCGTGTTCCGCACCGCCGTGCCCGATGGCCTGCAGGGCCGGGTCCTGGCGCGCCTGGTGCGCGAGGCCGGGATCGAGCGCGTGGCGATCATGGCGGTGAACAACGATTACGGCCGCGGCCTCTCGGGCGGCTTCACCGCGGCGTTCCAGGCCCGCGGCGGCACGGTCACCGCGGCGCAGAACTTCGAGGAGAACCGCCCCTCCTACCGCGCCGAACTGCAAACCCTGGCCGGGCGCGGCAACCCGCAGGCGCTGATGCTGGTCGCCTACCCGGCCTCCGGCGGCAACACCATCCTGCGCAACTCCGCCGAGAACGCGATGTTCCCGCGCTACATCGGCACCGACGGCATGCGCGACCAGTCCGTGGTCGACCAGGTCGGCGCCCGGGCGCTGGAGGGCATGTTCGGCACCGGCCCGGGCTCGGCCGCCTCGCCGGAGCGCCGCGCCGCGTACGTCGCGGCCTATCGCCGCGCCAACCCCAACCTCGACCCCGGCGGCGGCTTCGTGGCCCAGGGCTACGACGCCGCCTACGTGATCGGCCTGGCGATCGAGGCCGGCCGCAGCGCCGAGCGCGCCGCCATCCGCCAGAACCTGCGCGCCGTGGCCAATGCCCCGGGCGAGGTGGTCGGGCCGGGCGAGTTCGCCCGCGCCAAGCAGCTGCTCGCCGCCGGCACCAAGGTGAACTACGAGGGCGCCTCCGGCCCGGTGGAGTTCAACGCCGCCGGCGATTCCGAAGGCCGCGTCGAGCACTGGCGCGTGCAGGACGGCCGGATCGTCTCGGTGGCGCAGCTCGCCGAGTGAGCCAGGCGGCCGGTGCCCCCGCCCTCGCCGTCGAGGGGCTGACCAAGCGGTTCGGCGGGGTGGTGGCGCTCGATGGCGCCAGCTTCACGGTCCAGGAAGGCTCGGTCACCGGGCTGATCGGGCCGAACGGGGCTGGCAAGTCCACCGCCTTCGCCACCATCGCCGGGTTCCACGCCCCCGATGGCGGCCGGGTGGCGCTGCGCGGGCGCGACATCACCGGGGCGGCCCCCTGGGTGCTGCACCGCGCGGGTCTGGCGCGCACCTTCCAGATCCCGCGCCTGTTCGTCCGGCTCAGCGTGATCGAGAACCTGATGGTCGCCGCCCCGCCGCAATCCGGCGAGATCCTCCCCGCGCCCTGGTTCGCCCGCGGGCGGATCGCGCGCGAGGAGGCGGCGCTGCGCGCGCGGGCCGAAGCGGTGCTGGCGCAGCTCAACCTCTCCCGCCACGCCGATGCCCCGGCCAGCGCGCTCTCCGGCGGGCAGAAGAAGCTGGTGGAGCTGGGCCGGGCGCTGATGTCCGGCGCCAGCCTGATCCTGCTCGACGAACCGGCCGCCGGCGTGAACCGCACCCTGCTGCGCGAGATCGCGCACACCATCGCCGCCCTGAACCGCGAGCACGGCATCACCTTCCTGCTGATCGAGCACGACCTCGACCTGGTGGCCGAGCTTTGCCACCACGTCTACTGCCTGGCCGAGGGCCGGGTGATCGCCAGCGGCACCATGGCCGAGGTGCGGGCCGATCCGGTGGTGGCGGAGGCCTATCTCGGCATGGCGATCGAGCCGACATGACGCTGCTCGCCGCACGCGGCCTGGTCGCCGGCTATGGCGAGGCCGACATCCTGCACGGCGTGGACCTCTCGGTGGCCGCCGGGCAGGTGGTGGTGGTGATCGGCCCGAACGGGGCGGGCAAGTCGACCGCGCTGAAGGCCGTGGCCGGGCTGGTGCGCCCGCGCCAGGGCAGCGTCCGGTACGACGGCCAGGAGATCGCCGGCCAGCCGGCCGAATCGATGGTGCTGCGCGGCCTCGCCTACGTGCCGCAGGAACGCAACGTGTTCCCCTCGCTCGGCGTGGAGGAGAACCTGCTGATGGGCGCCTTCGCCCGGCCCGGGGCGGCGCGCGAGGGGCTGGCGCGGGCCTATGCGCTGTTCCCCGACCTCGCCGACAAGCGGCGCGACGCCGCCGGCAGCCTCTCGGGCGGGCAGCGCCAGATGCTGGCCGTGGCCCGCGCGCTGATGCTCACGCCGAGGCTGCTGATGCTGGACGAGCCGACGGCCGGGCTCTCGCCGCGCTTCTGCACGCTGATCTTCGCCAAGGTGCGCGAGATCGCGGCCTCCGGCATCGCCGTGCTGATGGTGGAGCAGAACGCCCGCCCCGCCCTGGCCATCGCCGATCGCGGCGTGGTGCTGGCGATGGGCCGCAACCGCGCGGAGGATGCGGGCCCGGCCCTGCTCGCCAACCCCGAGATCGGCCGGCTGTTCCTCGGCGGCGCCGCCGCCGCGGAAGGGGAAGGCTGAGATGCTGGAGGTGATCAACTTCTACCTGATCCCTGGCCTGGTGCTCGGCTCGATCTACGCGCTGGCCGCCGCCGGGCTCTCGCTGGCCTACGGGGTGCTGCGCTTCGCCAACTTCGCCCATGGCGAGCTGATGACCTTCGGGGCCTATGCCGCGCTGGTGGCGGTGGGGCTGCTCGGCATCTCCCCCTGGGCGGCGGTGCCGTTCGCGATCGCGGCGACCATCCCGGTGATCCTGCTGGCCGACCGGGCCTTCTTCGCGCCGCTGCGCCGGGCCCAGCCGGCCGTACTGCTGATCTCCTCCTTCGGCGTGGCGCTGATGATCCGCGCGGTGGTGTATTTCGTCTGGGGGCCGACGCCGCAGGGCTATGCGCGCGGCTTCACCCCGCCGCTGCTGTGGGAGGGGCTGCGCATCCAGCCGCGCCACCTCTACATCCTGGCCGGCGCGCTGGCCGCGGCGTTCCTGGTCCACCTGCTGCTCTCGCGCAGCCGGGCCGGCCGGGCGATGCGGGCGATGGCCGACGACCCCGACCTCGCGCGCATCACCGGCGTGCCCGTCGATGGCGTGATCCGCCTGACCTGGGCGGTCTCGGCGGCGCTGGCGGCAGTGGCGGGCGTGTTCCTGGCGATCGACACCGAGCTGTCGCCGATGCTGGGCTTCAACGTGGTGCTGGCGGCCTTCGCGGCGGCGATCCTGGGCGGCATCGGCCGGCCCTGGGGCGCGGCCTTGGGCGGGCTACTGCTGGGCGTGGCGGAGGAGCTGTCCACCTACCCCTGGATCGGCGAGGGTCCGCTGCTGGAGCCGGCCTACAAAACCGGGGTGGCCTTCGCCGTGCTGGTGCTGGTGCTGATCTTCCGGCCGCAGGGCCTGTTCCGGGGGATGAACTGATGGAGCCCCTGCTGCTCTACGGCGCCACGCTGCTGACGCTAGCGGGGATCTATGCCGCGCTCACGCTCGGGCTGAACCTGCAATGGGGGCTCACCGGGCTGATGAATTTCGGCGCGCTCGGCTTCGTGGCCGCCGGCGCCTACACCTCGGCGCTGCTCACCGCCCCGCCGAGCGCCATGCACGTGGGCGGCTTCGGCTGGCCGTGGTTCCTGGCCTGGCCGCTGGCCGCGCTGGCCGGTGCCCTGCTGGCGTTGCCGATCGGGGCGATCAGCCTGCGCCTGCGCACCGACTACCTGGCGATGGCCACCATCGGCATCGCCGAGATCGTGCGCCTGGTGGCGCGCAACGAGGACTGGCTGACCGGCGGGCCGCTCGGCATCACCGGCATTCCGCGCCCCTTCGAATCGCTGGGCCAGCCCTGGGGGCCGGTGGCCTTCCTGCTGCTGGTCGGCGCGGTCGTGGCGCTGCTCTATGCGATGGCGGAAGCCACCGCGCGCAGCCCGTTCGGGCGCACGCTGCGTGCCATCCGCGACGACGAGGAGGCGGCGAAGGCGGCCGGGCGCAACCCGGCGGCGTTCCGGCTCCAGGCCTTCATGCTGGGCGCGGCCTGCATGGGGCTGGCGGGCGCGATGCTGGCGCATTTCTTCAAGTTCATGGGCCCCGACGCGCTCGACCCGGTCACGGCGACGTTCCTGGTCTGGGTGATGCTGATCGCCGGCGGCTCCGGCAGCAACCGGGGCGCCATCCTCGGCGCCGTGGCGATCTGGGCGGTCTGGGCCGCCACCGACTGGCTGGCGGCGCAGCTTCCGGGCGAACTGGCGACACGGGCGGCCTATGTGCGGCTGTTCATGATCGGCCTGGCGCTGCAGCTGATCCTCCTCTACCGCCCCCAGGGCCTGCTGGGCACCGGCCGGTAGCACCGGCGGGGCCGCGCCGCATCGCCCTTTCGGCCCCTTGATAGATCGAACGTTCTATCTTATTTGGCGACCGAACGATCGTTCCAGGACGCCCCATGCCCCCCATCCCCCGTGGCCCCGACCGCCGCACCGAAATCCTCGAAACCGCCGCCCGGCTCTTCGCCGAACAGGGGTTCCACGCCACCTCGATGCGCGACCTCTGCGCCGCGCTCGGCATGAGCCCGGGGAACCTCTACCACTGGTTCCCCTCCAAACAGGCCATCATCGCCGCCTTCGTGGAGGCGGACCGCGCCACCACCGCCGCCCGCCTCGCGGCCCTCTCCACCGCCGGCGACCTCGCCAGCGCGGCGGTGCCGCAGATCATCGGCTACGTCACCACCGCCACCGACGCGGAGATCCGGCTCTTCCTCGAAATCTACGCCGCCGCGCTGCGCGACCCGGAGCTCGCCCCCCTGGTCCGCACCGCCGATGCGGAGGCCCGCGCGGGCCTCGCCGCCCTGCTGCGCGGCGCCGGCATCGCCGATCCGGAAGCGACCGCCGTGGTCGTCATCGCCCTG
>CANHCJ010000223.1 GCA_947458025.1 Rhodospirillales bacterium | reverse complement strand
CTAAGTCTTTGATAAGCGGGTGTAGTTCAATGGTAGAACGGCAGCTTCCCAAGCTGCATACGAGGGTTCGATTCCCTTCACCCGCTCCACTCCGCTCCCGCGTGGCCCCACAAACCCTGTTGCCCCCACCCCACGCGCGCCGCATAACGGCAGCGCATCGAAGGGGGAACAACGATGGCCGCACTGACGCGTGAGCAAACTGAAGCCTTCTGGCGCGACGGCTTCCTCGTCGCCGAGAACGCCGTCTCCCCCGCCCAGCTCGCCGCCCTGCGCGCCGAGATCGCCGGCTGGGTCGAAGCCAGCCTTGCCCACCGCGCCCCCTTCGGCCCGCCCACCGTCGATGGCCGCCCGCGCTTCGACATGGGCGCGGAGCACAGCGCCGAGAAGCCCGCCCTGCGCCGCATCAACAACCCGTCCGACATCTCGCCCGCCTACCTCGAAGCGATGCGCGACAGCCGCATGGCCGACATGGTCGCCGACCTCATCGGCCCGGACGTGAAGTTCCACCACTGCAAGATCAACCTGAAGCTCACGGGTGCGAAGACCGAGGTGCTCTACCACCAGGATTTCGCCTACACCCCGCACACCAACGACGACATCGTCACCGCCCTGCTGTTCCTCGACGACATCGACGAGACCAACGGCGCGCTCACCGTCGTCCCCGGCTCCCACCGCGGCCCGATGCACTCCCTGTTCGAGGGTGAGCGCTTCACCGGCGCCGTCGCCCCGGCCACCGAACAGGCGCTGCTGGCGCAGTCCATCCCCTGCTACGGCCCGGCCGGCGCCGTGTGCCTGATGCACACCAAGCTCGCCCACGGCTCGGCCGCCAACAGCGGCGACCGCCCGCGCGGCCTGTACATCTGCGTCTACACCGCGGCGGACGCGATCCCGCTCGCCCGCAACCCGATGCCCAGCACGCATGAGGGCGAGGTGATCCGCGGCAAGCCGTCCCGCTTCGCCCGCCTCACCGAAACCCGCGTGGAACTGCCGCAGCAGCCCAAGAGCGCCTCGTTCTTCACCGTGCAGGGCCAGGAATCCGCCAAGGCGGCGGAGTAGAAGCGCGCGCCCTGGCCACCATGCTCCGCCTCCTCGCCGCCGCCCTCCTGTTCGCCACCCCCGCCCTGGCCCAGCCGGCCCCGACCGGCCCGGAGCCGGACGCCTCGCTGCTCCGGCGCACCCCGGCGCTGTCCCTCGCCGCCCCGCCCAAGCCGCTGGCCGCCCCGCTTTCCATCGGCGGCGCCGGCTGGGGGCCGTTCAAGCGCCTGTGCGTCACCCGCCACCTGATCCAGCCCGACGGCAAGGAAGTGCTGGAAACCGAGCCCTCCTGCTTCACCGTCACCTCCGCGAAGCCCCAAGGCACCACCTGGCAGCTGGAGATGCTGAGCGACCCGCTCCGCGGCGGCCCGCGCATCGCCTTCGCCGCCACCCGCGATGCCGCCGGCGTCGTGGCCAACGTGTCCATCACGCCGCCCGAAGGCGCCGCCACCCCGCCGCCGGCCATGCTCGCCCGGCTGCAGAACATCTTCCGCATCATGCTGGAGGTGCACGGCCTGCGCGCCACCACCATCGCGCCCAACGCGCACTTCCTGCTGCCGCTCCAGCTCGCCGAAGCCGACCCCGACACCACCGCCGAAGGCGGCGGCTTCGCCTGCTCGCCCAGCGGCACCGCCACCCTGCGCACCCGCCCGGTGCTCGTCGCCACCTGCCGCGCCACCGCCCGCACCAACCTGGGCGACGAAGCCGTCGGCCGCGTGGACATCGTCGGCCACTTCGCCATCGATACCGAAACCGGGCTGATCCTGCAGCACCGCTACAGCTCCTTCCTGTTCATGGAAAAGGACCCGAAGAAGGTGATGCCGAACTTGCGGTGGCGGGGGATATCAAGGCAAGATTTGGAGTAAGAATGTTCTTTTTTGAAAAAAAGAACCAAAAAACTTTCCCCGCTTGGCACCGCGTTCAACCCCCAGGCCCCGCGCAAACGGATAAAGTCTTTTTGCTTCTTGCTTCCTTCGGAGACCAACCATGCGCGTGGCCCTCATCCACATCAGCCAGGAAACCAACGATTTCCACCCGGTGCTGACCACGCTCGCCGACTACGCCGCCTTCGGCATCCATGAAGGCCCCGCCATCCTCGAAAAGGCCCGCGGCCGCGCCGCCATCGATGGCTGGATCGACGCCATCGCCGCCTCCGGCCTGGCCGTGGAATGGGTGCCGATCGTCTGGGCCGTCGCCGGCGCCGGCGGGCGCATCTCCACCGAGGCGCGCCAGTTCTTCCTCGATGCCATCCGCCGCAACCTCGCCGAAGCCGGCCCGCTCGATGCCCTGGCCGTCCACCTGCACGGCGCCTGCTCGGCCGAGGGCGTGGACGACGTGGAGGGCGAGCAGCTCGCCCTGATCCGCGCCATGCGCGGCGCCGGCATCCCGCTGGTGCTCTCGCTCGACCACCACGCCAACGTCAGCAAGCTCATGGTCGATTGCGCCGACGCCATCGTCGCCCACCGCACCCAGCCGCACGACCCCTACGACACCGGCCACGTCGCCGGCCAGCTGATGGCCCGCGTTCTGCGCGGCGAGGTGAAGCCCACCATGGCCTACCGCAAGCTGCCCCTCATCACCCACCAGGAGCAGTTCCTCACCGCCGCCGGCCCGATGAAGGACTGGTTCGACCAGGCCCGCGCCATGGAAGCCGACCCGCGCGTGCTCCAGGTCTCCCCCTGCCCCATGCAGCCCTGGCTCGATGTCGCCGAAGGCGGCTGGGCCACCATCGTCACCACGAACAACGACCCCGCCTTGGCGCACCGCCTCGCGGACGAATCCGCCGATTTCGCCTGGGCCCGCCGCCACGAATTCATGCAGCAGACCGCCGTGCCGATCGACGAGGCCGTGCGCCTGGCCGATGCCGAGAACCGCGGCGTGGTCGTCCTGTCCGACACCGGAGACACCGTGTTCGGCGGCACCGCCGGCGACAGCAACCTCATCCTCGAATCCATCTTGCGCCAGGGCATCTCCGGCCGTGCGCTGGTGCCCCTGATCTCCCCCCAGAACGTCGCCACCCTGGTCGCCGCCGGCGAGGGCGCCACCGTCACCGTGGACCTCGGCGGCACCGCGGCCACCGATTTCTTCGCGCCGCTCCCGGTCACCGGCACCGTGCGCAGGATCGCCCCTGGCCGCATCACCGTGCCTAGCTTCACCCGCCCCAACATCGACCAGGGCACCACGGTGATCTTCGAGGCCGGGCCGGTGACGATCTTCCTCACCGAACGCCGCGGCACCGCCGGCAACGTGCCCGATACCTACCGCCTCTTCGGCATCGAACCCGCCGAGTACCAGATGGCGGTGCTCAAGACCGCGTCGAACTTCCAATACTTCGCGCCCATCACCAGCCGGGTGATCCGGGTGGATACCACTGGGCCGGGACAATCCGATGTTAAGTCGCTGCCGTGGAAGCGGGTGCCCCGGCCGTTCTTTCCGATCGATGATATACAGGAAAGATAAGAATGTTCTTTTTTGAAAAAAAGAACCAAAAAACTTTTGTCCGTTTGCACGCGCCGCCACTGGTGACAACACATCTACTGCGGGGACGTGCGGACGGGTAAAGTCTTTTTGCTTCTTTTTCTTCAGAAAAAGAAGACCCTTCCTCGCCTTCCCTTCCTGCCCCATCATCCCGGGAAACGCTGCCGGAGAGCCCCATGCGCGTCGCCGTCCTCAACATCGGCCAGGAGACCAACGACTTCAATCCGGTCCCCACCACCATGGAGGGGTTCCACCAGTTCGGCATCCTCCAGGGCCAGGAGATCCTGGAGAAGCTCGGCGCGCTCGGCCAGATCGGCGGCATGCTGAAGGCGGTGCGCGAGGCCGGCATGGCCATCGAGTGGGTGCCGATCATCTCCGCCTGGGCCATGGCCGGCGGCCGCATCGACACCGAAACCCGCCTGTTCTTCGAGGAACGCATCGGCACCGGCCTGCGCAACGCCGGCAAGCTCGATGCCGTGGTGGCCCATCTGCACGGCGCCTGCTCGGCCGAGGGCGTGGACGACGTGGAGGGCGCCCAGCTCGGCATCGTCCGCGCCGTGGTCGGGCCGGACGTGCCGATCCTGACCACGCTGGATCACCACGCCAACGTCACCACCCAGATGATCGCGATGAGCAACGCCATCATCGGCCATCGCACCCAGCCGCATGATGTGGTGGATACCGGCCGGCTCTCCGGCGAGCTGCTGGTCCGCATGCTGCGCGGCGAGGTGAAGCCGGTCATCGCCTGGCGCAAGCTGCGCATCGTGACGCACCAGGAGCAGTACCTCACCATCGCCGGCCCGATGAAGGAGTGGTTCGACCAAGCCCGCGCGATGGAGCAGGACCCCCGCGTGCTGGCCGTCGCCCCGTGCCCGATGCAGCCCTGGCTGGACGTGGCCGAGGGCGGCTGGGCCACCATTGTCACCGTGGACCAGGATCGCGCCCTGGCCGAGACACTCGCCGACGAATCCGCCGATTTCGCCTGGGCCCGCCGCGCGCGCTTCATGGAGCAGTCCGCCGTGCCGATCGACGAGGCGGTGCGCCAGGCGGATGCTGCACCGAAGGGTGTGATCGTGCTATCCGACACCGGGGACACGGTGTTCGGCGGCACGCCCGGGGACAGCAACCTGATCCTCGAATCCATCCTGCGCCAGGGCATCAAGGGCCGCGCCCTGATCCCGCTGATTTCGCCGATCGCCGCGAAACGTCTCGCGGAAGCCGGCGAGGGTGCCGAAGTCACGCTGCCGCTCGGCGGCGACCAGTCGCTGGGGTTCTTCACCCCGCTCACCGTCACCGGCCGGGTGCGAAAGGTGGCCGGCGGGCATGTGCCGGTGGCGGTGTTCCAGCAGCCGGAATTCGACCAGGGCACCACGGTCATCTTCGAGGTCGGGCCCGTGACGCTGTTCGTCACCGAGCGCACCGGTGCGGCGGGCAACGTGCCGGATGTCTACCGCTACTTCGGCATCGAGCCGGCGGAGTACCAGATGGCGGTGCTGAAGACGGCATCGAACTTCCAGTTCTTCAAGCCGATCAGCCCGCAGACCATCCGCGTGGACACCAGCGGCCCGGGCCAGTCCAACGTGAAGACCCTGCCCTGGCGCCGCCTGCCGCGCCCGATCTGGCCGCTGGAGGAGATCGCGTCGTGGCGGGGGTGACTCACGACGTCATCGTCGTCGGCCTCGGCGCCATGGGGGCGGCAACGCTGCTGGCGCTCGCCCGCCGCGGCGTGAAGGCGCTGGGCATCGACCGCTTCCACCCGCCGCACACCATGGGCTCCAGCCACGGCGAGACGCGGATCACCCGCCTGGCCGTGGGCGAGGGCGCCGACTACGCCCCGCTCGTCGCCCGCTCCCACGCGCTGTGGCGGGAGCTGGAGGCGGAGACCGGGGAGCAGCTTCTCCTGCAATGCGGCGGCCTGGTGATGGGCCGCCGCGGCATCGCCACGGGCCATCACGGCAAGCCGGCCTTCGTGGAGCGCACCATCGAGGTCGCCCAAGCCGCCGGCATCCCGCACGAGGTGCTGGACGGCGACGAGGTGCGCCGCCGCTGGCCGCAGATGCGCGTGGAAGGGGACGAGATCGCCTCCTACGAACCCAGCGCCGGCATCGTCTTCCCGGAACGCTGCATCGCCGCCCAGCTCCAGGTGGCCGCGCGGCTCGGGGCACGGACGCAGCTGAGCACCACGGTCTCGGCGATCGATCGGGATGGCGCGGGGTTCCGGGTGGAGACCGATGCCGGGGTGTTCCGCGCCGGGCGGGTGGTGGTGACGGCGGGCGCCTGGATCGGCGGGCTCGTGCCGGCCCTGGCGCCGGTGACGTCGGTGCGGCGGCAGGTGCTGCACTGGTTCCCGGTGGCCGATCCGGCCGCCTATGCGCCCGGGCGGTTCCCGATCTTCATCTGGATGTACGGCGCCCGCGAAGGCGACTACTTCTACGGCTTCCCCTGCCTGCCCGGCCATGCGGCGCTGAAGGTGGCCACCGAGCAGGCCGAGCGGGAGACCTCGGCGGAGGCGGCCGACAGGGCGGTGGCGCCCGGGGAATCCGCGGCGTTCCTGGCCAAGCACGTGGCCCCGCGGCTGGCCGGGGTTGGCGGGCCCGCGGTGCAGGCGGCAGCGTGCCTCTACACCGTCACGCCCGATTCCGGCTTCGTGGTGGATGAGGTCGATGGGCTCGTGGTGGCTTCGCCGTGCTCGGGGCACGGGTTCAAGCATTCCGCCGGGCTCGGCGAGGCGCTGGCCGGAAAGGCCTGCGGGGCCGGGCCGGCGCTGGACGGGTTCCGGCTAGCACGGTTTCGCTAACCGCACCGCGGCGGCCAGGGCGGCGAGCGAGCTTCCCAGGCCGGTGGCGAAGACCACCGCGTGGCTCTCCCCGGTCGCCGCGAAGACCGGGGCCAGCGCGAAGGCCACCGCGGTCTGCACCACGCCGAACACCGCGGTGGCCCGCACCCACAGCGCGGCCGACTGCGCGGGCGCGATCTCGCGGCAGACGGAGAGGGTGACGGTGGTCACCCCCATGGCGGCAAAGCCGGCCGCGATGGCGGCGACGGTGACGGCCAGCGGCGTGGGCACGAGGGCGATGGCCAGCGCCAGCACCTGCACGCCGAGCCACAGCAGCAGGGCCGGGCGGCTGCCGATGCGGTCCACCAGCCGGCCGCTCAGCACGCCGCCCACGATGCCGCCGAGGCCGAAGAGCAGCCAGGTCAGCGCGCCTGCGGCGATGCCCATGCCGCGGCCGCGGGCGGCGAGGTCGGCCAGGTAGACCATCGGCGGGACCATGCCGGCGCTGTGCAGGCCGTAGGTGGCCAGCAGCAGCAGGGCCGGCGGCGGGCGCTGCGCGGCGGCGCCGTGGAGGTCCATGGTGGGCCAGTGGCTT
>CANHCJ010000222.1 GCA_947458025.1 Rhodospirillales bacterium | reverse complement strand
CGGTGTGCCAGCCACAAAATGCCTAACAAGAGCCTCCTGGCTAACAACCGGGAGGCGGCTCCGCCGACGTGACGTAACCATCTGATCTAGATAGCCTTTCTTCGCTATCTAGGCCAGCCCCAAAACTTTTCCCCGTTTGGTGCGGGACTAGCCCGGGCCAAAAGGGGAAAAGTCTTTTTGCTTCTTTTTCTTCAGAAAAAGAAGATTCTTACTTGCTTCCGATCTCCTCCAGAAACGCCGCCGTCGTCCGCTGCCGGCAATACCCCTTGATCGCCCGCAGCGTCGCGTCGTGCCGTTCCTGCGTGTAGGTCGCACAGGCATCCGTCACCAGCGTCACCAGGTATCCCAGGTCGCACGCCGTCATGGTGGCGGAGGCCACGCACTGGTCCGTCACGATGCCGGAGATCACCAAGTGCTTCGTCGAGAGGTTGCGCAGCACGTAGTCGATGTTGGTCGAAACGAACACGTTGGATGACGTCTTCGGAATCACGATCTCGTCCGGCCCCGGCTTGATCGCGTCCAGCACCTGCCCGTCCCAGCTGTCCGGCGGCACGTTGAACCCGGTGATCTTGTAGTCCAGGGAGCGGTCGCGCCCATCGGCGGTCAGGTTGCGGATGATGGTGTACATCACCTCGATCCCCGCCTTGCGGCAGCCCTCCTGCAGCTTCTGCATGTTCGGCAGCGTCTCGGATTCGAACTTGTCGAAAAACCAGCCCAGCTCGCGGTCGAACTGCTCGGGCGACATGTGCGCGAACTCGCTGCCGTCGCGCCGCGCGCAGTAGTTCTGCACGTCGATGAACAGCAGCGTGGTGTGCGGCGCGTCCACCGGCAGGTCGCGCGTGTCGGGGTGCGGCAGGTTCGCCATGGTGTGTTGTCCTCAGTAGGTCGCCGCGTAGCGGGCACACTGCTCCGCCTCGGTCAGCCCGGCCATCATCGCCGCCTCGCCGCGCTTGTGCATCAGGTAGGCGCCGTGGAAGCTCTCGCCCATCCAGTCGCGCGCCGCCTGGCTCGCCTCCAGCGCATCCAGCGCCGCGTCCAGCGAGGCGGGCAGGGCAGGGCCCTCATCCGGAATCGCCAGCCCGCGCCGGATGCCGTCCACCCCCGCCCACACCACCGCGGCCAGCGCGATGTAGGGGGAGGCCGCGCCATCGGCCACGCGGTATTCCACGTTGAACTGCCGCGCCACGTTCGGCCCCGGGATCACCGGGCACACCCGCAGCGCCGCCGCCCGGTCCTGCTGCTCCAGGTTGGCATGCGTCGGCGCCCAGCGGTTCGGCCGCAGGCGGATGTAGGAGATGGTGGCAGGTGCCGTCAGCGCGCACAGCGCCGGCTGGTGGTGCAGGATGCCGGCCACGAAGTGCTGCGCCAGCCCCGAAAGCCCCAGCCGCCCGGCGGGGTCGTGCATCACCGGCGTGCCGGCCGCGTCCTTGAAGCTGAAATGGATGTGCACCCCGTTGCCCACCCCGGCCGGGTCCAGCACCGGCGAGAAGATCGCCCGGTGCCCCAGCCGATGCGCCGTGGCCCGCGCCATCTCGCGCGCCACCACCGCCCGGTCGGCCGCGCGGATGCCCTCGGCCACGTCCACGGTGAACTCGTACTGCCGCCCGCCATACTCGGCCATGAAGCTGTCCGGCTCGCACCCGGCCGCCCGAAGTGCGGCGGTGAACACCTCGGCGAACACCCCCTGCCGCCGGAATGCCTCCAGCGAATACGGGTTGCCCGGCCCGTCCTCCACCCCGGTATAGGTGAACTCGTGCTCGAACGCGGCCACCAGCCTCACCCCCGCCGCATCCTGCAGCGCCGCCAGCGCCCGCCGCAGGAACTCCCGCGGGCACAGCTCCCACGCCCGCCCGTCCAGCCAGCGGATGTCGCCGAGGAAGAAGTGCTCCTTGGCCGACCCGTCGGCGAAATCCACATCCACCTCGCAGCCCGGGTCCGGCACCAGGATCAGATCCCCCCCGGTCCCGAACGGCGTCCCCGGAATGGCCGAGAAGGCGTTGATCATGGCGTTCGTCGGCACCCAGCCCACGCCCTTGCCCATCCGCCCCGGCAGCTCCCGCACCGGGAACCCCTTGCCGCGCACCCGCCCTGCCATCTCGCAGGTGCACACCATCACCAGCGGCTCGCGGTTCATCGGCCTCAGCCCTGCAGGAACGGGTTGCTCTGCCGCTCCACCCCGAAGCTGGAGGCCGGCCCATGCCCGCACATGAAGCGGATATCGTCGCCCAGCGGCAGCAGCTTGGTCTTGATCGCATGGATCATCGCCGCCTGGTCGCCATAGGGAAAATCCGTCCGCCCCACGGAGCCGCGGAACAGCACATCCCCCACCAGCGCGATCCGCGCCTGCTTCTCCACGAACACCACATGCCCCGGCGTATGCCCCGGGCAGTGCAGCACCTCGAAGGAAAGCCCGATCGTGTCGATCGTCTCGCCTTCGGTCAGGTACCGGTCCGGCACCACGTTGCGCATGCCCTCGAGCCCGATCTGCCGGCACTGCGCCTCGATCCCGCGCAACAGGAACGCATCGCGCTCATCCGGCCCCAGGATCGGCACCAGGTCCCAGCCGCGCTTGGCATAATCCTCGTTGATCGTCCCGCGCGTCGCCTCCGCCCCGCCGGCGTGGTCCAGGTGCCCGTGCGTCAGCAGGATCGTCTCCACCTGCAACTCCTGCTGCACCACCACGTCCAGGATCCGCCCCACCTCGCCGCCGGGGTCCACGATCAGGCAGCGCTTGCTCTCCACGTGCCACAGCAGCGTGCAGTTCTGCTGGAACTGCGTCACGGGCACGATCGCCATGCGGTAATCGGACATCAGGCTCTCCAGCGCTGCGGCCATCGGGCCTTACCGGCGCCGGCCGCAAAGATCAAATCGCGGGATCAGATCGCAAACGTGATCGGCTCCGCATCCGGCCGCTGCAGCCCCGCCGCCCCGGCTTGGCGCATCAGGTCGTCCAGCGTCATGCCGGCCAGCACCCCCTGGGCCGTCGTCTCCAGCCGCGTCCACAGCGGCTCCACCACCTTCTCCTGCAACGCCCCGCGCGGCCCGTCGCCCGCCTCCAGATCCTCGCCCCCGGCCACCGCCACGATGTCCGAAAGCCGGATATCCCGCCGCGGCCGCCCCAGCCGATACCCCCCGCGCGGCCCGCGCACGCTCTCCAGCAGCCCCGCCCGCGACAGCGCCTGCAGCAGCGGCTCCATCCCCCGCCGCGCCAGCCCCAGCCGCTCGGCCAGATCGGCCGCGCTCACGGTCGCCTGCCGCCCGCCATGGAACGCCACGTCGAGCAGGATGGTGATGGCGAGCATCGCCCTGTCCTTGCGGATCAGCATGTCGGTCCCTTCCGCGTCGCCCCCGCGCCGGTCGTCACGCCGGCCATTCCCGCCACTAAACCACGCCCGGCAGGCGTGTAAAGCCACGAACTGTCATGCTAGAACCCCTCCATGACCCGACCCAAGTCCAAGCCCGCCGCCAGCGCCTCCTTCCGGGGCCGGATCCATGCCAGCGTGCTCGACACGATCGGCGCCACCCCCCTCGTCCGCCTCCCGCGCCTCGCCGCCGCCCAGCGCCTTGTGGCCGACCTCACCCTCAAGCTTGAGTTCTTCAACCCGCTCGCCTCGGTGAAGGACCGCATCGGCCTGGCCATGGTCGACACCGCGGAGGCCGAGGGCACCATCGCCCCCGGCCGCTCCGTGCTGGTGGAGCCCACCAGCGGCAACACCGGCATCGCGCTCGCCTTCGTCGCCGCCGCCCGCGGCTACCGCCTCATCGTCTGCATGCCCGAAGGCGCCTCGGTCGAACGCCGCAAGATGCTCCGCCTCCTGGGCGCGGAGGTGGAGCTCACCCCGGCCCGCCAGGGCATGGCCGGCGCCATCGCCCGCGCGGAGGCCATCCTCGCCGCCACCCCGGGCGCCTGGATGCCCCGCCAGTTCGACAACCCCGCCAACCCCGCCATCCACGAGGCCACCACGGCCGAGGAGATCTGGGCCGACACCGCCGGCCAGGTGGACATCGTCGTCGGCGGCGCCGGCACCGGCGGCACCCTCACCGGCATCGCCCGCGCGCTGAAGCCGCGCCGCCCGGGCCTGCGCGTCATCGCCATCGAGCCCGCCGAATCCGCCGTCCTCTCCGGCGACGAGCCCGGCCCGCACGGCGTGCAGGGCATCGGGCCCGGCTTCCAGCCCGCCGTGCTCGACCTCGCCCTGATGGACGCCATCATCCGCGTCTCCGAACGCGAAGCCATCGCCGCCGCCCGCCTCTGCGCCCAGTCCGAGGGCCTGCCCATCGGCATCTCCTCCGGCGCCGCCCTGCACGCCGCCCTCGACCTCGCCCGCGACCCCACGAACAAGGGCAAGCTCATCGTCGCCATCGCCCCCAGCTTCGCCGAGCGCTACCTCTCCACGGCGCTCTTTGCTGGGATGTAGGAAGAAAGAAAAAGCGAAGGGGTCACAGAGGACACGAAGGACCACAGAGGGGCACAGAGAAGAACGGCATCCAGGTCACCCAACCCCGCCTGATCCCCACCCGTGCTTCCTTCTCCGTGCTCTCCGTGCCCCTCTGTGTCCTCTGTGACCCCTTCGCTTCCTTTCTTTCTGTCCGCCCCCTACCGCCCCCGCAAGGCCGCCTGCACCAGCGTATCCAGCGCCGACAGGAACCGGCTCTTGTCGCCCTTGCTCATCGGCGCCGGCCCCCCGGTCATGAACCCGCTCTCGCGCAGATGCTGCGCCACCGCCCGCCCGGCCAGCGCATTGCCGATATTGTCCCCGCTCCACACCTTGCCGTTGCTCGCCAGCGCCCGCGCCCCCCGCGCCAGGCACCGCGAGGCCAGCGGAATGTCGTTCGTCACGCACACATCCGCCGCCTCGATCCGCTCGGCGATCCAGTCATCCGCCGCGTCCGCCCCCTCGGCCACGATCACGCTGCGCACATTCGGCAGCCCCGAAGGCCGGATCGGCCGCGACCCGTTGCTCACCAGGTGCACCACCAGCCCCAGCCGCCCGGCCACCCGGTAAACCTCGTCCCGCACCGGGCAGGCATCCGCATCCACATAGATCTCGGTCATCCCCCCACTATGCCCCCATTCCCGCAAACCGCCATCCGCGGCGACTCTTCCGTCGCCTTTCCCCCTGTCCCCAAGCCGCGGACCATGCTTGCGTCCCACGCGGAACAACCCGGAGGCCCAGCCCGATGCGCACCCCCCTCGCCGCCACCCTCGCGCTCGCCCTCCTGGCATCCCAACCCGCCCACTCCGCCCAGCTCCGCATCGGCCTCGGCGGCGACCCCGACCTGCTCGACCCCGCCACCGGCGGCTCCTATGTCGGCCGCATCGTCTTCGCCGCCCTGTGCGACAAGCTCATCGACCTCGACAGCAAGATGCAGCTCGTCCCCCAGCTCGCCACCAAATGGGAATGGTCGTCCGACAACACCGCCCTCACCCTCACCCTGCGCCAGGGCGTGCGCTTCCACGACGGCGAAACGCTGGATGCCGAAGCCGTCCGCGCCAGCATCGAGCGCTACCGCACCGCGCCCGAAAGCCAGCGCCGCGCCGAGCTGCGCCCGGTCAGCGCCATCGAGATCATCGACCCCCACACCGTCCGCCTGCGCCTCTCCGCCCCCAACGCCCCGCTCGCCGCCATCCTGGCCGACCGCGCCGGCATGATCGCCTCGCCCAAGGCCATGGCCCGCCTCGGCAAGGATTTCGGCACCGATCCGGTCTGCGCCGGCCCGTTCAAGTTCACCCAGCGCGTCGCCCAGGATCGCATCGTGCTGGACCGCTTCCCCGGCTACTGGGACGCGGCCAGGATCCACGTCGACCGCATCACCTACCGTCCGATCCCGGACACCACCGTGAAGCTGGTCAACCTCCGCTCCGGCCAGCTCGACCTCATCGAGGGCACGGCCCCCTCCGATGCCGCCTCCGTCCGCGGCGATGCCCGCCTGCGCCTGCTCCAGGCCCCCGCCGTCGCCTACCAGGTCATGCTGTTCAACCTCGCCAACGGCGCCATGGCCCAGGGCCCCTTCGGCCGCGACCCGCGCGTGCGCGAAGCCTTCGAGAAGTCGCTCGACCGCACCATCCTCAACCAGGTCGTGCTCGACGGCCTGATGATCCCCTCCAACCAGGTCGAGGCACCCACCTCGCCCTACTGGAACCCCGCCATCCCCGTCCCGCCGCGCGACCTCGCCGGCGCCCGCGCCCTCCTGGCCCAGGTCAACACCGGCCGCATCCCCGTCACCCTGGTCGTCGGCAACGCGCCGATCTCCCTGCAAACCGCCGAGCTGATCCAGTCCATGGCCGGCGAAGCCGGGTTCGACGTGAAGATCCAGGCGCTGGAGGCCAACGCCGCCGTCGCCGAAACCCGCGCCGGCAACTTCAACGCCTATATCGGCATCTGGTCCGGCCGCGCCGACCCCGACGGCAACGTCGCCGTCTGGCTCCAGTCCGACGGCTTCCTGAACTGGGGCAAGTACAACAACCCCGCGCTGGACGCGCTGCTGGCGCAGGGCAGGGCGGTCACCGACCCCGCCGCCCGCCAGCCCATCTACCGCGAGGTCGCCGCCACCTACACCCGCGACCGCCCGTTCATGGTGCTCTACCACCACAACTGGCTCTTCGCGCACAGCGCCAAACTCACCGGCTTCACCCCGGTGCCAGACGGCCTGATCCGCCCGCAGGGGATCAGGATCGCCGACTGATGTCACTCCGGCAGCCGAAAGCCCTCTCCCCTTGGGGGAGAGGGTTGGGTGAGGGGTTGGCTACGAGCGCAGCGAAGAAATCCAGGAAGCAAGCATGTTCTTTTTTGAAAAAAAGAACCAAAAAACTTTGGGGCTGGCCTAGATAGCGAAGAAAGGCTATCTAGATCAGATGGTTACGTCACGTCGGCGGAGCCGCCTCCCGGTTGTTAGCCAGGAGGCTCTTGTTAGGCATTTT
>CANHCJ010000221.1 GCA_947458025.1 Rhodospirillales bacterium | reverse complement strand
GCGACGATAAATGGCACCCGCTGCGCCATAAGCCCCGAAATGAAATGCACATCGCGCGATAGGCGATCCAGCTTCGCTACGACGACCGCCGCCTTTACCTTTCTGGCAGCAACCAGCGCAGCAGCGAGTTGGGGACGACGGTCCAGGGCATCGCAGCCCTTGCCTGTCTCTACCTCCACGTATTCGCCTACCACCTCCATTCCCTCGGCCGCGACGAAGCGCGCGATCGCCTCGCGCTGGGCTTCGATACCCAGGCCGCTTTTGCCCTGCTTGTCGGTCGAAACCCGGAGGTAGCTGACAACCTGCCGCATAGCGTGGCCCTCATGGTGTATAAACTCCATACGTCCATATGGAGTTATGTACAAGGGCCATTCGGAAGGTGGGCGGGCTACTCCATCGCCAGCATCCGCAGTTCGCGTAGCAGTCGGGATTCCTCGGCGAAGATCGCGCGAAGGGCCAGTAGCTCCTTCGTGTAGCGCCCGTGGATCGTCCGGGCATGGCGTATCCGGGCAAGCCCTTCCGGGGTGGCGGGTCCTGTGCTCCCGCCCCCGTGCATCCTGCATCTAGCCTTCCCTCGCATCGCGGGCGATCGGCACGCGGTGCCGCTTCTCGTCCGCGCGCCGCAGCGGGGGCACGACTGCGCCAGCGGCAGCGTCAAGCGCCAGTCCGGCAGGCGGTGCATGGGGTTCACCCTCAGTTTCTTTTCCATCCCCTCCCCCTCCCGGTGCAAAGTTGCCGATCATCGCGCGCGCGTCGCCCGTGAGGTGCATGTGCTTCACGACGATGCTTTGCTTGCGCCCCTTGCCCCGGCGGCGGTCCAGGGCGTCTATCACCTCGACAAAGCCACGGCTGGCCAGCACGGCACCCTTACGCATCCCTGCGGCCAGCTCGCCCGGTTGCTCGGCCAGCATGGCCCGGCGGCTGAGTTCCATCGACATTGCGTGAAGCGCCACCGCTTGCCCGGCCAGCATTGCCTCTATCTCGTCCTGCGGCTTGAACGCGACCATCGCCAGCAGAACAGCTTCCCGCTGTTTCGTGCGGTCCTCATGGGTCATCCGTGCAGGCTCCCATTGGGTCGCGAGCACCTGGCGGATGATCATGTCGTTGAACCGATCAAGTCGGCTGCCAGCAATGCGGCGCAAGTGCGCGGTATCTGGCCGGTTCATCAGTAGCCGGGTTGAATCATCGCCTTCGGGTGGCTTTCCACTCATCACAAAGCATCCCTCAATGTGGCCCTATCGCGCGGCGTGGGCGTGTGGGGCCTTCTAAGAAAGGCCCCCACGCGCCCCACGCACGTGGCCAAGTGGGCGACTACCCGGCTGCCCACGCTCCCCCACGTGCCCACGCGAGCTACAGCAGCCATACGTATTGATCGGTCTTGCCGATCTTCCCCTTGTCGGCCAGCGCTTGCAGGGCGTCTTTCAGTTGGGACCGGTCTTTCTGCGTCATGTTTCCGCCGGCATCCAATGCAAACCGGCCCTTTGCCTTCAGCCCGTGCCGTAGCTGGTCCCGAGTGACCGCACGCACCGACGGCATACTTGGAATCGGTGTGCAGTCCCGTCCGTCCGGCCCCCCGACCACATCCGAGATATCGCGGAGCCAACCCCGCTGGGCCTCATTCATTGCCTTCGGCGAGCGCGCCCGAGCTGCGGTCTCGCCAAGTTCTTCCACAAGGCAGGTTGTGCGCATGTCGCCATCGTCATCCGCACCCAGTTCCACCACCTCCAGGTGGAAAGCGATGGCCTTCCCGCTGGCGTCGTCCTTGGCATCGGTGATCGCAGCCTTTCGGTTGCCCTCATCGTCCGCGCTCACCTCAATGATGGCGTCAGCTGCGCCAATGAGGCTTCCGTGGCCGCGCGGGGTTGATCCACCCGACTTCGTGCCATGGTGGATCACCATCACGTGGGCACCGGTCCGCGCCCGAATGTGATCAAGGTTGCGGATCAGGGCACCCATGTCCGCCGAGCTATTCTCGTCGCCGCCGGCAATCACACGGTTCAGGGTATCGACCACAACCAAAGCCGCGCGATGCGCGATGATGATCTCAACCAGGGCGTCCGTGTCGCCAGTGCCGCGCAGGTCGATCGGCTCGGCCAGGGCGAGAAAGCCGGTAGCCGGCCCATAGCGCCGTTCCAGCGCCTGCACTCGGCCGCGCAGCCCGGATCGCCCTTCGCACGCCAGGTAGAGCACTTGGCATTGCCGCACCCTTCGCCCGAGTACGCTCCGCCCCTGCGCAAGCGCATAGGCAATGTGCATGGCGAGGAACGACTTGCCGCACTTCGGCTCCCCCCACCAAACGGAAAGCTCGCCCGGCGCCATGATGCCCTTAAGGAGATATCCCCGCTCCGGGAGCGCGGCCAGGATGGTGGTCGTGAGGAGCTGAAACCGCTTCCCGCCCGTCGCATCGTGTCGGCGTAAACGTGCTTCGGCGGCCAGGTGGTGAATGGTCCCGGCGCCAATCTCGGTCGGTGGACTCTGGGGATAGTGATCCCATCGCTCTTCGGTCCGCGCATGGTCGCAGGACGGGTGCAGGCCAGACCACGCATGCCAAGCCTCCCGGCCGCCAGCGCTGCCGCCAGTGGCTGCCCAGAGAGCCATTCCCACGCGATTCCAGGCTTCCCAATCAGCAGCCCCGTCGTTCGGTATGTCGTGAAGGTCGGCCAGAACGCGAAGCAGGTTGCCCACCTGCCCATGCCGCGACGTGCCCTTGCCGTTGTCCGTGGCAAATGTGTCGGGAGCATCCGCGCCCAACATGGGAGCAATCACCTTGAAGAACTCGGTGATTCCTTCTTCGGTGACCGCGGGCAGCGCATCCACCGCCCAGGCTCGGGGGCCTTCCGGCTCCCATTGCAGGCTGGCGCCGCTTGGATGGACGCCATACGCAACAAACTGTTGGCCGTGGCCCAGCACTTCCACCTTGCCCAGTCCGGTGCGGCTCGCAATGGTGCGCTTGACTGGTTCGCCGATCGCAGCGCGATACAGCAACAGCACACGCGCGGAGTTCCCCCGCCACCGCATCGGGCACGCACCGAAAAGCTCGATCGCCGTTGCCTTGATCCTCGCCGCGATCGTGGGGTTCTCAACGTCGATGTCGACGGCTCGCAGTCCGTTGCAGCGGATGCCGGTGTTGAGCGCGCGCGGGTCCGTTTCGGTGATGGGTGGCCCGTGCTGCCACCCCGACCGAAAAGGAGCCTTGCCGGGGCTTCCGTGCGCAGCGTCGGCGTTGATCACCTCGATCGGCGTGTATCCGCTGTCCACCAGCTCCGCGCGGCATGCCTCCACGTCGGCAACGCTCGGCGGACCGATGGCGTGAGGCATCGCATCGGCCATGATGCTACGCTGCGTCCGCTTCGGAGGTGGATCGGCGTGGCGCGGAAGTGTTGGCCCGTGCCCAATCCAGCGCATCCGCCCAGCGATACAGGGCGCGGGAAGAGAACAAGCAATAGGGTGGGCCGCCGCCGCGTGTAGCCTTGGTGGCCAGTGTCGCTGTTGCCACGGGATAACCTGCCGCAGTCAACGCGGCGGCCGTGGCTTCCCGAGTCAGAAGCGCATCAGGATTTTGCGGTATCGTGTCGCCCATTGCGTCACCTTGCTGTCATCGATGGTCGACAAGGTGAGGGGGCGCGGATGCACGAAAAAGTTGCCCGAAATCGGTGCGTGTTCGCTATTTCGTGCGAAGCGGGTTTCGCCGGCGGAATTCGGGACGGATGGCGGTTTCAATGGTTCGCGCCGTCATTCTGGCCAAGCCAGGATGTGTGGACGGAAGCCAAGCCTCCAATGCCCTTGCCTCCTCGCCAATCGCGGTCAGAGCAACGCCAGCCTCATGGCGGCGCAGATATTCCGCAATGACGAGGTGGCGGCTGGTGGGGCGACCTGCGACGCCAGTCCTGTCCGACACGTCCGAAATCGACCTCGCGATGGATTCCGCGACCTGTGCCGGCCATAAGGCCACGACTACCCTACGGGGCAGGGTCACATTGCTCCAGCATTGCCCGATGTCCTTCGCAGGTAGTGCGATCAACGTGCCAGGCTGTTGCTCACGCAAAATCAGGCCGCGCCAGTCACGCGGCTCCATGGCCCGTGGGTCGCGGCCATCGGGTTTCCCATGCGCGGTCAACTGTCCCGCGCGCAGCGCGGTCAGCAAGGCGGCCTCGGCTTCATGGAGCATCAGAACCTGCGCCGCGGGTTCTTCGCGCTTGGCGTAGATCGCAAGCATCTCCAGGCGCCTCCTGCTTACGCCCGGCAGCCCGGTTTCGGCGACCATTTCCGTGCGGCCATCCGGCAGGCGATGCTCGGTGTAGAAGGTGCCGCCTTCGCGCATGGTCTCGGGCGCCGCGTCGCGCACCAGGGCGGGGTTGCGCAGCGTGATCCAGGCGATCACTTCGATCAGCGTCCAGTCGGCGGGCAGGTCGTCCAGCCGCACGGGGGGCGGTGTTTGCACGGGCCACAGGGCCAGCACGTCGGCGGTCTGGAACCGCACGTCGTGGAAGGTGAGGCTGCGGCGGTCCATCCAGGCGGCCCCCTCGGCGATGATCTGGTCGTCGAGCTGGATGGTGGTGGCGGGGTGGATCAACACGCCAAGCGGCACCGGAACGTGCGCGGCGCGGGGATTGGCGTTGCCGTCGACATCGCTGGGTAGCCCGTGGGCGATCAGGCGGCCGGTGCGCAACGCCTCCATCACGGCCCGCGTCGCCTCTGCGACACGTTGCTCATCCTGCGCATCGCTGGTGCCGTTGTTCAGGTCGATCCACGTTACCGGCCGGCCCAGGCCGATCCAGGTCAGCACTTCGCAGGCTGACATTGTCGCGGATTGTGGACCGGGTGGCTTCCGTGCGGTCGTGGCCGAAGCTCCACCGAATGCCGCCATGGGTTCAGCCCAGCCGCGCCGCCACCGCGCGGAAACGGGCCAGGGCGGTTTCCAGCTCGTCGGCGATGTTGGCGGCAATCTCCGCGGGTGGCGGCAGCGTGGCGGGGTCGGTGGCGCCTTCCTCGCGCAGCCAGGACAGGTTCAGGTCCAGCCGGTCCCGCGCGGCCAGCTCTGCATAGGTGTAGCGCTTGAAGCGCTCGCTCTCCTCGCGCTTGTGCCGGTCAGCCAAGCGGGCGCGGGCGATGAAGTCGGCCATGTCGGCGTGGCGCAGCGGGCGTTCCTTCAGCGTGAAGCGCTGGTTGGTCCGCAGGTCGTACACCCATAGTGCCTCGGTCCACGGTTCGCGCCGCACCGGCCGGGCTTCGAAGAACAGCACGTTCGCCTTCACGCCCTGGCGGTAGAAGATCCCGGTCGGCAGGCGCAGCAGCGTGTGGCAGTCGAACGCCTCCAGCAGCCGGCGCCGGATTCGCTCGCCGGCTCCGCCTTCGAACAGCACGTTGTCGGGCAGCACCACCGCCGCGCGGCCGTTCGGCCCCAGGATGGTCATGATGTGCTGCACAAAGTTCAGCTGCTTGTTGCTCGTCGTCACCGTGAAGTCGGGGCGTTCGTAGTCCTCGCGCTCCGTCTCCGCCTCGCCGTCGCCGGTGAACACGCGGGCGAACTGGCGGCGGCCGAAGGGCGGGTTGGTCAACACCACATCCCAGCGCCGGCCGGGGTCGGCGGCCAGCGCATCGGCGCGGAGGATCGGCGTTTCCGCACCTCCGCCCAGGCCATGCAGATAGAGGTTCATCGCCGCCAGCCGCGCCACGCCGGGCACGATGTCGAAGCCGGAGAAGCCGCGTTCCCGCAGCGCGCGGTCGGTGGCGCGGTCGCGTGCTTCCTTTCGCTGGCGCATGTGGTCATAGGCGGCCAGCAGGAAGCCGCCGGTGCCGCAGGCAGGGTCGCACACCGTCTGCCCCGGCGCCGGGTCCAGCACCTCCACGCAGGCGGAAATAACGGGGCGGGGCGTGAAGTATTGCCCGGCGCCGGTCTTCACGTCGCTGGCGGTGCGCTCCAGCAGGCTTTCGTAGATGTCGCCCTTCACATCGGCGCCGAAGGCCGACCAGGTCTCGGCATCGATCATCCGCACCAGGCGGTGCAGGTGCGCCGGCTCCTCGATGCCGTTGCGGGCGCGGGCGAAGATGGTGCCCACCAGGCCGGGCTGCGCCGCCAGCGTCTCCAGCGCGGCGGCATAGGCGCGGGCCAACTCCGCCCCCTGCAACAGCGCCAGCCGCGTCCAGCGGCAGGACTCCGGCACCAGCGACGGTAAGCCATCCTCTGCCCGCTCGGCATCCAGCTTCAGGAACAGCAGGTAGGTCACCTGCTCCACGTAGTCGCCCGCTCCCACGCCGGCATTGTTCATCACATGCGCGAGGTTCCAGACCTTGGCCGCGAGTTGGGAGGTGGTGTCGCTCATGCGGAAGCTTTCTCGCGAACAGGTCGGCCGCGTGGGCGGCGCGCAGGTGCCGGCGCAGCGCGCAACCGGGCCAACAGGGCGGCGGCGGGTTCGTCGGCCGGGTCCTGCGGCAGGAGGCGGCCGGTGAAGGCGGCGTGGAGGATGGATTGGCGGAGCGAGGACAAATCGGCCGAAAATACAGAAACTTCTTGGTCGTCAACTTGAGCCACAATTTGGGATTGCTCTTGCAAGCTAGGGAGAGGAATCACCCAATCCTTAACAATGCTAAGGTTTAGATTCGGCTGAACTCCTCCGGCGGATTGATCGCGCATTCTTTTGTAGGCGCCTTCAAGACAATGTAAAGCGAACTTGGAAGTGATATCTGGTATTGCGATTGTGTCTATCGCGGCAAGTGCTTGGTTGATCGTCGCATCAAAGCCCAAAACAGAACTCATGCCACGCGTCTTGCCCTCCCCATACAGCGCGATAAGAATCGACCCTGATCGGATCATCTTTAGGGAAGTTTCCTCTAGAGCGGTAGCCCATCCGGTTGAATCGTTAGGGGTACCCAACGCGCTTGAAATCTGATTCAAGCTGTCTGCCGGAGAGGGGGCCGGCAGGCATGGGGTATTCCCTTTCGACCGATCTACGGGTGCGCGTGTTGGCTGCGGTGGCGG
>CANHCJ010000220.1 GCA_947458025.1 Rhodospirillales bacterium | reverse complement strand
AGGCCGCCGAACAGGCCGCGCGACGGGGCCTGGGGCTGCTGGGCGGCGGCGCCCCAGGGCGAGGCGGGGGCCTGCGGGTAGCCCTGCGGCTGGCCATAGCCCTGCTGGGCGTAACCCTGCTGACCGTAGCCCTGTTGGGCGCGGGCCTGGTCAAGTTCCCACTGCAGGCGGTTGATGGTGTTCTGCGCCTCGGCCAGCGCGTGTTCCTGCACGAAGGCCATCTGGGTGAGGCGGTAGCGCGCATCGGGGTTGCGCTGCATGAGGTCGGCGATCAGGGCGTCGGCCTCGCGGTCGATCGGCGGCAGGTTCTGCGTGGCGGGCAGGGTGCTGGGCACCGAGCCGGGCGCGCGCACGGGGGTTCCGGCCACGCGCTGGATGAACTGGGTGATGAGGTCGCGTTCCTCGTTGGTCATCTGTGTCCCTGTCTGGTTCAGGTTGCGGAGTGCATTCGAACCTTGTCGGGATGTGGCGTGGTGGCGGGGGCGGTTCAAGTTACATCACGCTCATAGCGGGATGATGCGCGGGGCGGCGCTTCTCTTTGCTGCGCTGCGGCACTAGTGTGCGCCCGATTCCATCCCGCAGGCGGACGATGACGCGAGCTTCCTTGAGTTTTCAGGACCTTATCCTGAAGCTGCACGGCTTCTGGGCGCGGCAGGGCTGCGTGATCCTGCAGCCCTACGACGTGGAGATGGGGGCCGGGACGTTCCATCCGGCGACCACGCTGCGGGCGCTGGGGAAAAAGCCGTGGGCGGCGGCCTATGTGCAGCCGAGCCGGCGGCCGAGCGACGGGCGGTATGGCGAGAACCCGAACCGGCTGCAGCACTACTACCAGTACCAGGTGATCATGAAGCCCTCGCCGGCGGATGCGCAGGCGCTGCTGCTGGAGAGCTATCGCGAGATCGGGCTGGACCCGAAGCTGCATGATTTCCGCTTCGTGGAGGATGACTGGGAAAGCCCGACGCTGGGCGCCTGGGGGCTGGGCTGGGAGGTGTGGTGCGACGGGATGGAGGTGGGGCAGTTCACCTATTTCCAGCAGGTGGGTGGCATCGCGGTGGACCTGCCGAGCTTTGAGATGACCTACGGGCTGGAGCGCCTGGCGATGTATGTGCAGGACGTGGAGCGGGTGTACGACCTCGATTTCAACGGGCGGGGCGTGACCTATGGCGACGTGTTCCTGCGGGCGGAGCGGGAATACAGCGCGCATAATTTCGAGCATGCCGACACGGCGATGCTGGGGCGGCATTTCGAGGATGCGGAGCGGGAGTGCGCGGCGCTGCTGGGGCAGAAGCTCGCCTTGCCGGCCTATGACCAGTGCATCAAGGCGAGCCACCTGTTCAACCTGCTGGATGCCCGCGGCGTGATCAGCGTGGCGGAGCGGGCGAGCTATATCGGCCGGGTGCGGGCGCTGGCGAAGGGGTGCTGCGAGGCCTGGCTGGCGGGGGAGACGGCGGCCTGAGGGCAAATTGGCATGACGCGGCACCGCCGGAGGTGTATTCTACCGTACGGATGGAGGTTTCTACCATGGGCTCCCAGCTGAACATCAAGAGCGACGATGCCTATGCCCTGGCCTCCCGGCTGTCGGAGCTGACCGGGGAGAGCCTGACGACGGCGGTGACGACGGCATTGCGCGAGCGGCTGGAGCGCGAGGAGCGGGCGCGGGCACGGGCGGAGCGGTCGGCGCGGCTGCTGGCGATCGCGGCCGATATCCGGTCGCACATGACCGATCCGCTGCCGGCCTCCGATCATCGCTGGCTGTACGACGAGAACGGGTTGCCGAAGTGATCGTGGACTCGTCTGCCGTATTGGCGGTGATCTTCGGCGAGCCCGATGCCGTGCGCTATTCGGATGCCATGGCCGGCGCCGAGGCGTGCCGGATGGCAGCGCCGGTGTGGTTCGAGGCGGCCATGGTGGTGGAAGGCCGCGGCGGCCCCGCTGCGGCGCTGCGGCTGGACGACTTCATGGCCGAGGCAGGGATGGAGCTTGTGCCGTTCACGGCGGAGCAGGCCCGGCTGGCGCAGCAGGCCTGGCGGCGCTTCGGCAAGGGCCGGCATCGCGCGGGGCTGAACTATGGTGACTGCCTGAGCTACGCGCTGGCCCATGCGCGGCGGGAGCCCCTGCTGTTCAAGGGCGACGACTTCATCCACACCGACATCGAACCCGCGCTGAAGGACTGACACTTTGCCTGAGCTTTTCATCGAGCTGTTCAGCGAGGAGATCCCCGCGCGCATGCAGGCGCGGGCGGCGGAGGATCTGTGCCGGCTGGTGGCCGAGGCGCTGGCGCCGCTGTCGCCGAAGGATGTGCGCGGGTTTTACGGGGCGCGGCGGATCGCGGCGGTGGCCAGCGTGGCGGCGGGCGTGGCGGAGAGCCGCAGCTTGGAGCGCGGGCCGCGGCGCAGTGCGCCGGAGCAGGCGCTGGCCGGGTTCCTGCGCAAGTTCGGAGCACCGCGCGAGGACCTGCGCGAGGAAGGCGAGTTCTGGGTGCTGGAACGCGTGGTGCCGGGCGTGGAGGCGGCCGGGCTGGTCGCCGCCGTCATGCCCGGGTTGCTGCGGCGCTTCCCGTGGCCGAAATCGATGCGCTGGGGCGGGACCTCCGGCTTCACCTGGGTGCGGCCGCTGCGGCGGATCGTGTGCGTGCTGGATGGTGCGGTGGTGAAGTTCGACCTGCACGATGGCGCGGATGACGGGCATGGCCTGGCCTCCGGCAACGCGAGCGAGGGGCATCGCTTCCATGCGCCGGGGGCGTTCACGGTTACGTCCTGCGCGCAATGGGCCGAGGAGCTGATGGGCCGTCAGGTGGTGGTGGAGGCCGCCGAGCGGAAGCGGATGATCGCCGAGGGGCTGGCCGGGCTGGCGGCCACGCGCGGGCTGGCGGTGGTGGAGGATGCCGGGCTGCTCGATGAGGTGGCCGGGCTGGTGGAATGGCCGGTGCCGCTGATCGGGGCGATCGATGCCGCCTACATGGACCTGCCGCCCGAGGTGATGCAGGTGTCGATGCGGGTGAACCAGCGCTACTTCGCGCTGCGCGACGCGTTCGGCCGGGCGGCGCCGTTCTTTGCCTTCGTGGCGAACATCGAGGCGGGCGATGGCGGCCGGGCGATCATCGCCGGCAATGAGCGGGTGCTGCGGGCACGGTTCGCCGATGCGCGGCATTTCTGGGATCTGGACCGGCACGCGCGCCTGGAAAGCCGGGTGGCGGCGCTGGACGGGATCACCTTCCACGCCAAGCTCGGCACGCAGGGTGCGCGGGTGGCGCGGCTGGTGAAGCTGGCCGGGGCGCTGGCGCCGCTGGTAGGCGCCGATCCGGCGCTGGCCGAACGCGCGGCGCTGCTGGCCAAGGCGGATTTGACCACCGGGATGGTGGGCGAGTTCCCGGAACTGCAGGGCGTGATGGGCGGCTACTACGCCACGCATGACGGCGAGAACCCGGCGGTGGCCGCGGCGGTGCGCGACCACTATCTGCCGAAGGGGCCGGGCGACGGGCTGCCGGAGAACCCGGTGGGCACGGCGGTGGCGCTGGCGGACAAGCTGGACCAGATCGTTTCCTTCTTCGGCGTGGGCGAGAAGCCGACCGGCTCCGGCGATCCGTTCGCGCTGCGGCGCGCGGCGCTGGGGATCATCCGCATCGTGCGCGAGGGCGGCATCCGGCTGGGGCTGCGCGAGGCGGCCGGCTGGGCGGCGGGAGCGGCGAACGCGGCCTCGGTGCCGGAGGTGCTGGACTTCCTGCTCGACCGGCTGCGCGTGCAGCTGCGCGCCGATGGCGCCCGGCATGACGTGCTGAACGCGGTGCTGGGCGCCGGGGCCGATGACGACATCGTGCGGCTGCTGGCGCGCACCGAGGCGGTGAGCGCGTTCCTGGCCACCGAGGCCGGCGCCAACCTGCTCGCGGCCTATCGGCGCGCCGCCAACCTTCTGCGGATCGAGGAAAAGAAGGGCGCGGAAAAGTTCGATGGCGCGATCGTGACCAACCTGCTGGAAGAGCAGGCCGAGATCGAGCTGGCGCTGGCCATCGGCCAGTCCGGCCCCGACGTGGCCGAGGCGGTTGCTGGCGAAAGATTTACCGATGCCATGGCATCCCTGGCGGCATTGCGGGAGCCGGTGGATGCATTCTTCGACCGGATCCTGGTGAACGCGGAGCGGCCGGAATTGCGCCAGAATCGTTTGCGACTGCTGTTCCACCTGCGGGCGGCCATGAACATGGCGGCCGATTTCTCACGCATCGAGGGCTGATCGGTATGAGCCAGACCATGACCAAGTGGGTGTACAGCTTCGGCGCCGGGGCCGACGAGGGCACCGCCGAGATGCGCAACCTGCTGGGCGGCAAGGGCGCGAACCTGGCCGAGATGGCCCGCATCGGGCTGCCGGTGCCGCCGGGCTTCACCATCACCACCGAGGTGTGCACGGCGTTCTACGACAACGACCGGCAATACCCCGCCGAGCTGCGCGACCAGGTGCGCGCCGCACTGGCCCGCGTGGAGAAGGCGGTGGGGCTGGAGTTCGGCTCGCAATCCAACCCGCTGCTGGTCTCCGTGCGCTCCGGCGCCAGGGTTTCCATGCCGGGCATGATGGACACGGTGCTGAACCTCGGCCTCAACGATGCCTCCGTGCAGGGGCTGGCGGCCCTTTCGGGCGATGCGCGCTTCGCCTGGGACAGCTACCGCCGCTTCATCCAGATGTACGGCGGCGTGGTGCTGGGGGTGGAGCACCACCGGTTCGAGGAAGTGATCGACCATGTGAAGGGCGAGAAATACGTCACCGAGGACACCGCGCTGACGGCGGAGGATTGGCAGCGCGTGGTGGCCGGTTACCTGGAACTGGTGGAGCAGGAGACCGGCAAGCCGTTCCCGCAGGACCCCGAGGACCAGCTGTGGGGCGCGATCGGGGCGGTGTTCGGCAGCTGGATGAACCCGCGCGCCAACACCTATCGCCGGCTGCACGACATCCCGGCCAACTGGGGCACGGCGGTGAACGTGCAGGCCATGGTGTTCGGCAACATGGGCACCGACTGCGCCACCGGCGTGTGCTTCACGCGCGATCCCTCCACCGGGGAGAACATCTTCTACGGCGAATACCTGGTGAACGCGCAGGGCGAGGATGTGGTGGCGGGCACGCGCACGCCGCAGCCGATGAGCCAGGGCCGCGCCAAGCCGGGCGAGGTCTCCATGGAGGAGGCGATGCCGGCAGCCTATGCCGAGCTGATGGCGGTGCGCGCCACGCTGGAGCGGCACTACAAGGACATGCAGGACATCGAGTTCACCGTCCAGCGCAACAAGCTGTACATGCTGCAAACGCGCAACGGCAAGCGCACCGCGCCGGCTTCGCTGCGCATCGCGGTGGAGATGGCGCAGGAAGGGCTGATCGACCGGCGCGAGGCGATCCTGCGGGTGAACCCGGCCAGCCTGGACCAGCTGCTGCACCCGATGATCGACCCGAACGCCAAGCGCAACCCGCTGGCCCGCGGCCTGCCGGCCAGCCCCGGGGCGGCCTGCGGCGCGGTGGTGTTCAGCGCCGACGAGGCCGAGGCGCGGGCGCAGAAGGGCGAGGCCGTCATTCTCGTGCGCATCGAGACCTCTCCGGAGGATATCCACGGCATGCACGCCGCCCGCGGCATCCTCACCACCCGCGGCGGCATGACCAGCCACGCCGCGGTGGTGGCGCGCGGCATGGGGCGGCCCTGCGTGGCCGGCTGCGGCGGCATCGCGGTGGATTACGGCAGCCAGGTGCTGATGGCCGGCGGCAAGGTGGTGCGCGCCGGCGACACCATCACGCTGGACGGCACCACGGGCGAGGTGTTCGTCGGCTCCGTGCCGATGATCGAGCCGCAGATGTCCGGCGAGTTCGGCACGCTGATGCACTGGGCGGACGAAACCCGGCGGCTCAAGGTGCGCACCAACGCGGAAACCCCGCTGGATGCCGAAACCGCCCGCCGCTTCGGCGCCGAAGGGATCGGGCTGTGCCGCACCGAGCACATGTTCTTCGACCCCGCGCGCATCGGCGCGGTGCGGCAGATGATCGTGGCCGGCGACACCGCCGGACGCGAGGCGGCGCTGGCCAAGCTGCTGCCGTTCCAGCGCCAGGACTTCGCCGAGCTGTTCCGCATCATGGCCGGGCTGCCGGTGACGATCCGCCTGCTCGACCCGCCGCTGCACGAGTTCCTGCCGCACGAGGACGCCGAGATCGCCGAGGTCGCCGCCGCCCTGGGCGCCGACCTGGCGACGATGCGCCAGCGCGTGGGCGAGCTTTCGGAAGCCAACCCGATGCTCGGCCATCGCGGCTGCCGCCTGGGCATCACCTATCCCGAAATCTACAAGATGCAGGCGCGCGCGATCTTCGAAGGCGCGATCGAGGTGATCCGCGGCGGCGGAACCGCGCCGGTGCCGGAAATCATGATCCCGCTGGTGGGCACGCGGCGCGAACTGGAGATCACCCGCGCGCAGATCGAGGAAGTGGCCGCGCAGGTGTTCGCCGAAACCGGCACCACGATCGAATACAGCGTGGGCACCATGATCGAACTGCCGCGCGCCTGCGTGACCGCGGACAAGATCGCTGAAGTGGCGGACTTCTTCAGCTTCGGAACCAACGACCTGACGCAGACCACCTTCGGCCTCTCCCGCGACGACGCCGGCAAGTTCCTGCCGGCCTACGTGGAACAAGGCATCGTGCCGAAAGACCCGTTCGTCTCGCTGGACATCGAAGGCGTGGGCGCGCTGATCCGCATGGCCGCCGAACGCGGGCGCGCGACCAAGCCAGGGCTCAAGCTGGGCATCTGCGGCGAACACGGCGGCGACCCGGCCTCGATCGCATTCTGCGAACAGGCCGGCCTCGACTACGTCTCCTGCAGCCCCTACCGCGTGCCGGTGGCCCGCCTGGCGGCCGCGCAAGCCGCCCTCGGCGCCGGAGGCGACCGCACGGCGTAGGAAGGAAGGCAAGGCCAGGGGCTCTGCCCCTGGACCCCGCTGGGGCCTTAGGCCCCAGACCCCTCGACTTTTT
>CANHCJ010000219.1 GCA_947458025.1 Rhodospirillales bacterium | reverse complement strand
TGCTGCGGGTGCTGCAGGAGAGCGAGACCATCGTCGGCGCCGGCGCATCGTTGCTGGAACTGGGCGACCCCGCAGGGCTGGAGGTGGTGGTGGATATCCTCACCACGGAGGCCGTCGCCATCCGGCCCGGCGCCGCGGTGGTCATCGACCGCTGGGGCGGGCCGTGGACGCTGGCGGGCCGGGTCCGCCGGGTTGAGCCCGGCGCCTTCACCCGGGTTTCGGCACTGGGCGTGGAGGAGCAGCGGGTGTGGGTGGTGATCGACCTCGACGACCCGCCCGAGCGCCGGGCCAACCTGGGAGACGGATTCCGGGTGGATGCGCGCATCACGGTGGAGGCGGTGGACGATGCCCTGCTGGTGCCTTCCAGCGCGCTGTTCCGACGCGGGGCGGGCTGGGCGGCGTTCGTGGTGCAGGACGGGATCGCGCGCGAGCGGCCAGTGCAGGTGGCGCGGCGCGCGGCGCGCATCGCCATGGTTGCGGGCGGCCTCGCGCCCGGGGAGAGCGTGGTTCTGTTCCCGCCGAGCACGCTGCGCGACGGCGCCCGCGTCGACCGGGCGAGGTGAGCCGCTACTCCTGCTCCGCCCCGGCGATCCGGCCAAGGCTGTCGCGCAGCCGGTCGAGCAGGCGCAACAGGGCCAGGCATTCCTTCGTTGAGGAGCCTTCCAGCGCGTTGCGGTAGTAGCGGCAGATGTCGCGCATCGCGACCAAGTGGCGCTCCCCTTCAAGGGTGAGGCGGACGTGGCGAAGGGGCGTTTCCCACCGCGTGGTGTAGGAGCGTTGATCCTGGTCGGGCTGGGCTGCCGCATCAGGCTGGTACAGCAGACAGGCTGATGGGTGCAGTGTCGCTGACGGCACCGATGGTTTCCGGTGGCCCTTCTGGGGCAACACCAGCGACATCGCCCATCAGCCGAGCCATTGCCGGTTCGGTAAACCAGGGTCCAGGGGCAGAGCCCCTGGCCTTCCTTCCCACCTCCCACAGGAGCATCCATGAGCGGTAGCAGGCCGGTGGTGTCGTCGGTGCATGGCATGGTGGCGGCGGCGCATCCGATGGCGGCGTCGGCGGGGGCGCGGGTGTTGTGGGCGGGCGGCAACGCGTTTGATGCCGCGGTGGCGACGGCGGCGGCGTTGGGGGTGGTGGAGCCGTTCATGTCCGGCCTCGCGGGTGGTGGCATGGCCACGGTGTATTCGGCGCGCGAGGGCCGGGTGCGGGCGCTGATGTTCCGCGGTTTGGTGCCGAAGGCGTTTCCGGTCGGCAGGTTCAGCCAGCGCGCGGAGATGTTGCGCGGGGCCAATACGGTGACGGGCCCGGCCAACCTGGCCGGCTGGTGCGCGCTGCTGGAGGCGGGCGGCACGAAGGGTTTGGCGGAGGTATTGGCGCCGGCGATCGGGCTGGCGCGCGAGGGGTTTCCGGCCACGGGCTACAACGTGGCCGGCGTGGCGATGACGGCGGCCGAGATGGCGAAGCAGCCGGGCCATGCGGAGTGGAACCGCAACTATGCCGGCGGGCGCGGCGCGGTTTCGCAGGGCGAGGTGCTGCGCCAGCCTGATCTGGCCGACACGTTCGAGGCGATCGCGGCGAAGGGGCCGGGGCATCTGTATGGCGGTGCCTTGGGTGCCGCGATGGTGGCGCATGTGCAGGCGCTGGGCGGGTGCCTGGCGATGGACGACGTGATGGCGGTGCGCACCACCTGGGAGGACCCGGTGGCGGTGGCGTATCGGGGGCTCGATGTGCATGCCCCGCCGCTGCCCAGCCAGGGCTTCCAGTATCTGCTGGCGCTGCGCCTGCTGGACGGGCTCGACCTGCGTCGCATGGAGCGCGACGGGCTGGAGCATCTGGATGCCGTATGGCGCGCGATCCGGCTGTCCGCCGGCGAGCGCATCCGCATCGGCCGCGGCTCGCCGGAGGCGGTGGCGGAACTGTTGGCCGATGCCAGCGTGGCCCGGCTGCGCGCCCGACTGATGGATGGCGTGCCTGTGGAGGGGCCGACGGAGCAGTGGGTGGCGCCGCCTGAAGGGAAGCAGCCGGGCCAGCACACGACCTCGCTGTCGGTGGCCGATCGCTGGGGCAACGTGGTCTGCCTCACGCAGAGCCTCGGCGCGCTGTTCGGCTCCGGCATCGTGGTGCCCGGCACCGGGGTGTGCCTGAACAATGCGCTGTACTGGGGCGAGCTGGATCCGCGCGGCCCGAACGCGCTGATCCCGGGCGGGCAGCTGATGGGCTCCACCGCGCCCAGCATCGTGTTGCGCGCCGGCCGGCCGGTGCTGGCGCTGGGCACGCCCGGCAGCTACGGCATCACCCAGACCCAGGTGCAGGCCCTGGTGCAGCATGTCGATTTCGGCCTGGGCATCCAGGACGCGATCGAGGCGCCCCGGGCCCGGCTGTGGGACGGGCGGCGCGTGCAGGCCGAGGGCCGCTTCCGCGCCGAGGTGCTGGCGGCGCTGGCCGCGCGCGGCCATGGGGTGGAGGCGGCGCCGGACTGGACGCTGGCGGTGGGCGGCATGCAGGGCATCGCGCTCGATCCCGATAGCGGCGCCATGGTGGGTGGCGCCGATCCCCGCCGCGAAGGCTATGCTGTGCCCGCATGAGGACGCACACATGATCGAGCAGATCGTCGACATCCCCACGGCAGCGGGCGCCATGGAGACCTTCATCGTGCATCCGGAGCGCGGCGGGCCGCACCCGGCGGTGCTGATGCTGATGGATGCGCCGGGCATCCGCGAGGAGCTCTACCTGATGGCCCGCCGGCTGGGCACCGCCGGCTACTGCGTGCTGCTGCCCAACCTGTATTACCGCGCCGGGCGCGATACGAAGTTCGGCCCCGGCGTGCTGGTGATGGGCGACCCGGAGCGCGACCGCATGCGCGCCATCCGCACCAGGATGACCATCCCGCCGGTGATGGCGGACGTGGCCGACATGCTGCGATTCCTCGATGGGTTTGCCCCGGCCAAACCCGGCCCCGTCGGCGTGCACGGCTACTGCATGAGCGGGCCCTACGCGCTGGCCGCCGCCGCCCGCCATCCCGGCCGGGTGGCCGCGGCGGCGAGCTTCTACGGCACCTGGCTGGTGAGCGATGCCGAGGAAAGCCCGCATCTCACGCTGGGGCAGGGCACGGCCGAGCTCTACATCTCCTGCGCCGAGCACGACGAGCTGGCGCCGCTGCCGATGGTGGCGGAGCTGAAGCGGCTGTTCGATGAATCGGGCGCGGCGGGCGAGCTGGAGATCCATCCCGGCGTGCACCACGGCTTCGCCTTCCCCGAGCGGAAGATCTACGACCTGCAGGCGGCGGAGCGGCACTGGGAACGGCTGATCGCGCTCTATCGCCGCCGCATCGGCTAAGGGGCGGCACCGACCGCACGATGGCGTCCCGCCCCTTCACCCTGATGCTGCTCGCGCTCGGCGCGATGTCGGTGCAGCAGACCTTCGCCACCATCGGCCGCGGCCTGCCGCCGGTGATCGCGCCCGCCGTGGTGGAGGATCTCGGCGTCGATCCCGCGCTGCTCGGCGTTTATGTGGCGCTCGCCGCCGTGGGCTCGCTGGTGTTCCAGCTCGGCTGCGGCAGCTTCATCCTGCGCCATGGCGCGCTGCGGGTGAGCCAGGTGGCGCTCGCCCTGGTCGCCGGTGGGCTTGCCGTGTCGGCGGCCGGGCCGTTGCTGCTGTGGGCGCTGGCCGCGGTGATCGGCGGCGGCGGCTCGGCGATGTCCACGCCGGCCTCCTCCCACCTGCTGGCGCGCTACACGGAGCCGCGGCTGATGCCGCTGGTCTTCGCGCTGAAGCAGACCTCCGTGCCGCTCGCCCTGCTGCTGGCCGGGCTGTTGGGCCCGTTCCTGACGGGATGGCTCGGCTGGCGCGGCGCCATGCTGGTCACGGCCGGGGCGTGCTTCGTGTTCGTGCTGATGCTGGAGCCGGGCCGGAAGGAGTTCGATTCCGACCGCCAGCCGGGCTACCCCGTGAAGCTCGGCGACTTCGCCACCACCCTGGTGGCCGTGACGCGGGCGAAGCCGTTGCGCACGCTGTCCTTCGCCTGCTTCGCCTTCAACGGGCTGCAGACCGTGTTCACCAGCTACTACGTGATCACGCTGACCCAGCTGGGCTATTCGCTGGAGGCGGCCGGCGCGATGTATTCGCTGGCCATGGTGGTGGCGGTGCCGGGCCGCATCTTCTGGGGCTGGCTGGCCGGCGCCCATGTGTCGCCGCGGGTGCTGATGGCGGGGCTGGCGCTCGGCATGGCGGCCGGCGCGGCGGCGCTGGGCATGATCGGGGCGGATTGGCCGGTGTGGCTCACGGCGGTGGTGGCCGTCGCGCTGTCGGCCACGGTGATGTCTTGGCACGGCGTGGTGCTGAGCGAGTGCGTGCGCCTGGCCCCGCCGGGCATGCCGGGGGCGGCCACCGGCGGGGTGCTCAGCTTCGGCCAGGTGGGCGGGCTGCTGCTGCCGCTGGTCTATGCGCTGATCCTGGGCATGAGCGGCAACCCCGGCATCGGGTTCCTGGTGTGCGGCTTGCCGGGGCTCGTGGTGGGGGTGATGCTGCTGAGGAAATAGCAACGGAGGCGGACATGGAGCGCGTGGGGTTCGTGGGGCCTGGCCTGATGGGCCATGGGGCGGCCAAGCACATCCTGCTGAAGGGCTATCCGCTCACCGTGCTGGGCCACCGCAACCGCGCCCCGGTGGAGGATCTCGTCGCGCGCGGCGCGGCGGAGGCGAAGGACCTCGCGGCCCTGGCCGCCGCCAGCGACGTGATCGTGCTGTTCCTGCCCGGCGCCAGGGAGGTGGAGGCGCTGGTCACCGCCCTGCTGCCGCTGTCGCGCCCCGGCATGGTGGTGGTGGATGCCAGCACCGGCCTGCCGGAGACCACGCGCCGCCTGGGCGCGCTGCTGGCCGAAAAAGGTGTCGGCATGGTGGATGCCCCGGTGGGCCGCACCCCGAAGGAAGCGGAGGAGGGACGGCTCTCCAGCCTGCTCGGCGGCGACCCGGCGCTGATCGCGCGCATCCGCCCGATCGTGGAATGCTACACGGACACCATCATCCCCTGCGGACCCCTGGGCTCGGCGCTTACGGTGAAGCTGGTGAACAACTTCGTGAGCTTCAGCAATGCCGTGATCATCAGCGAGACCTTCGCGGCGGCGGCGAAGCTGGGGGTGGACCCGAACGCGCTCGCGGCGATGATCGAGGCCGGCGGGGCCAACAGCGTGATGTTCAGCTGGATCGCCCCCTGGATCCGCGAAGGCGACGACAGCCGCGGCCGCGGCAAGCTGTGGATGGGCCAGAACGTGCTGGAGACCTATCGCGGCATGGCCAAGGACGCGGGCGCGCCGACGGAGATGGCCGACGCCGTCAGCCGCAGCATCGCCGCCGTGGTGGCGGCCGGGCATGGCGAGCGCTACCTGCCCACCCTGCCCGGCATCATGGCGCTGATGGCGGGCGCCCCGATCCGCAACCTCGACGGCAGCGACCTGTAGCTATCCCTTCTGGGGCAGGATCAGGAACTTCGCCCCGGTCGCGCGCTTGGCATACTGGGCGATCGCCTCCGGCCGCAGCGCCTCGGCCAGGCCCAGTTCGCCGGCGTAGTGGCTGGCGAAGGTGGTGGTCAGCTCGGCGGCCACGCGGGCCTTGAGGCGGTCGGCCGTCTCGGCGCCGAACTGGGCCATGCGCGGCATCAGCAGCCAGCCGCCCATGCCCCAGGCGCTGCCGAAGCTGCGGGTGAACTCGGTGGGGCCGGTGTTCAGCGCGCCGTAGATGTAGACCTGCTTGTGCACCGCCGAGCCGTAGCGGCTGTAGGTGGTGGCGGTGCGGATGATCGCCGCCTCCATCGCCGCCAGGATCTGCCCGGCCAGCTTGCCGCCGCCGGTGGCATCGAAGGCCAGCGTGGCGCCGGTTTGGGCCAGGGCGTCCACCAGCCGGTCGGTGAAGTCCGCCGCCGTGCTGTCCAGCACCCAGGTCGCGCCCTGGCCGCGCAGCAGCTCGGCCTGCGCCTGGCTGCGCACGATGTTCACCAGCTTGATCCCGTCGGCCTGGCAGATGCGCAGCAGCATCTGGCCGAGGTTGGAGGCGGCGGCGGTGTGCACCAGGGCGGTATGTCCCTCCCGCCGCATCGTCTCCACCATGCCGAGTGCGGTGAGCGGGTTGACGAAGCAGGAGGCGCCCTGCACCGCCGTCGCCCCCTCCTGCAGCACCAGGCAGTCGGCGAGCTTCAGCGTGCGGTACTGGGCGTACATCGCGCCGCCGAACATGGCGATGGTGCGGCCGAGCAGGTGGGTGGCGCCCTCGCCGGCGGCGATCACGGTGCCAGCCCCCTCGTTGCCTACCGGCAGGGACTGGCCGACCCGTGCGGCCATCGCCGTCAGCGCCGCCTTCGGCACCGGGGCGGTGAAGGTGGGGTGGGCGTTGGTGCCGCCGGTGCGGCCGGCGGAGAGGTCGGCGGGGCCGATCAGCAGGCCGAGGTCGGACGGGTTGATCGGCGCCGCCTCCACCCGCACCAGCACCTCGCCTGGGCCGGGCGCGGCGACGGGCACCTCGGCCAGCGAGACCTCGATCTCGGCGCTGTCGCGGAGCAGGGAACGGATCTGCAGCCCGGAGCCGGGCAGGGGGGTGGCCATGGCGTGGTCCTCTCGGTCTGTCGCGGCGCAGCTTGCCCTTGGGGGGCGCGCGTGGCTTGGGAATTCTGGGTGAGGGACGCGCGGGGAAATGGTGCCCAGGGGCGGAATCGAACCACCGACACTGCGATTTTCAGTCGCATGCTCTACCAACTGAGCTACCTGGGCATCCGGCGCTGTCGGCGCGGAGCGAATAGCCTGGATGCGGGATGCAATCAACCCGTCATCTCGTCATCTTTTTCGGGGGGCGGGCCGGGGATGCGGTAGGTCTCGCCGAACCAGCGGCCGAGGTCGATTTCGGCGCAGCGGGGGCTGCAGAACGGGCGGTCGCGCTCGGTGCCGGGCTTGCGGCAGATCGGGCAGGGGTCGGGGGCTTTAGCCATGGGCGAGTTCCTCGATGTGCC
>CANHCJ010000218.1 GCA_947458025.1 Rhodospirillales bacterium | reverse complement strand
GTGGACGCGGCGGCGAACCTGTTCTTCCGCTACGAGGGGACGGAGCCGGGCCTGGCGCCGGTGCTGACCGGGAGCCACATGGACACGCAGCCCGAGGGCGGGCGGTTCGACGGGATCTGGGGGGTGGTGGCGGGGCTGGAGGCGATCCATGCGCTGCATGACGCGGGGGTGCGGCCAAGGCGGGCGATCGAGCTGGTGGCGTGGACCAACGAGGAGGGCGGGCGGTTCCGGCCGGGCTGCACCGGGAGCATGAGCTGGTCTGGGCATACCAGGCCGGAGGTGTTCCGGGGCATTCTGGACGGGGACGGGGTGGCGTATGGCGATGCGCTGGACGAGCAGCTGGCGCTGGAGGCGGATCTTCCGCGGCGGGCGCTGGGAGGCGTTCCGCATGCCTATGTGGAGGCGCATATCGAGCAGGGGCCGATCCTGGAGGCCGAGGGGTTCGATATCGGGGTGGTTTCGGGCATCCAGGGCAGCCGGTGGTTCACCGTGACGCTGACCGGGGAGACGGCGCATGCCGGGACGGCGCCGCTGCGGGGCCGCAAGGACGCCGTGCAGGACATGCTGCGGGCGGTGGCGGCGCTGAACGCGCTGACGGCGGACCCGACCGATACGCTGCGCTTCACCGTGGCGCGGGTGGAGGTTTCGCCCAACACGTCGAACTCCGTGGCCAACCGGGTGCGGTTCACGATCGACCTGCGGCACCCGGACGAGGCGGTGCTGCGGGCCAAGGGGGATGCGATCCTGGCCACGATCCGGGCCGCGGTGCGCGATTGCGACGTGGCGCTGGAGGAGAATTTCCATGCCATGCCGGTGGTGTTCGACCCGCTGGTGACCGGCACGGTGGCGGCGGCGGCGGCCGAGGAGGGGTTGCGGGCGCGGGCGATCCCGTCCGGTGCGTTCCATGACGCGCAGTTCGTGGTGCCGATCTGCCCGACGGGCATGATCTTCGTGCCGTCGCGCCGGGGGATCAGCCACAACCCGGCGGAATACTCCTCGCCGGCGCAGCTGGCGGCCGGGGCGCGGGTGCTGATGCGCACGCTTGCGGCGCTGGCGGAGTAGGCATCCCGTGACGAAGGGCACATTGCTGGTGGCGGGCGCCACCGGGGCGGCGGCGAGCCGGCTGGTGGCGCAGGCGGCGGAGGATGGCTGGCAGGTGGTGGGGCTGTGCCGGACGGCGCGGCCCCCTGCCCCCGGCGTGCGCTATGTGGCGGCGGATCTGGCGGATGCGGCCGGGTGCCGGGCGGCGGTGCGGGCGGCGGCGCCGGGGGGCGTGACCCATGCGGTGTATGCGGCGCGGGCGGCGTTCGGCGAGGGCGGCGTGGAGGATGTGCCGGCGAACCTGGCCATGCTGGACGGGCTGATCGCCGCGGCCGAGGGGCCCGCGCTGCGGCATGTGCACCTGGTGGAGGGGACCAAGTGGTACGGGATGCATATCGGCCCCTACCCTACTCCGGCCGAGGAGGACGACCCGCGGCACATGCCGCCGAATTTCTACTATGACCAGCAGGATCTGCTGGCGGCGCGGGCGGCTTCGGGCGGGTGGGCGTGGTCGGCGAGCCGGCCTTCCTTCATCGTGGACGTGGCGCCGGGGCGGGCGCGGAATTTGGCCTCCACGCTGGGGGCCTATGCGGCGATCTGCCGGGCGCTGGGGGTGGCGCTGGATTTTCCGGGCAGTGCGGCGTCGTTCCGGTCGCTGAGCGAGGTGACGGATGCGGGGCTGCTGGGGCGGGCGGTGCTGTGGATGCTGGAGGCGCCCCCAGGGGGTAAAGGTGCCGCCAACAGGGCGTTCAACGTGACCAACGGGGATGTGTTCCGCTGGGAGCGGCTGTGGCCCCGGTTGGCCGAGGCCTACGGGGTGCGGTGCGGGATCGTGCGGCCGATGAGGCTTTCCGCCTGGATGGCGGACAAGGGGGCGGTGTGGGCGCGGATGGGGGCGGGGCTGCCGCTGGACGAGGTGGCGCGGTGGGATTTCGCCGATTTCGTGTTCGGGCTGGAGCACGACCTGTTCGCCTCCACCACGCGGTTGCGGCAGGCGGGGTTCGGCGAGTGCCTGGACAGCGTGGAGCTGCTGCTGGGGCAGGTCGGGGCGTATCGGGCGGCGGGGGTTTTGCCGCGCTGAACCGGCCGGGGACGAATTTTCATCAATCCTTCTCCTGCACCGGTGGAAGTGTTGGCACGGCCGGGGGCCGCGGCTGATACGATCGTATGCGGTTCACATTCGGGGCGGGCATGGCGCAGCAGTACGACTACGACCTGGCGGTGATCGGATCCGGCCCGGCGGGGCAGCGGGCGGCGATCCAGGCGGCGAAGCTGGGGCGGCGGGCGATCGTGATCGAGCGGCACGACGTGGTGGGCGGGGTGTGCATCAACACCGGCACCATCCCGAGCAAGACGCTGCGCGAGGCGGTGCTGCATCTTTCCGGGCACCGGGAGCGCGGGGTGTACGGCGCCTCCTATGCGGTGAAGCGGAACATCACCATGGCGGATCTGCACTTCCGCACCGGGCATGTGGTGCGGCACGAGATCGACGTGATCCGCCACCAGCTGATGCGCAACCGGGTGGACATGGTGGCGGGCACGGCGCGGTTCGCGGATGCGCACACGCTGCACGTGGCGCGCGGCGACGGGCATGGGCACGAGCAGGTTTCCGCCGAGAGGATCGTGATCGCCGTGGGCACGGAGGCGACGCGCAGCACGGAGATCCCGTTCGACGGGCAGAGCGTGCTGATCAGCGACGACGTGCTGGACCTCAAGGAGATGCCGCGCACCATGACGGTGATCGGCGCCGGGGTGATCGGCATCGAATACGCCACCATGTTCGCCACCCTGGGGGTGCGGGTGACGCTGGTGGACAAGCGCGACCGGCTGCTGCCGTTCATCGACCGGGAGATCACGGACAACCTCGCCTACCACATGCAGCACAACTGGATCACGCTGCGGCTGGGCGAGGAGGTGCGGAGTATCGAGACGGTGGAGGAGGCGCGCGGGACGCGGGTGCGGATCACGCTGGCGTCCGGCAAACAGGTGGTGAGCGAGAAGGCGCTGTATTCGATCGGGCGCACCGGGGCGACGGGGGGGCTGAACCTGCCGGCGGCGGGGCTGGAGCCGGATGGGCGCGGGCGGCTGGCGGTGAACCCGTGCTTCCAGACCGCGGTGCCGCATATCTACGCGGTGGGGGACGTGATCGGCTTTCCCTCCCTGGCCTCGACCTCCATGGAGCAGGGGCGGATGGCGGCGTGCCATGCCTTCGGGGTGAAGGCGGACAGCAGCGCGGGGCTGTTCCCCTATGGCATCTACACCATCCCCGAGATCTCCACCGTGGGGCGCAACGAGGAGGAGCTGACGGCGGCGGGCGTGCCCTATGAGATCGGCAAGGCGAACTACAAGGAGATCGCGCGCGGGCAGATCCTGGGGGACAATGCCGGGCTGCTGAAGCTGATCTTCCACCGCGAGACGCGGGCGCTGCTGGGGGTGCACATCATCGGCGAGGGGGCGAGCGAGCTGGTGCATATCGGCCAGGCGGTGCTGGCGCATGGCGGGTCGGTGGATTACTTCGTGGACAATGTGTTCAACTATCCGACGCTGGCGGAGGCCTACAAGACGGCGGCGTTCGATGGGATCAATCGGCTGGGGTAGGAAGGAAGCGACTTCCCCCCGCCTTGCTCGCCCCGGAGCGGGCGCAAACGGGGAAAGTCTTTTTGCTTCTTTTTCTTCAGAAAAAGAAGGCCTTGCTTGCCTTCCTCCGCCGCGCCCAGCCAATTCCGGCGAGGCCCGCGGCCAGCAGGGCGAGGCTTGCGGGTTCCGGCGTGGAGACCGGGGGCGGCAGGTCCAAGCCCTTGACCTGGCTGTTCCAGCCGGTGGGGCGGGTGGCGCCGGTCCAGTTCAGCAGGTAGGTGCCGGAGAGGGTGAAGTTGCCGGTGACGCCGCCGAACAGGGCGATGCGGACGTCGCCGTTGGTGGCGGAGAGCGTGCCGAGGTTCTGGCCCGTCACGGCCATGTCGGAATAGACCAGGTTGCTCATTTCCAGCAGCGTGGTGGGGGTGTTGACCGATGTGCCGGGCGAGCGGAGCCGGAACTGCAGCGTGTCCATCGCGCTGAGGAAGGGTTGGGACGTGGAGGTCCAGCTGGCCAGGGGGCCGGTGCCGAGCGTGTAGGTGATGACGTTGCCGGTGCGCGACATGGTGAACGGCACGGCGGTGTTCTGCGGCAGGTTGGTGTTGACGTTGAAGCTGCCGGTGCCGGCGATGGGCGGGACGTTCGTGAGCGCCTGGGTGGGCGGGATGGCGGTGGCCACGAACAGCCCGTTGGCGTTGTTGCCGGCGACCTGGCCCACGGCGCGCTCCACGGCGGGGAGCACGGTGCAGTTGGTGACGCAGGCGGGATCGGACTTGCCGAGGCCGTAGGTGGTGGCGAGCCAGCCGCCGACATTCTCGTAGCCCACGTCCACGATGTTGGACGGGCCGAGGTTGCTGAACAGCAGGTTCAGGTCGGCGCGCGCGGGGGTGGCGGCGAGGACGAGGAGGCAGGCGGCGGCAAAACGGCGCCAGGGCATGGGTGCGAATCCGTCAAATGCAAAGCGTCACTGATGGTTGCCGGATGTCACATTGAATCTTTCAAAGTCACTTCAAATCGCCGGCCCCGTGGCGGGTTCTGGCGCGGATGTGATGCGGCCGTCCTCCATGGCGACGATGCGGTCGGCGATGTCGAGGATGCGGGGGTCGTGGGTGACGAGCAGGATGGGCACGCCGCGCTGGCGGGCGAGGTCGGTGAGCAGGCGCACCACGTCCTGGCCGGACTGGCGGTCGAGTGCCGCGGTGGGTTCGTCGGCCAGGACCAGGCCGGGGCGGGCGGCCAGCGCGCGGGCGACGGCGACGCGCTGGCGCTGGCCGCCGGAGAGCTGGCCGGGGAGGCTTTCGGCCTTGGCCCCGAGGCCGACGGCTTCAAGCATCTCGCCGGCGCGGGCGAGGCGGTCGCGTTCCGTGGAGGCGGGATCGAGTTCCAGCGCCATGGCGACGTTCTGGCGGGCGGTGAGGAAGCCGAGCAGGTTGTGCTGCTGGAAGATGAAGCCGATGCGGCGGCGCAGGGCCACGCGCTGGGCTTCGCTGGCGCCCATGAGCTGCTGGCCGAGCACGGTGCAGCTGCCGGACTGCATGGCGCGCAACGCGCCGACCAGGGTGAGCAGCGTGGTCTTGCCGCTGCCGGAGGGGCCGGTGAGCAGGACGATCTCGCCTTCCGCGATGGTGAGGCCGACCTCGCGCAGCACCGGGCGGTCGCCTTTGTCGTAGGTGTAGGAGACGCCGGAGAGGGCGATCGGGCTGGACATCAGAACATGTCCGCCGGGTTGGCCTCGCCGAGCTTGCGCATGGCGAGCAGGCCGGCGGAGGCGCACATGGCGAAGATGAGGCCGAAGACGGCGGCGGCGCGGGCGGCGTCCATCGCCAGCGGCAGGAGGGTGGCCTTGGCGACGAGGCTGTAGAGCGCGATGGAGCCGAGGAAGCCGGGGATGAAGCCGAAGACGGCGAGCATGAGGGCGGCACCCATGACCACGCGGCGCAAATAGTGGTTGGAATAGCCGATCGCCTTCAGGGTCGCGTATTCCTTGAGGTGGGTGGCGATGTCGCTGAACAGGATCTGGTAGACGATCACCATGCCGACGATGAGGCCCATGAGGCTGCCGAAGCCGAAGATGAAGCCGATCGGGGTGCCCTTCTCCCAGTAGCTGCGCTCCCAGGCGATCAGCTCCGGGCCGGTGAGGACCATGACGTCGCGCGGCAGGATGGTGGTGAGGCGCTGCTTCACCGCCTGGGCGTCCGCGCCCGGCTTGAGGCGGATGGCGACGAGGTCCGTTTTGCTCGGCTGGCGTTCCTTGACGATGCGGCGGAAGTTCGTTTCGGTCATGACCGCGTTGCCGTCGGCGCCGAAGCTGGTGCCGAGGGCGACGAGGCCGACGACGAGCATGGCGCGGCCGCCGACCTCCACCTCGAACGGGCCGGATTGCTCCAGGCGCGGGGTGATGGGGCCGAATTCGGGGCGCGAGCGGCGGTCGAAGGCGATGGTGTCGATTCGCTTCAGCGCGGGGGTGAGGGCCTCCAGCCCCTCGAAATGGACGGCGCCGGCTTCCGGGTCGAAGCCGATCAGCTGGATGGTGCGCTGGCGGCCGGTCTCGGGGTTCCGGAACTTGGTCTGGGCCAGGTAGATCGGCACGGAGAGGGCGATGTCGGGGTCGGCCAGGACCTGGCTGGCGCGGACGCGGGCGATGGGCTCCGGGCGGAACATGACCAGGGTGAGGGGGTTGACCAGGAACAGCTCGCCCTGGAGCGCGCGCGGGAGGTTGGAGGCGCTGTCGAACAGGGCGCCGCGGAAGCCGAGCTGCATGAAGACGAGCACGCAGGCGAAGGTGACGCCGGCGATGGCCGAGACCAGGCGGGCGCGGTTGCTGAGCAGCTGGCGCCAGGCAAGGCGGGCGGCGAGGATCGCGGTCATGGTGACGCCGGGGGGATGGCGACCTGGACCTGCATGTTGACGCGGCGCATGAGCGCGCGGCGGCCTTCCTCGGAGAGGGTGAGGCGGACCTCCACGGTGCGGGCATCGGTGGCGGCGACGGGGTCGGTGCCGGCCTGGGTGGTGCGGCGGACCTGCCAGCCGATCTCGCGCACCGAGGCGGCGTAGCGGGTGGCGGTGCCGGGGACGATGATCTCGGCCTGGGCGCCGAGGCGCAGGCGGGGGACGTCGGTTTCGTAGACGTCGGCGACCACATCGAGCGCATCGAGGTCGGCGAGTTCGAGCAGGCCGTCGCTGCCGAGCTGGTCCCCGGGGCGGGCGTGGATGCGCAGGATGGTGCCGGCGATGGGGGCGGCGATGCGGGCGAGGGCGGCATCGGCGCGGGCCTTGGTGACGGCGGCCTCGGCGCTGGAGAGGCGGGCCTGGGCGATGGCGAGGTCTTCGGGGCGGGGGGCTTCGAGGGTTTCGAGCACGGCCTCCGCCTCCTGCCGGGCGGCGGTGGCGCGTTCGGCGG
>CANHCJ010000217.1 GCA_947458025.1 Rhodospirillales bacterium | reverse complement strand
GCCACAAAATGCCTAACAAGAGCCTCCTGGCTAACAACCGGGAGGCGGCTCCGCCGACGTGACGTAACCATCTGATCTAGATAGCCTTTCTTCGCTATCTAGGCCAGCCCCAAAGTTTTTTGGTTCTTTTTTTCAAAAAAGAACCGCTTGCTTCCTACAGCGGTATCGGGCTCACCCGCACCATCTCCCCATGCCGCGTCTCCCCCGGCAGGCAGAGTGCGGCGATCCCCGGCGCGACATCCTCGGGCTTCGGCATTTTGCTGCGGTCCTCGCCGGGCCAGGCGCCGGTGCGGATGGCGGTGGCGACCGGGCCGGGGTCGACCAGGTTCACGCGCAGGCTGGAGGTCCGGGTTTCCTCCGCCCAGGCCTGCACCAGGTAGTGATGGGCGGCCTTGGTGGCGCCGTAGATGCCGAAATAGGCGATCGGCTTCACCACGATGCGGCTGCTGATGAACACCGCCCGGCCCTCGGGTGCCGCCAGCAGCAGCGGCCCGCAGCTGCGGATCAGCCGCAGGGCGGCGTTCACGTTCACCGCCATGGCGTCGTTCCAGTCGCGCATGTCGATATGCGGCGCGGGCGTCACGCGGCCCATGATGGCGGCGTTGGAGACGAGGATGTCCAGGCGCTTGAACCGCTCGAACACGCTGGGGCCGATCATGTCGAGCTGGTCGCCTTCGCGCAGGTCGATCGGCAGCAGGGTGGCGGTGCCGCCCACGGCGCGCACGGCATCGTCCGTGGCTTCCAGCCCGCCCTGGGTGCGCGCCACCAGCACCACGTGGGCGCCCAGCTTCGCCAGCTCCACCGCGGTGGCCGCGCCGATGCCGCGGCTCGCCCCCGTGACCAGCGCCACCCGCCCTGCCAGTTCCGCCATGCTCCGCCCCTTCGCGCTGCGGGCGCAGCGTAGTCGAAGCCGGGGCCGGACGGAATCGTGCGCGTCATCGATTCTTCACCCGGGCGTCATCGGCCTGTCTCGACCCCGGGTGCATGCAGGCCGGGTCCGACCGCGAGGGGGTTCGCCATGCGCCGCCGTTCATTGCTGTCCCTGCCGCTGCTTGCCCTGCCGGCCACGGCCCGCGCGCAGGACTGGCGCGCCAGCGTGCGCGAGCTGCGCTTCGGCATCAGCAGCGCCGAGAACGAGCGCGACGCCATCGCCCGGTTCGAGCCGCTGTCGGCCTACGTCCAAGCCAGGCTGGGCGTGCCGCTGCGCGTGTTCCGCAGCACCGACTATGCCGGCGTGGTGGAGGGGCTGAACTCGCGCCACCTCGACGCGGCCTCGCTCGGCCCGGCCAACTACGCGCTGGCCAACAAGGTGATGGGCAACCGGATCGCCCCCTTCGCCCGCTCGCTGGATGCCGAGGGCGGGGACGGCTACTTCGCCGTGGTGTTCGTGAAGGCGGACAGCCCGTTCCGGTCGCTGGAGGACCTCAAGGGCCGCTCCTTCGCGTTTGCCGACCCGAACAGCGCCTCCGGCTATGCCTTCCCCAACTACCACCTGAAGAAGGCCGGCTTCGATCCGGCGAAGCATTTCTCGCGCACCGGCTTCTCCGGCAGCCACGAGATGTCGGTGATCGCGGTGCTGAACGGCACCTTCGACGCCGCGCCCACCTTCTGGACCAGCGAGAAGCGCGGCAACATCCAGCGCATGGTGGAGAAGAAGATGATCCCGGAAGGGGCGGTGCGGATCATCTGGACCAGCCCGCGCATCCCCGGCTCGCCCTGGGTGATGCGCACCGAGCTGCCCGAGGCGCTGCGGCGGGACTTCTCCGCCGCGATCATGGCCATGCCGCAGGCCGACCCCGCGGGCTGGGCGCAGATCAGCTCCCGCGCGCAGGGCATCGTGCCGGCGAAGCACGAGGACTATCTCGACGTGATCGAGGTGGTGCGCGCCAACGAGGCCGAACGCCGCCGCAACCGTTCCTGATCGCCTGCGCCGCGTGCCGTCGCCCGCCCTTGCCGCGCCACTTGGTGCCGCGGCGGCTGCCATCGAGGCGCGCCACCGCGCCGATGTCCGCGCCGGCCGCTGGCGCCAGCTGGGCATCGTGCTGCTGCTGCTCGCGCTGTCGCTGGCCAGCGGCTGGTACAGCGAGTTCAGTGCCGCCCGCCTGCTGGAGGGGCTGCCGGGCGTTGCCGACTATATCGGCCGCACCCTGCCGGTGCTGCGCGCCGAGTCGCTCGGGGCCGATCTGCGCGAGTGGTACTGGAACCTCGGCGAATGGCTGCTGCTGCTGGTCGATACCGCGCTGATTGCCTATGTCGGCACGGTGGTCGGCGCGGGGCTCGCGCTGCTGCTGAGCTTCCCGGCCTCCGCGCGCCACACCCCGCATCCCGCGCTGGCCTTCGCCGTGCGCCGGGTGCTGGAGACGGCGCGCTCCGTGCCGGTGCTGGTGTTCGCGCTGATCTTCGTGTTCGCCTTCGGCCTGGGCCCGCTGCCCGGGGCGATGGCGCTGGCGGTGCACACCATGGGCGCGCTGGGCAAGCTCTATGCCGAGATCCACGAGAACGCCGAGGCGGCGCCGGTGGAGGCGGTGCGCGCCGCCGGCGGCTCCTGGGCGGAGCAGATGCGCTTCGGCGTGCTGCCGCAATCCATGCCGGGCGTGGTCAGCTACGGCCTGCTGCGCTTCGAGATCAACGTGCGCGAGGCTTCCATCCTCGGCTTTGTCGGTGCCGGCGGGATCGGCGAGGAGCTCTACACCGTGGTCCGCCGCTTCGAATACGCCGACATCTCGGCCCTGGTGCTGCTGATCCTGGCCACCGTGACGCTGCTGGACTTCGCCTGCACCCGCCTGCGCCGCCGCATCACCGGCGCGCTTTCGGCCGCATGACCGCGCGCCTGCTCTCCCCGCCGGCGCTGTGGATCGGCGGCACGCTGCTGCTGCTGCTCGGCCTGTGGCGGCTGGATGCCTCGCCGCTGCGGCTGCTGGAGGGGCTGGGCAAGCTCGGCTGGCTGCTGGTGCTGATGGTGCCGCCCTCCAGCGGCGGCGCGCTGTGGGAACTGCTGGAGGCGCTGCTGGCCACGCTGGCCATGGCCTTCCTGGGCACCGTGCTGGCCGCGATCGTCTCCTTCCCGCTGGCCTTCCTCGGCGCGGCCAACGTGATGCCGCTGCGCCTGCTGCGCCTGGGGCTGCGCCGGTTGTGGGACGGGCTGCGCGGGATCGACACGCTGATCTGGGCGCTGGTGTTCGTCGCCGCCGTGGGCCTCGGCCCCTTCGCGGGCGTGCTGGCGATCGCGGTGCCCGATATCGGCGCGCTGTCCAAGCTGTTCAGCGAGGCGATCGAGGCGGCAGACCGGCGCCAGGCCGAGGCGGTGCGCGCGGCCGGCGGCACGCGGCTGCAGACGGTGCGCTTCGGCATCCTGCCCCAGGTGGCCCCGGTGCTGCTCAGCCAGGTGCTGTATTTCTTCGAGAGCAACGTGCGCAGCGCCTCCATCCTGGGCATCGTGGGCGCCGGCGGGATCGGGCTGGCGCTGTCTGACCGGCTGCGGCTGAACAACTGGGACGAGGTGGCCTTCATCGTGCTGCTGATCCTTGCCATGGTGGCGGTGATCGACACCGCGTCGCGCGCGATTCGCCGCCGCCTGGCCTGAGGACTGCCCCGTGTACCAAGACCCCGCGACCGCGCCGAAGAAGCTGGGCGCCGAGCCCTTCATCCATCCCACCGCCCAGGTGCGCGACAGCAGCTTCGGCGCCTATTGCGAGGTGGGCGCGCGCACGAAGGTGAGCGAGTGCCGCTTCGGCGACTACAGCTACATCGTGAGCGACGCCGACATCATCTACGCCACCGTGGGCAAGTTCTGCTCGATTGCCGCCCATACCCGCATCAACCCCGGCAACCACCCGCTGGAGCGCGTGGCGCTGAACCACTTCACCTACCGGTCCAGCGCCTATGGGCTGGGCGAGGACGATGCCGGGTTCTTCCAGTGGCGCCGCGACCACCACGTGACGCTGGGGCACGACGTGTGGATCGGCCACGGCGCGATCCTGCTGCCCGGCGTCTCGGTGGGGAACGGGGCGGCGATCGGCGCCGGGGCGGTGGTGAGCCGCGATGTGCCGCCGTTCGCCATCGTGGTGGGCGTGCCCGGCCGGGTGCTGCGGTATCGCTTCGCGCCCGAGATCATCGCGGCGCTGGAGCGCATCGCCTGGTGGGACTGGCCGCATGCGCGGCTGGCCGAGGGGTTGCAGGATTTCCGGCGGATGTCGGCCGAGGATTTCTGCGCGAAGTACGACAGGGCGTGAGCGGCACCGCAACGCAGCCGGTGGCGCTGCGCGGCTTCGGCTGGCTGGGGATCACCGCCTTCGCCTGGGGCCTCAACTGGCCGGTGATGAAGGCGCTGATGGCGGACTGGCCGCCCTATACGGTGCGCATCTTCGCAGCCCTGGCCGCGGTGGCGATGCTGCTGCTGATCGCCACGATCCAGCGCGACCGGCTGATGCCGCGGCGCGGGCAGTGGGGGCGGCTGTTCCTGTTCGGCACGCTGAACATCGGCGCCTGGAGCGTGGTGGCACCGCTTTCGCTGTTCTGGCTGGACGCGGCGGAGGCGGCGATCATCGCCTACACCATGCCGGTCTGGGCCACGGTGCTGGCCTGGCCGGTGCTGGGCGAGCGGCCGACCCTGGCGCGGGTGGGGGGCCTGGTGCTTGGACTTTCCGGCGTCACGCTGCTGATGGCCGGCACGCTGGCCGATAGCGGGCTGGCGGCGCTGTGGGCCAAGCTGCCCGGCGTGGCGGCCATCCTGGGCACGGCGCTGATGTTCGCCACCGGCGCGGTGCTCACGAAGCGCTTCCCGGTGCAGATGCCGCCGGTGCCGATGGTGGCCTGGCAGATCGTGTTCGGCACGCTGCCGGTGTGGGTGATCGCCTTCAGCTTCGAGACGCTGGATCTCGCGCGCGTGACGCCTACCGGCTGGTTCTGCCTGTTCTATCTCGGCCTGATCGCGCAATGCGTGGCCTATCTCGCCTGGTTCCGCGCGCTGCGCGCGCTGCCGGCGGGGCTGGCGGCCATCGGCAACCTGATGGTCCCTGTGATCGGCGTGCTCTCCTCCGGCCTGCTGCTGGGGGAGCCGCTGGGCTGGCGCCATGCGGTGGCGCTGGTGCTGACGCTGGGCGGGGTGCTGCTCGCCGCCCGCGGCTAGATCCGCCGCAGCGGGATCGACCAGGCGAGCGCGCAGGCCAGCGCCGAGAGCGCCGCTACGGTGAGGAAGGCGGCGCGGAAGGCCTCGCGGATCTCGGCCTCGGCCTCCGCGGCGCGGGCGGGGGTGAAGCCGGCGAGTGCGGCGCGGCCCTCCTGCACGATGTGGCCGAACAGCGCGGCGACCTCGCCGTCCATCGCCGCCAGGGTGGCGAACAGCACCGCGCTCACGATCGCCGTGCCCAGCGCCGCGCCGATGGAGCGCGAGAACTGCACGCTGGCCGAGGCGGCGCCGAGCTGCTTCGGCCCGGCGAGCAGTTGAAGGGTCACCTGCACCACCGGCATCGCCGTGCCGGAGGACAGCGCGATGCCGCCGAGCAGGAATGAGAGCTGCGTGTTCGACAGCCCATGCCCGACCAGCGCCAGCACCACCATCAGGCATGCGCACACGCCCTGGCCGATGGAGGGCACGATGGCGGTGTGGCCGGTGCGCGCGATGATCTGCCCGGTCATCAGCGAGCCCACCGCCGTCAGCGCCGTGAGCGGCAGCATCAGCAGGCCGATCTCGCCCGGCGCCACGCCGCGCACCACGGAGAGGTAGATCGGCAGGAAGGTGATCAGCGCGACGATGGCCGCCCCCGATGCGCCGGCCAGCGCATCGGTGCGCCACACCGCGCTCTGCTTCAGCAATTGCACCGGCAGCAGCGGGGAGGTGGCCCGCCGCTCCTGGCGCAGCAGCAGCACCAGCGCCACGGCGGCCAGGGCCAGCAGCAGCCCGGCCAGGGGCAGCGCCTCCAGCTCGAAGCGCCGCGCCTGCTCCAGCGCCAGCAGGGCGGGCGCGATGAACAGGGCGAACAGGCCGGCGCCGAGGAAATCGAAGTGCAGCCGGCCGCCGCTGGGGGGCGCGGGCTTCAGCCGGAAGGCCAGCGCAATGGCCAGCAGGCAGAGCGGGATGTTCACCAGGAACACCGACTGCCACCCCCAGTGCTGCGTGAGCCAGCCGCCGGCCACCGGGCCGAACATGGAGGCGCTGACGTACACGGAGGCGTTGTAGCCCTGGTAGCGCCCGCGCTCGCGCGGCGGCACGCTTTCGCCGATCAGCGCATGCGCCAGCGTCATCAGCCCGCCGGCGCCGAACCCGTGCAGGATGCGGGCGAAGACCAGCATGGTCACGCTGGTGGCCATGGCGCACACCACGTAGGCGGCCAGGTTCATCGCCAGCGCCACCAGCAGCATGCGCCGCCGGCCGACCGCGTCGCCCAGCTTGCCGTAGACCGGGGCGGCGATGGTGGCCGCGACCAGGAAGGCCACCACCACCCAGGAGACGCGCTCCACCTCCCCCATGTCGGCCGCGATCGCCGGCAGGGCGGCGGCCATGATGGTGGCGTCCACCGAGGCGAGGAACATCGGCAGCATGATGGAGGGGAACACGCGCAGGAACAGCCGCCCGCCCGGTGCCTCCGCGGTGGCGCCCGGCGGGGCGTTCAATGCAGCCAGACCCAGATCGCCGCGGCCAGCGTGCCCAGCGTGGTCACCAGCGTGGCCGCCATGCCGAAGGCGCGGCCGATCGGGGCCAGGAGGTAGCCGAGCCAGAACAGCAGCCGCGCCCCGGCGAACACCATCCCGGCCGCGGCCACCTCCGCCATGCGCGCCGCCGTGGCGCCGGCGGCGAAGGCCAGCAGGGCGGGGGCGAAGACGGCGAACTGCTCCACGGTGTTGGCGATCACGCGCTGGTTGCGCAGCAGCGCGCGCGTTTCGCGCCCGGCCAGCGGGTCGATCGCGGCGGCGGCGAAGCGCAGCGCCATCTGGAGCAGCAGCATCAGCGCCAGCACCGTGGCGGCCGGCAGCAGGGCGGCGCAGGCCAGGCCCAGGCGCACCGCCATGCTGGCGCCGGAGGGG
>CANHCJ010000216.1 GCA_947458025.1 Rhodospirillales bacterium | reverse complement strand
GCCTTCGGCGGGGAGGGGCCGTCGAGGCGGTGGAGAGACCCGGGCGGCCCCTCCCCGCCGAAGGCGGAAAAGGTCCGGGGTCTGGGGCCGTCGGCCCCAGCGGGTCCAGGGCGGAGCCCTGGCCTTCCTTGCTTCCTCCAACCCTGCACCAACCCGCCCTGCCGGCTGTGCCGTGCGGGGTGTCAACGCGTGAGGAGTTCACATGCCGATTTCGAACTTTCCGGCGGCGCTGCAGCCGATCATTCAGCTGGGCTATCTCGAGCGTGAGTTCGAGCAGGCGCTGCGGGCCCGGCTGGGCTATCGCGCGATTGCCGACCGCATGAGCTTCGCGGTGGGCATCGGCGAGACGCTCACCAAGACCCGTGCTGTGCTCAAGAGCGCGGTGACCACGCCGGTGGCGGCCAACGCCAACACCAACCTGGACAACGGGCTGTCGCCCGGCAGCTTCGGGGTGGAGCAGTTCACCATCTCGCTCGACCATTACGTGGCCACAACCGACCTGAACATGGTCACCAGCCGCGTGGGCATTGCCAGCCAGTTCCTGCAGAACGCCGCCATCAACGGCGAGCAGGCCGCCCGCAGCCTGGATACGCTGGCGCGCAACGTGCTGTTCGATGCGTATTTCGGCGGCAACACCCGCGTGCGCACCACGCTGGGCGCCCCCGGGCCGAACGTGGCGGTGGATGATGTGCGCGGCTTCGAGCGCATGTGGCAGAACGGCGTGCCGACCCCGGTGGGCGCCAGCGCCACCATGCCGGTGCGCGTGGGCAGCAACAACTACACGCTGGTGGGCGTGACGGTGGACGGCACCAACAACTCCTCCGCCCTGGCGGCGGGGGGGCGTTCCGGCGTGCTCAGCTTCAGCACCAGCGTGACCGTGGCCGATGCCACCGCGGGCAACGCGGTGCTGGCAGAGAACGCCAGCGTGATCGCACGGCCGAACGGCCGCGCCACCACCGCGGCGCTGACCGCTTCGGACACGCTGACGATGGGCACGCTGCTGAACGCCGTGGCCACGCTGCGCGCCAACGCGGTGCCGGGGGTGGACGGGGTGTACAACTGCTACCTCGATCCCGTCTCGGCGCGGCAGCTGTTCGGCGATGCGGATTTCCGCCAGCTGTTCGGCGGCGTGACCGGGCCGAGCCAGGTGTATGCCAAGGGCCTGGTGAACGAGTTCCTTGGCCTGCGCTTCATCCCCACCAACATGGCCTATGTGCAGAACCACCCCTCCATCAACGGGGCGGTGGTGCGCCGGCCGATCGTGTGCGGCCAGGGCGCGCTGATCGAGGGCAGCTATGCCGGCATGGGGGCGGACGACACCGCGCCGCCGAACACCATCGTTTCGCTGGTGGACGGCGTGGCGATGGTGACGCGCGAGCCGATCGACCGCCTGCAGCAGATCATCGCGCAGAGCTGGTACTGGATCGGCGGCTACTGCGCGCCGAGCGACGTGACGACCACCACCGACACCGTGAACACCGCCAACAAGGCGGCCTACAAGCGGGCGGTGATGGTTGAGCATTTCGGCTGAGCAACCAAGGCGGGGGGCTGAGAAGCCCCCCGCCGCACGCCGCGCGGAGGCATGAATGGCGTTCACCGAAGCGGAACGGACGGACATCCGCCGGCACTGCGGCTATCCGGCCTATGGCAGCGGGGCGGAAGGGTTCCAGGGCTGGCGGTTCCACCAGGCCTACGGGCTGATGGAATTCCGCATGACCCCGATGTCGGGCACGGAAGAGGCGGTGACGCGGCAATACCTGGCCACGCTGGCCGAACTGGAAGCCGCGATCCCGCACAGCGGGGCGATGCTGGATACCAGCGAAGCCGCCGTGTGGAAACGAAACCCGCGCGAAGTGCGGGAACGTACCGCACTGTTCGACGACTGGCGCCGCCGCCTGTGCGGCTTCCTGGGCGTGCCACCCGGCCCCGCCCTGCGCGACGCCGGGGTGACGCTGGTGGTGTAGGGAAGGCCGGGGGTTCCGCTCCGGGCCAAGGCCAGGGGCGCTGCCCCTGGACCCCGCTGGGGCCGACGGCCCCAGACCCCGGGACCTTTTCCGCCTTCGGCGGGGAGGGGCCGTCGAGGTGGTGGAGAGGCACGGATGGCCCCTCCCCGCCGAAGGCGGAACGGTTGCAGGGTCCAGGGACCGCTGGGTCCCTGGCGGGTCCTCCGTGGCGCGGCTTCGCGCCGCGACGGCAGAGCCCTGGTCGGGGCCCGGGGTGAAACCCCGGCCTGCTCCGCTCTCACCGCCGCGGGCCGGTGGTTGGCGGCGGATGTTCGTGTTCATGGCGCGTGGGTTCCTGGCGGCACGGCCGCGGGATGCGCACGCGCGCAACGGTTGGCCCTGATGTGATTCGGGGCGGCAAGGCGGGATCATGCAAGCAGGGCGCGTGCAGGATGCGATCCATCGCGGGCTTGGCCGCGCGGGGTTGGTGGTGGGTCAGTGGTGCGAGCTGTTCCGGCCGGAAGGCGGCGAGGCGCCACTGGCGGCGACGCGCCGGGTGTTGCGGCTGGTGGCTGCCTTCACCGCGCAGGACGGGCGGTTCGCGAAGCCGCCGACGCATGGCCAGGTGTATTGGCACGGGCTGTTCGATGCCGCCTACACGCGGCCCGGGGACTACATCCGCCGTGGCGATGGCGCGGTGTGGTTCATCGCCGCCCAGCCGGATTTGCATCCGGTGCTGTGCGTGCGCGCCAACCGCGTGATCGACGTGGTGCGGCCGGTGCATGCGACCGGGCCGGGGCTGGCGCCCTATGGCGGCGGTGCGGCGCCGGAGCCGGTGCTGCGCGCCTGGCCGGTGAGCATGGTGCGCAGCGGCGGCGCGGGCCTCGGCGAGGCGGCCTTGCCGGAGGCGGTGCCGGGCGGCTTCTGGCTGGTGCTGCTGCCGGCGGTGGCCGGCGTGGTGCTGCGCGAGGGCGACCTGGTCAGCGACGATCTCGGCCGGGCCGGGGTGGTTGCGCAGGCGGAACTCTCGGAGCCGGGCTGGCGCCTGGTTGTGCGCCGGGCAGGGAGCTAGGGTCATGGCCGACATGTCTGACGTGGAGGCGGCGCTGCTGCGCCTGGCTTCCGACGTGATCTATCCGGAAGGGCCGCAGGCGCCCAGCATCATCGGCCGCGCCTGCCGGCTGTATCGCGGCTGGCCGCAGGCGGCGGCGCTGGATGCGGATCTCGCCGCCGGGCGGCTGCACATCACGGTTTCGCCCGAGGCGCGGCCCCAGGCCGTGACCACGCGCCATCCGGACCGGTGGGACGAGGTGGCCGGGCCTGCGCCGGGGCTTGCCATCGCGGTGAACGGGCGCAGCGCGACCGTTTTCGGCAGCGCGCATCCGGGCCAGGTGGCCGGGCTGATGGTGGACGGCATGGCCGTGGTGCACCGCACCGCGCCCGGCGACACGCCGGCGATGGTGGCCGCGGTGCTGGCCACCTACCTGCGAACGCGCCGCATCGTGACGGTGGAGGGCGCCACCCTCACCGTGGCCGGTACCGGCCCGATGACCGGCCGCGTGGTGGCCGACCGCACGCTGCGCCGCGAGACGCGCCGGCAGCGCCAGGTGTTCCACCTGACCGCCTGGTGCCCGGAGCCGGGGCTGCGCGATGCGCTCTCCTCCGCGCTCGATGCGGCGGTCTCGGCGGTGGATTTCATCGACCTGCCGGACGGCACGCGCGGAAGGCTGCTGTTCCGCGGCAGCACGGTGAGCGACCAGGGCCGCACGGCCAGGGTGTTCCGGCGCGACCTGCTCTACGCGGTGGATTACGCCACCACGGTGCAGGAAACGCGCCCGGCCATGATCTTCGGCGACACGCGCGTGGCCCCCGGCGGGGCGAATGCGCGTTCCGCCATCAGCTGAGGTGGCCGCGGGCGCGCGATCGGCGGAGGCCGAAGGTCGGAGCCGTGAATCGCCCGCCCCACTTCATATCAGGAGAACAGTATGACGATGCATCTGGTGGTCGTGCGCGCCTTCGGGCCGTACGCGAAGGGCGACGTGGTGACGGCGCCCGCCGAGGTTGCGGAGATCCTGGCCGGCGAGCACGCCGGGCATGTGGTGCGCGTGCGCGCAAACGGGGAGGGCTGAACCATGCCGATCGTCCAGCAGGGCAGCATCAACACCACCGCGCTGATCGTGCCCGACCTCTACGTGCAGATCGTGCCGCCGCAGAACCTGGTGATCAACGGCGTGCCCACCAACGTGGTGGGCGTGGCCGGCACCGCGAGCTGGGGGCCGGTGGGCGAGCCGGTGATCGTCGGCTCCATGAGCGACTACGCGGCGAGCTTCGGCCCCGTGCTGGCGCGCAAGCACGACATGGGCACGCAGATCGCCACCGCCGTGCAGCAGGGTGCCTCCGATTTCCGTTGCGTGCGCGTGACGGACGGGACCGATACCGCGGCGGCCTTCCAGATCCCGACCACCGGCTTCGTGATGACCGCCATCCACACCGGCAGCCGCGGCAACCTCATCGCCGTCACCATGGCGCCGGGCAGCCGCGCCGGCACCTGGCGCTTCACCATCACCCTGCCCGGCCTGGTGCCGGAGGTGTACGACAACATCGCCGGCTCCGGCGCCGCCTTCTGGCAGGCGCTGGCCGCGGCGATCAACACCGGCCAGGGGCCGCAGCGTGGGCCGAGCCGCATCGTGGTGGCCAACCCCGGCAGCACCGCGGTGGCGCCCAGCAACTTCACCTGGGATTTCGGCACCGGCGTGGTCGGCACCGACGGCGCCAACGTGAACGCCACCCACCTGGTAGGCCTGGACAGCGTGCCGCGCCGCGGCATGTACGCCCTGCGCGGCCAGCGCTGCTCCATCGCCCTGCTCGCCGATGCCGATGCCACCGCCCAGTGGGGCGCGCAGGCGCAGTTCGGGCTCTCCGAAGGGATCTACATGATCCTCACCGGGGCGGCGGGCGAGGCCATCGCCACCGCCATCGCCAACAAGGCCTCGGCCGGGCTCGACAGCTATGCCTGCAAGCTGATGCTGGGCGACTGGGTGTGGTGGAACGACCAGGCCAACGCCACGCTGCGCCTGGTCTCGCCCCAAGGCTTCGTCGCCGGGCGGCTGGCCAACCTCTCGCCTGAACAGTCGAGCCTCAACAAGCCGCTGTTCGGCATCGCCGGCACGCAGCGCAGCGGGGCGCCCGGCAGCGGGCAGCGCGGAACCTTTTCGACGGCGGAACTCTCGGCCCTGTTCACCGCGGGGCTGGACGTGATCGCCAACCCGCAGCCGGGCGGTGCCTTCTGGGGCGTGCGCGGCGGGCACAACAGCAGCAGCAACGCGGCCACGCGCGGCGACAACTACACGCGCCTCACCAACTACCTCTCCGCCTCGCTGAACGCGGGCATGGGGCAGTACGTGGGCCAGCTGATCAACCGCGACCTGTTCCGCCGCATCCGCAGCACGCTGCTCTCGTTCCTGCAGAACATGCTCGGCCAGGGGATGCTGGGCTCGCGCGACGGAACCCTGCCGTTCAGCGTGATCTGCGATACCACCAACAACCCGCTGGAACGCACCGGCCTCGGCTACGTGCAGGCGGACGTGCAGGTGCAATACCAGGCGATCAACGAGAAGTTCATCGTCAACCTCGAAGGCGGCCAAACGGTGGCCGTCGCGCGGCAAACCCTGCCCACCACGCCGGGCGCGCTGGTGGCGTAGCGGAAGGAAGGCCAGGGGCTTTGCCCCTGGACCCCACCAGGGACCCTGCGGTCCCTGGACCCGGCGTCAGTTTTCCGCCTTCGGCGGGGAGGGGCCATCGAGGCGGTGGAGAGGCCCGGTCGGCCCCTCCCCGCCGAAGGCGGAAAGGTAATGGGGGTCTGGGGCCTCAGGCCCCAGCGGGTCCAGGGCAGAGCCCTGGCCTTGCTGCCCCTTCGCATCCAGGGAGCATGGCATGGCGAGCAACGAGTTTTCGGTGGGGCGGGATTGCCAGTTGGTGGTGATGGGGCCGTTCGGGCGTGTGGATCTGTCGCACGTGACCGGCTTTGACAGCCGGCAGCAGACCGCGTCCATCCGCATCGACCGGATCGACGGGCGGCAGATGGCGGCCGAGCTGCCGAAGGGCTGGGAGGGGATGTTCGAGCTGGAGCGCGGCAGTTCCGCGGCGGATGACTTCATCGCCCGGATCGAGGCGGCGTATGAGCAGGGCGGTGCGGTGCCGGCCGGCACGCTCTACCAGTACATTGCGGAGCCGGACGGGTCCACCAGCACCTACCAGTATGATGGCGCGGTGTTCCGCTTTGCCCAGGCCGGGCAGTGGCGCGGCGATGCCAGCGTGCGCCAGCGGCTGGAGTTCTTTGCCAGCAGCAGGAGGCGCATCTGATGGCCGATGAGGTGATCGACGCGCGCGGCCGGGTGCTGCAGCTGCGCAAGCTTTCCGTGCTCGACCGGCTGCGGCTGTTCGAGGCGGCGGGGGCGGAGCTGTCGCGCAACGATCGTTGGCTTGGGCTCGCGGTGCTCGCTGCGAGCGTGGGGGCGATCGATGGCGTGCCGGTGCCGTTGCCGGCCAGCAAGGCGGGCATCGAGGCTTCGGTGCAGCGGCTGGACGAGGCGGGCCTGGCGGCGGTGGCCGCCGGGCTGCAGCCGGAGCCGGGGTTCGACAGGGCGCTGGCGGGAAACTGAGCCGGCACCCCGAGCTGCGCGACGTGCTGTATCTGGCGATGCACGGGGTGCCCTTCGAGACCGCGGCGAGCCTTTCGCCCACGCAACGCTTCGCCTGGGTGGTGGCGGTGGGCACGCTGAAGGGCCGCGCCTTCGATTGGGACAGCCTTTCCTGGAGGGAATGATGATCGAGGACGGGCTCGCGAGGGAACCGGAGGAGGCAGAAGGGCTGCCGCTGGAGGATCGCCTGGGGCAGGCAGCCTTGGCCGAACGTCTGTCCGACGCCGCTTTGGCGGCGATGATGGGCGATCACTACGAGGTCGGCCTGCGCATTGCGCTGGACGACGGCGTGGCGGCGGCGTTGCCCGCGGTGGCGCGCGAGCTGGCCGTGCTGGAGCGCGCCGTGGGCGTGGTTCAGTCCGGCCTGGCGGGGCTGGCACCGGCG
>CANHCJ010000215.1 GCA_947458025.1 Rhodospirillales bacterium | reverse complement strand
GACGGATCTTCGATATCGTCTCCACCACCAGCATCCTTGCCCAGGCCCCCATCCAAACTGGGAGCCATCGTGAACCCCATCAGCAGAGGGGGCCCTTTTGGACGCCGATCACCCCTCAAACGGGGTCCTTTTTCCACGCCGAAACACAGCCGGCCCAGAGTCGCAGGAAGGGCGTCGACCGAACTCCGCCCGGAGGTGGCAGGGAATTCGCGTTGGGTGGCGTGCCAGGCATGCGCGTGGTCCTTCGGCGCGGATTTGCGTGCCTGGCTTTGGGCTTGGCGGAGTTACGGGCAGCGGCGTGGTAGCTGGACGGCTGGCGTCACGGGTCGCCCGTAGCGCAGCACTGTTACTCGCGCCGCATCGTGCGGCAATGCCGCTTCGTATCGGCGGCGATAGCTCTCGGCGAAGGCTGCGCGCTCCAATCGTTCGCACTCGTCGAGCCAGCGGAGCAGCCTACGCTGAGCGCGCTCACTGCCGACGCGGCGGCGTTCGGTGCGCCAGGCGGTCCAGGCGTTCACCGCCCAGGCATCGTAGGCGTGCTCGCGCAGTCGCTGGCGCAGTGCGGGGGGCAAGGCATCGAAGCAGGTCCAGTCGTCGCCGGTGAAGCGCTGCCAGATGCGCTCGCGCTCGGTGACGTCGTTGGTGCGGACGGTGGCTGTCGCGGCGGTCATCGCGCTGGCCAGGCGATCTCCGGGCCGGCCGAGGCGATCCAGCGCAGCGGTGGCAGGCGACCAATGATGCCGGCTCGCAGGCGATCCGGCCGGTCAGCGCGTGCAACGAAACCGTCGGGGCGTGCCTCATGAAGCCGCGCCATCCGCAACAGATCTGCGGCACTGGTGTTGCCTGGGGCCAGGTCGCCGAACAGGTAGCCAACCTTGTCCGGCCCCAGCACAGCGGCAACGCAGGCGCGCGTGCAACCGGACATGCATGCGACACCCTGAACGCGCAGCGCGGGGTCGCTCTTGGCGGCGTCCTGCACGGCTTCCAACAGTGTGGTGCCACAGCGTGGCCGGTCAGGATCATGGATCGCGGAGCGGCAGCGTGTGCAGACGAGGACCACCGTCGAGGGCGCGCGAATGGTGTCGCCTGGCGCGGAGGCGGACAATGTGGTCGCGGTCATGGTCATGGTCCTGCATGGCGGGCGGCACTGCCGCCAGGGATGTCGGCGACGGAGCACGTGGCACAGACGCCCTGAAGCTCAATCGTCGCGTCACAGGCGACGAAGCCCAGGCGATCCATGACCTGTGCCAAAGCGTCGACCACTGTGGGGTCGTGGAGTTGGGCCGTGTGTCCACAACGGTCGCAGATGAGAAACTGGACCTTTCCCGCGACCTGAACGGTGCCCGGAGCCGCCCGTTGCTCGCCAGCCGCGATGAAGGCGTTCAGCCGCTCTATGCGATGGACGAGTCCTTCCTCCAGCAGGAAGGCCAGGGCGCGATACACGGTCGGCGGCGCCGCCTGCGGATGGGTCGTGCGCAGATGCTCCAACAATGCATAGGCCCCGATGGGCCGGTCCGCTGCATGCAACAGATCGAGCACGGCACGCCGCAGCGGTGTCAGGACACGCCCGCGCGCCCTACCCCGTACCGCTACGGCGCCTCGGGCGAGGTCGGATGCGACAATGGAGGGCAAAGGCGCTGGCATAGAGATATGTTATAGTATAACGTATCATCCCGAACAACACAGAAAACTTGGCTTCCGCAAAGCGGCGATCGGCGCCACGCCCCTCCGCCAAGACCGCCGCACATCTGTCGAGCCACCAAGCTGACCACCGCAACGCCCCGAGGTTGATATGCTGTCAGAGAAGACCTTCACCATCCGCCCCCTGCCGAGCATTGTCTTCGGGGTCGGCTCCTCACTCGGCCTGGCCGGCCATGTCCGGGCATTGGGTCGCAGTTGCGCCATGGTGGTCACCGATCCCGGCCTGATGCGCGCCGGGGTGATCACGCCTATGCTGGAGCGCCTGGCCGCCGACGGAATCACGGTCAAGGTGTTCGACGGGGTCGAGGCCAATCCCACCGACCGCAATGTCGAGGATGGTGCAGCCTTGCTGCGCAGCTTGGCTGATCCGGTAGTGATCGCCATCGGCGGCGGGTCGGCGATGGATTGCGGCAAGGCAATCGCGCTGCTGGGGCCCAATCCCGGATCGGTCGCGGCGCTGCAGGCCACGCCGCCAAGCCAGCCCGGCGTGCCGGTGATCGCGGTGGCGACGACGGCCGGGACGGGATCGGAGACCAATTCGGCCTGCGTGATCACCAACACCGCGCTGGGCCGCAAGACCTATGTCGTGCACCCCAGCATCGTGCCGGTCGTCTCGCTGCTCGACCCCTCTCTCACACTGAAGCTGCCGCCCTATCCGACTGCGACCTGCGGCTTCGACGTGCTGACGCACGCGGTGGAAGCTTGCTCATCGTCGCGCACCACGCCCTATTCCGACGGTGTCGCCCTGCAGGCGATCCGCATGGTCGCCACGAATCTGCCCATTGTGTTGCGTGAGCCCGACAACCTCGAGGCGCGGGCGCAGATGATGCTGGCCTCCAGCATGGCGGCGATCGCCTTCAACGTCTCCGGGCTGGGAGCCGCGCATGGCACCGGTCATGCCTTGTCAGCCCGGCTGAACGCCGCGCATGGCCAGACCCTCGCCACCATGTTGCCGCATGTGATGGCGGCCAACATGCCGATTGCCTACGCACGGTATGCCCGTGTTGCCGATGTGCTCGGCGCGGCCGATCCGGCCGGCGGGGCGCAGGGCAATGGCCAGCGTGCACTCGATGCGATCGTGACGCTGCGCCGCGACATCGGCCTCGAGCGGTCCATCAGCGACCTCGGTGGCACGAACGAACTGCTGCCGCTGCTGGTCTCAGATGCGGTGAACGATCCAGTCAACCGCAGCAATCCCCGCCCGCTCGCGGCCGAGGACTTCGAGGCGCTGTATCGCGCCGCCTGGTAGCGCGGACCGCTTCCGGCTCACGCCATCGCAGGGACAGTGCTGGCGCCGAGAAATGTAATGGTATAACATATCACTATGAGACACGATGTGCAGCCGAATGCCCTTCTCGCCACGATTGCCTGGAACGATGCGGGTCTGGTGCCATGCATCGCCCAGCAGCACGACACCGGCGAGATCCTGATGATGGCCTGGATGAACCGCGACGCCGTGCTGGAGACCCTGGCCACAAGTCGCGTCTGCTACTATTCGCGCAGCCGCAACGGATTGTGGCGCAAGGGTGAGACCTCCGGCCAGCAGCAGCACCTGGTGGCGCTGCGCCTGGATTGCGACGGTGACACTCTTCTGGCGCTGGTCGACCAGCACGGGGTTGCCTGCCACACCGGGCGGCGGTCGTGCTTCTCCTGGGAAGCCCGCGACGACACATGGTGCGAGATCGACGCGCCGCGTGTGGACCCTGCCACGCTGTACGGGGCGTGACCGCAATGTTGGAGCGCATTCCCGTCACGGTACTCACCGGATTTCTCGGCTCCGGCAAGACAACGCTGCTCAACCGGCTGCTGAAGCACCCGCAAGCGGCACATACCGCCGTCCTGATCAACGAGTTCGGCGAGGTTGGGCTCGACCACCTGCTGGTCGAACATCTGGACGACGACACCGTGCTGCTGAACGCCGGTTGCCTGTGCTGCACCATCCGCGGCGATCTGGTGCGCGCGCTGGCTGGGCTACAGGACCGAATGGCGCAGGGTCATCCGATCGCCCGCGTGGTGATCGAGACGACGGGGTTGGCTGACCCGGCGCCCATTCTACAGACTTTGATGGCTGACACCTTGATATTGGGGCAGTTCGTTCTGGACGGCGTGGTGGCAACCGTCGATGCCGTCAATGGCATGGCGACGCTGGATGCCCAGTTCGAGGCGGTGCGCCAGGCGGCGGTCGCGGACCGGCTGTTTGTGACCAAGGCCGACATTGCAGCGCCTGAAGTCGTCGCAGCGCTCGAGGCGCGGTTGCGGTTGCTGAACCCGGGCGCACCGCTCCACCGCGCCAACCAAGGCTGCATCGACCCGGCCCTGGTGATGTCGGCCGGACCCTATGATCCCTCGGCGCGGCCCGAGGCGGTCATGGAATGGCTTCACGGCGCGGCGCATCACGAGGACCACACGCACCACCACCACGCCGGCCATGCCCAGGCCGATCACGGCCATCACCACCAGCACGCACACGACCCCAACCGGCATGACGCGCGGATCCATTCGTTCTGCCTCACCTTCGACCACCCGCTGCCCCTGACGGCGCTGGCGACATGGCTCGACATGATCACGGCCACCCGCGGCGACTCCCTGCTGCGGGTCAAGGGCCTGCTCAACCTCGCCGGCGAGGACCGTCCGGTGGTGCTGCATGCCGTGCAGCACGTGTTCCACCCCACCGTGCAGCTGGCGGCCTGGCCCGACGGCGACGATCGCCGCTCGCGCATCGTCTTCATCGTGCGTGACCTGCCGCGCGCTGCGATCGAAGCCAGCCTCGCAGCCTTCCTGTCGGCCGGGCTCGATGCCGCTGCCCCTTCCCCCGCCCTTTCCGCCTGAGGAGACACGCCCATGAACGCTCCTGCCCCGATCCCCGTCACGGTGCTCACCGGCTATCTCGGCGCCGGCAAGACCACGCTGCTGAACCGCATCCTCACCGGCAATCATGGCCGCAAGTATGCCGTGGTGATCAATGAGTTCGGCGAGCTCGGCGTGGACAATGACCTCGTCGTCGATGTCGACGAGGAGGTGTTCGAGATGAACAACGGCTGCATCTGCTGCACCGTGCGCGGCGACCTGATCCGCATCGTCGGCGGGCTGATCAAGCGCCGGGGATTGGACGGCATCATCATCGAGACCACGGGGCTGGCCGATCCAGCGCCGGTGGCGCAGACCTTCTTCGTCGACGAGACAGTGCGCGAACGCACCAGGCTCGATGCCATCATCACCGTGGTTGATGCCAAGCACCTGCTGGCGCGGCTGGAGGACAGCCACGAGGCGGAGGAGCAGGTGGCCTTTGCCGATGTGATCGTGCTGAACAAGACCGATCTGGTCAGCGCCGACGAACTCGCGGCGGTCGAGCGCCGCATCCGCTCGATCAACCCGCACGCGACGGTCCACCATGCGCAGCATGGCGCCGTGCCGATTGCCGAACTGCTCGACCGCGGGGCCTTCGACCTGAACCGGGTGCTGGAGATGGAGCCCGCCTTCCTCTCCGGCGACAACGAGCACGAGCACGACGACGCGATCCAGTCGGTCAGCCTGGAGGCGGAGGGGCCGCTCGACCAGGGGCGATTCCAGGAATGGATCGGCGAGTTGCTGACGACCCGCGGTGGCGACCTGCTGCGCACCAAGGGGATTCTCGACTTTGACGGCGAGAACGAGCGCTTCGTGTTCCAGGCCGTGCACATGATCGCCGATGGCGACTTCATGGGTCCATGGCGCGACGGGGCGCCGCGACAGTCCAAGCTGGTGTTCATCGGGCGCAACCTCAACCGGCCACAGTTGCGCCGCGGCTTCGAGGCCTGCCTGGCCGCGCAAGGCTGAACCGAAGTCACGCCGCTTGCGCGCCGCGACGCGCTGCCGGCGGTGCTGCCCGGGACCGAGGCCGGTCTCGGCCACCACGGCCTGTTGGTGTCTGAGTTCATCCCCGAGATCACCGGCGGCCGGGAGCAGATCGTGGTGTCCGACGAGGTCACCAACCACGCCCGGCGCAAGCCGCTCCCGCCGGGTGAGTTCCGCACCAGCTCGGTCCACGCCCCGGTGCGTGTGTTCATCCATCCGCTGACCAACTACGTGCCGCGCGTCGAGGCCAGGGTACGTGCCATGTCGGCATTGCCGCCTTCCGCGCATCGATGTTGTGCGACGTGGCGACGAACTGGTGGTGATCGAATGTGAGAGCAACGAGCCTAGTTGGCTGATTGATCGCGCTGCGGGATCAGCTGATCGCTTCGCGCGCGCCACACGGGCCAGTCTGGCCTGAGCCGTCTGCGGGGCACGAGGGTCTCAACCAGGCAGCAAAAGCCGCAGTGTGCGCGACGCCATAGCGGCCAGCAGCGCATCGTCGTGGCTGACCAGCAGCACCGCGAGCCCGTCGCGGTCGGCGAGATCGCGGAGCAGACGGCACAGCTCGGCCTGGGTCACCGCGTCCAGCCGCGAAGTCGGCTCGTCGGCGATGAGCGCGGCCGGACGCAGGAGCAGGGCGCGTGCCAGTGCCAGCCGCTGCGCCTCGCCGCCGCTGATCTCGCCCACACGCCGCTCCAGCACGTCGGCGCGCACCCCCAGCCGTTCGAGCAGCGGCGGCAGCCGGTCGAGCGGCGCCTCTGTGACGGCGGCGAGATCCCCGAACACGGCACGCAGCCGCCGATGCGGCGGGAAGGCGGCGCCGGGGTCCTGGAACAGCTTCTGGACCGCGCGCTGCACCGCGCGCCGCAGCCGCCCCGCCCCGGCTATGTCCTCACCGCGCCACAGCACCTGGCCCGCGTTGGGACGGCGCAGCCCCAGCAGCAGGTCGCACAGCGTCGACTTGCCGGACCCGCTCGGCCCTGCCAGCCCGACAATCTCACCGGCCCGCAGCGAAAGATCGACCCCGGTGAACAGACGATCCCGCGCCGACCAGCCGAACCCCAGCCCGCGCGCCGCCACCAGCATCTCGCCGGCCGGCGGCGCAACGCGGGCGGGCCAGTTCGCCGGCTGGGCGTCCATCAGCCGCCTTGTCCACGGATGCTGCGGCGCCGCCAGCACGCGCGCGGCCGGCCCCTCCTCCACCAGCACCCCTTCGTGCAGCACGAGCATCCGTGCGTCGAGAAGCGCCGGCAGCGCGAGGTCATGGGTGACGATCAGCAAGGCCCGCCCCGCGGCCATCATGGCGCGCAGGGCCTCGGCCACTTCCGCGCGCCGGGCGCCGTCCAGACCCTTGGTCGGCTCGTCGGCGACCAGGACCGGCGCCGGGCACTCGGCGGCGATCGCCAGCAAGCCGCGCTGCGCCATGCCGCCGGACAGCGCTGCCGGAATTCGCCGCGCCGCTGCGCTGTCCAGCCCGAAGGAGGCCAGCCGCCCCAGCGCCCGCGCCACCCGGTTCGG
>CANHCJ010000214.1 GCA_947458025.1 Rhodospirillales bacterium | reverse complement strand
GCCGGAGCAGCGGGTGAGCCTGATCGGGCAGTTCGGGGTGGGGTTCTATTCCGCCTTCATGGTGGCCGACCGGGTGGAGGTGACCTCGCGCAAGGCGGGCACGGATGCGGCCTGGACCTGGGCGAGCGAAGGGCGCGGGCAGTTCACCCTGGCGCCGGCTTCGCGGGAGGAGGCGGGCACGGAGATCGTGCTGCACCTGAAGGCGGATGCGGACGAGTATCTCGACCCGATGCGGCTTGAGGCGATCGTGCGCAAATGGGCCGATCACGTGACCATTCCGGTGATGATCGCACGCGACGGGCAGGACGTGGCGGCGAACGAGGGCACGGCGCTGTGGCGCAAGAGCCGCTCGGAGCTGACGGAGGAGGACTACACCGGGTTCTACCGCGGGATCGGCCTGTATTTCGACGCGCCGGCGGCCACGGTGCACTGGCGGGCCGAGGGGATGGTGGAGTTCCACGCCCTGCTGTTCATCCCCGGCATGAAGCCGTTCGAGCCGGGCGGGGAGCAGGAGCGCATCTCGCGCCTGCGGCTGCATGTGAAGCGGATGTTCATCACCGACCGGGCCGAGCTGCTGCCGCCCTGGCTGCGCTTCATCCAGGGCGTGGTGGACACCGACGACCTGCCGCTGAACGTCTCGCGCGAGATGCTGCAATCCACCCCGGTGCTGGCGCGCATCCGCCGCGCGGTGACCAACCGGGCGATCACGGAGCTGAAGAGCCAGGCCAAGGACGCCGAGGCCTATGCGAAGATCTGGGCCAATTTCGGCGCGGTGATCAAGGAAGGCGCCTGGGACGATGCCGAGCACCGGGCGGAGATCGCCGGGCTGCTGCGCTTTTCCTCCTCCACGCAGGCGGGGCTGGTTTCGTTCGCGGACTATGTGGGGCGGATGAAGGAGGGGCAGGAGGCGATCTACTACCTGGCCGGGGACGACGCGGCGGCGCTGTCGCGCTCGGCGCAGCTGGAGGGGTTCCGCGCGCGCGGGATCGAGGTGCTGCTGATGTCCGACCCGATCGACGCGTTCTGGCCGGAGCGGCTGGACGGGTTCGAGGGCAAGAAGCTGGTGAGCGTGACGCAGTGTGCGGCGGACCTGGCGAAGATCGCGCCGGAAAGCGCGCCGGAGGGCGAGGCGGCGGACACGGAGGCGCTGGTGCCGGCGCTGAAGGCGGCGCTGGGCAGCGAGGTGGCCGATGTGCGCACCACGGACCGGCTGGTGGACAGCGCGGTGGTGCTGGCCGCCGCGGAGGCCGGGGCGGACCTGCAGATGCAGCGGCTGCTGCGCCGGGCCGGGCGGGCGGGCATGAGCGGGGCGCCGGTGCTGGAGATCAATCCGCGGCACGGGCTGATCGCGGCCCTGGCCGCCCAGGTGGCGGCGGGGCAGGACATCGCGGCCAGCGCGGGCATGCTGCTGGACCTCGCGCGGATCCAGGATGGCGATGCCCCGCGCGACCCCGCGGGGTTCGCGCGGGCGGTGGAAGCGCGGCTGGCCGAGGCGTTCGGCCGGGGGTGAGCACGGCGGTACCCCGGCCGGCATGCCGGGGTAGTCGTTGCACATTACGCTTAGGTCACAGAATGGTGACTCCTTAGACGTATTACGGATATTTTAGCAACATTACGTCCGCCATATCCGTAACGAGCTTGTGTTCGTGGGACAGGGGTGCGATGAACGGAGAGCGCGAATCGGCTCCTTTTGACGCGAGTGGAGGCTGAAAGGTTTGGCGATGTCCGACCAGGGATTGCCGTTCATCGGGGAGGCCCAGCACGCAAGGCTGGTGCATGCGATCCGGCCGGCAGGTCTGGAGGCCTGGATGGCCGGCCTGCCCGCGGCGCAGGCCGCCTGGCTGCGCGGCAGCGAGTTCCGCGCCAAGGCCCACGAGCTTCGGCTGCTGCCGGGCCCCGATGGCGTGGCTGGCGCGGTGCTGGGGCTGGGCGAGGAACGCGGGCCGCAGGCGTTCGGTTCGCTGGCCTTCGCGCTGCCGGAGGGCGACTGGGCGCTCGCCCCGGGTGACTTCGATGTTCCCTCCGCCGTGCTCGGCTTCGGGCTCGGCGCCTACCGCTACCGCCAGTTCCGCGCCCCCAAGCGCGCGCCGGCGCGGCTGGTGGTGGGCGCGGGGGCCGGCCGCGCCGTCTCCCAGGTGCGGGCCGCCTGGCGGGTGCGCGACCTGATCAACGCGCCGGCCAACCTGCTGGGCCCGGCGGAGCTGGCCGCCGCCGCGGTGGCGCTGGCCAGCGAGCACAAGGCGGGCTGGACGCTGACCGAAGGTGCTGATCTGGAGCGGGAATATCCCACCGTGGCCGCCGTGGGCCGCGGCTCCGAACGCGCGCCGGTGGTGGCGGCGTTCCGCTGGCAGGGCAGCGCGGCGGGGGCCGATGCGCCGCTGGTGGCGCTGTGCGGCAAGGGCGTGTGCTTCGACACCGGGGGCTACGACCTCAAGCCCCCCGGGGCGATGCTGCGCATGAAGAAGGACATGGGCGGCGCGGCCACCGCGCTGGGCCTGGCGCAGCTGATCATGGACGCGGACCTGCCGGTGCGGCTGGCCGTGCGGATCGGCTGCGTGGAGAATTCCGTCTCGGGCCGGGCGATGCGGCCGCTGGACGTGATCCGCACGCGGCGCGGGCTGGCCGTGGAGGTGGGCAACACCGATGCCGAGGGACGCCTCGTGTTGTGCGACCTGCTTGCGGAGGCGTCGGACGAGAAGCCGGCGCTGCTGGTGGACTGCGCCACCCTGACCGGGGCGGCGCGGGTGGCGGTGGGCCCCGATCTGCCCGCCTACTTCACCAACGACGATGGCTGGGCGGCGGCGCTGGAGTCGGCGGCGGCGAAGCACCACGACCCGGTGTGGCGCCTGCCGTTGTGGGATGGCTACGATTCCTGGCTCGACAGCCCGGTGGCCGACCTGAACAACGTGGCCTCCAAACCGATGGCCGGGGCCATCGTGGCGGCCTTATTCATGCGTCGTTTCCTGGCACCCGGAACCTCCTGGCTCCATTTCGATCTTTATGCATGGAACGACTCCTCCCGACCGGGCCGCCCGGAGGGGGGCGAGGCCCAGGCGATGCGAGCCGTCTGTGCCGCGATCGAAGCGAAACTCGCCGCCTGAACCCCTTGGGGGGCGCCGCCGGATGCGCCCCCGCCGCCTGCAACCGCACCGCCCCGGATGCCCGGGCGGGCGAACCCGAAACGGTCTCGATTCAGAAAGGACCCTGTCATGGCTGCCAACGCGACTCCCGAGAACCTGGTCGGCGTACTGCGTGATACAGTCGTCGCCCTGGTGCGGCGCGACGGCCCGGACCTGTCGGCACGCCAGCTGGGCGTGTTCCTCACCTGCTACCTGCAGGAAGGCGCGCACACCGTGCGTGGCCTCGCGGCCGAGCTGAACGTCTCCAAGCCTGCCATCACCCGTGCGCTGGACCGGCTGGGCGAGCTCGATCTGGCCCGCCGCAAGGTGGACCCGATGGACCGCCGCAGCGTGCTGGTGCAGCGCACGCTGAAGGGCACGGCCTTCCTGCGCGACCTGCGCAGCATCATGGCCGAGGCCCAGGCCACGGCGCGCAAGGCCGCCGGCTCCGAGGCGCCCAAGAAGGCCGCCAACGGCTGACGCGACCGGCGCCGGCGCTCCGGCGCGGCCAGGGCCTGCAGGGGGGCCCTGGCCTTGGCGCCAGCGGGGATTGAGGGCATGCCCTGGCGGGAGCGGCGGGGTCGTGATGTGATGCGCCGATGGTGAACCCGTTCGATCCCGCGACCTCCGGCTATCCGCGCGACATGGTCGGCTACGGCCGCAACCCGCCCGATCCGCGGTGGCCGGGACGCGCGCTGCTCGCGCTCAACATCGTGGTGAACTACGAGGAGGGCGGCGAGAGCAGCGTGCTGCACGGCGACCCGCAATCGGTGGCCTTCCTGACCGAGCACATCACCGCACCCGTGGTCGGCCGCCGGGCGCTGACGGCCGAGAGCCTGTGGGAATACGGCAGCCGCGTGGGGTTCTGGCGGCTGTGGCGGGTGCTGACGCGGCGCCGGCTGGCCACCACCTGCTATGGCGTGACCATGGCGCTGGGCCGCAACCCGGAAGCCGTCGCCGCCATGAACGAGGCGGGCTGGGAGATCGCCAGCCACGGCCTGCGCTGGAACATCGACCCGCCGGCGGACGAGGAGGGCGAGCGCGCCGAGATCGCGCATACGCTGGCGCTGCATGCGCAGATCTGCGGCGCGCCGGCGCTGGGCTGGTACAACCGCTCCTCCGCGCGCACCTACCGGCTGCTGAGCGAGCATGGCGGGCTGCTGTATTTCGCCGACAACTACGCCGACGACCTGCCGTTCTGGGCCGACGTGGCGGGCACGCCGGAGCTGTTCGTGCCCTATACGCTGGAGGCGAACGACATGCGCTTCGCCGTGCCGGGCGGATTCCCGGACGGGGATGCGTTCTTCACATACCTGAAGGACACGTTCGACGTGCTCTACCGCGACGGGCTGGAGGGGCGGCCGCGCATGATGAGCCTGGGGCTGCACGGGCGCCTGGCCGGGCGGCCGGGCCGCACCGCGGCGCTGGAGCGGTTCCTGGACTACGTGGGCAGCCACGAGCGGGTGTGGGTGGCCACGCGGGCGGATATCGCGCGGCACTGGCGGGCGACCTTCCCGCCGCCGGGGACAATCCTGCCGCGCTGGTAGCGCGCGGCGCCTGCCGGGCACGCCGGGGGCGGGGCAATGGTTTGTTTACGCGCCGGCTTCAGGGTGCGGGCCCCATCCGCCGAGGAGCCCACCACCATGCCGGATGCCATCAGCATCGCCGTGCCCCCTTCGCACCTGGACCCCGACCCGCTGGCGGAGCTGCTCGGGCGCTGGCTGGCGCTGGGCGGGATGCAGCGCCGCGCCTTCCTGGCGATGACCGAGGAGATCGGCGCGACCTCCCATCTGATCGAGGACAGCACCGCGACGCTGACGGCGCGGTTCCGCGACCTCGCGCGCAGTGCCGTGGCGCAGGCCGAGCGGGTGCGCGGCGTGGCGGCGATCGCGCGGGAGGTGGAGGTGGGCGGCACGCGGATGGCCACGACGGAGGTGGTGGCAATGGTGGAGACCGCGGTGGTGGAGGCGGGCGAGGGGCTGCGCCGCGTCTCGTCCCAGGCCGGCGCCATGGTGCAGGCGCTGGACACCGTGGTGGAGGACATGGCCGAGGTGGAGAAGCTGGTCGCCCGGATCGAGGAGATCAACACCAAGGCGCGCTACGTGGCGCTGAACGCGGCGATCGAGGCGCATCGGGGCGACGGCGCCGGCGGGGGCGACGGGACGGGCGGCGCGTTCAAGGTGATCGCGCATGAGCTGAAGGACCTGTCGCTGCAGACCGACGCAATCTCCCGCCAGGTGCGCGAGCGGGTGGGGGTGATCGCGCGGTCGGTGCGGGCGGCACACCAGCGCCTGCGCGGGGTTGCGGCATCGGGCGGGGGCGAGGGCGATGCCACGCGCACGCAGCTGGACGCGGTGCTGGCCGGGCTGGTGGCGCAGAACGGCGCGATGACCGCGGTTCTGGACGAAAGCTCCGCCGCCTCGGACGAGATTGCCGCAACCGTGGCCGGGCTGGTGACCGGGGCGCAGTTCCAGGACCGTGCCTCCCAGCACCTGGCGCATGTGGCGGATGCGCTGGAGGCGGTGGGCGCGATGGTGGACGGGCTGGGCGAGGAGACGCGGGCGGAGGTGCCCGCGCTGCCGGAGCCGGACCCGGCGGCGAACCTCGCGCTGGTCGAGCGGCTTCTGCACGGCCAGACGCTGAGCGCGGTGCGGCGGCGTTTCGTGGACCGGCTGCAGGGCGGGCGGGCCGAGCTGGCCGAAGCCGAAGCGGAGGCCGGCGGCGACGTCGAGCTTTTCTGAACAACCGCCATTCCGCCAAATGAAATTCCCGCAAGTTTTTCCTTAACCTCTCGGGGCCAGAACGGGGCCAGAGCTGCCGGGCGTTCCGGCGGTGAGCCAGGGTGCCCCCCATGCCTTCCGACCCCAGTTCATCCCTTCCCTCGGCGACCGGCGCGGCGATCCGGCTTGCGGCCGCGCTCGACCTCGGCGCGGCCCCGGAGCTGCTGCGGCAGATCGGCGAGGCACTGGCCGATCCGGCCGCCGCCGGCAGCGCGCTGGTGCTGGACGGCAGCGACGTGGAGCGGGTTTCGGTGCCCTGCCTCAAGATCCTGGCCGCGGCCCGGCGCGAGGCCGCGGCGCTGCGGGTTGTCGGGGCATCCGCCGCACTTGCCGCGGCAATTGCCGATCTCGGCCTTGCGGCCGCCATTCCCCTGGAGAGCTGAGATGGCCAAGCGGGTCATGACCGTCGACGATTCCAAGACGATGCGCGACCTCGTGGCGTTCACGCTGCGCGAGGCGGGCTTCGAGGTGAGCGAGGCGGAGGACGGCCGGAAGGCGCTGGCCGCGCTGCAGGCCGCGCCGGTGGACGTGGTGATCACCGACCTCAACATGCCAAACATGGACGGGGTGACGCTGATCCGGTCGCTGCGGACGCTGCCGGCGTTCCGCTCCACGCCGATCCTGATGCTGACGACCGAGTTCGACGCGGCGAAGAAGGCCGAGGGCAAGAGCGCGGGGGCCACGGGCTGGCTGGTGAAGCCGTTCGACCCGAAGAAGCTGGTGGACGTGGTGAACCGGGTGCTGGGATGAGCGGTTCGCCCCTGGAACAGTTGCGCGCCACGTATTTCGAGGAATGCGCGGAGCTGCTGGACAGTGCCTATGCGCAGCTGAACGCGCTGCACGACGGCACCGGCGACGGCGAGACGATCCATGCGCTGTTCCGCGCCATCCATTCGATGAAGGGTGGCGGTGGGGTGTTCGGCTTCGGGCGCATCGTGGCGCTGGCGCATGCGATGGAGACGCTGCTGGACCTGATGCGCGAGGGCGCGGTGCCGAGTGACCCCGCCCGCGTGATGCTGGTGCTGCGCGGCGCCGACATCCTCGCCGACCTGCTGGCGGCCGAGCGCAACGGCGGGACGGTGCCGGGCGGAATCGAGGACGGGCTGGTGGCCGACCTGGCCGAGGCGCTGGACGGGCATGGCGGGCCGCAGCAGCAGGCCGGGGCCCCGGCCGGCGCGCAGGCG
>CANHCJ010000213.1 GCA_947458025.1 Rhodospirillales bacterium | reverse complement strand
TAACAAGAGCCTCCTGGCTAACAACCGGGAGGCGGCTCCGCCGACGTGACGTAACCATCTGATCTAGATAGCCTTTCTTCGCTATCTAGGCCAGCCCCAAAGACTTTTCCCACTTGCACGCGTGCCGGGCACCCAGCACGCGTGCAAGTGGATAAAAGTTTTTTGGTTCTTTTTTTCAAAAAAGAACGTGCTTCCTTGCTTACTGCCGCGTCGTTTCCCATAGTCCCCCCATGACCCTGCCCCTCACCCTCACCATGGGCGACCCCGCCGGCATCGGCGGCGAGCTTTCCGTGCGCGCCTGGCTGGCCCGTCGCACCGCGCGCGCCTTCGTCGCGCTGGACGATCCGGACCGCTTGGCCGGCATCGCCGCCGCGCTGGGCCTGAACGTGCCGGTGCGCCCGGTGAACTCCCTCGCCCAGGGTGCGGAGACCTTCGCCGAGGCGCTCCCCGTCCTGCCCATCCGCCTGGCCGCCCCTGCCGTGCCCGGCCGGCCCGATCCGGCCAATGCCCCGGCCGTGATCGCCTCCATCGAGCAGGCGGTGAAGCTGACCCTGGCCGGCGAATCCGCGGCCATCGTCACCAACCCGATCCACAAATCCACGCTGTATGGCAGCGGCTTCGCGTATCCCGGCCACACCGAGTTCCTCGCCGCCCTCACCGGCGCGCCGCTGCCGGTGATGATGCTGGCCAGCCCCGATTTGCGCGTGGTGCCCATCACCGTGCACGCCTCCCTGCGCCGCATGCTGGAGATGATCACGCAGGAGCGCATCGTCGCCGTCACCCGCGTGACGATCGCCGCGCTGCAGCGGCACTGGGGCATCGCCCGCCCGCGCGTGGCCATCGCCGGCCTCAACCCGCATGCCGGTGAAGACGGCACGATGGGCGAGGAGGAGATCACCACCATCACCCCCGCCATCGAACAGCTCCGCACCGAGGGCCACGACGTCTCCGGCCCCTTCGCCGCCGACAGCATGTTCACGCCCGAGATGCGCGCCCGCTACGACGTGGCGATGGGCATGTACCACGACCAGGCGCTGATCCCGCTGAAGACGCTGGACATGCACCACGGCGTGAACACCACGCTGGGCCTGCCGATCATCCGCACCTCGCCGGACCACGGCACCGCGTTCAACATCGCCGGCACGGGGAAGGCGGATCCTACAAGCTTGATCGCGGCCATTGATCTGGCGGCAAGCCTAAGCAAGTAAGCGCCTTCTTTTTTGAAAAAAAGAAGCAAAAAACTTTTTCGACCTGATGCGGAGAGGCTCGGCCCCTCCGCATCAAAGTCGTAAAGTTTTTTTGCTTCTTTTTGTTCACAAAAAGAAGAATCCTTAGAACCTGCTCCTCACCCCCGCCAGCACCCTGGCCCCCGGCATCTGGAACCCGTTCGCCGCCTCGAAGCGCGAGCCGCCGAGGTTGCGCCCGTCCAGGAACAGCGTGGTGGTCTCCGTCATCGCGTAGCTGGCCGAGAGGTTGGCGACCAGCCCGGGCTTGGCGCGGCCGAGGCCCACCGGAAAGCCGTCATCGTCGATCAGGAAGTCCCGGAACGGCCCGGACCAGGTGAGCTCGGGCGCGATCACCAGCCCCGGCAGCGGGGTGAGGCGCAGGCTGGCGCTGCCCTGGTTCTGCGGCCGGCGCAGCAGCCGGGCGCGGCTGCGCTGGTCGCGCGCCTCGGTGTAGGTGTAGCTCAGCACCGCCTCCGCCCAGGGCGCGGGGCGCAGCGTCAGGCTCGCCTCCACCCCCTGGCTGCGCGCGCGGGCCACGTTCTGCGTGGTGGAGGCGGTGAAGCTCGGGTTGAACACCGTGTTGATCAGGTCGCGGATGCGGTTGTCGAAGTAGGTCACCTCCAGCGTCGCCAGGTCGCGGCGGCCGGCGCCGGGGATGTCGAAGGCCAGGCCCGCCTCCCAGCCTTCGCTGCGTTCCGGGCGCAGGCCGGGGTTGCCGCGGTAGCCGAAATTGTCCTGGCCAAACAGGTCGAACAGCGACGGCGCCTTGAAGCCGGTGCCGTAGGCCAGCTTGGCGCGCGACCACGCCTCCGGCACCGCCAGCACGGCGCCGGTGCGCCAGGTGGTGGCGCTGCCGCCGTAGCGCGCCTCCTGCTGGCGGACATCGGCGGTGAGCGTCAGGCGGCCGAACAGCGTGGTCTGGCCGCCGGCATGGCCCGCGGTGCTGGTGGCCGCGGCGCGCACGGCGGAGCGGAACGGCAGGAACCCGCCCGAGGCGATGTCGAGCGAGGTGCGCGCGGCATCCTGGATGTGCTCGGCGCCGAAGCGCAGCGCGCTGGCGGAAGCCGGGCCGGCATCGGGGAGGCGCACGGTGTTGCTCCATTGCAGCACGGTGCGCTCGCCGCGGAAGCGGTTGTCGGAGGCCGCCTGGCTGGGGTCCGCCGCCTCCAGCCGCTGGGTGTAGTGCCGGAAGGAACGGGTGTGGGCGAGCACGACGGAGGTTTCCCACGCGCCGTCCAGGAACAGCCCGCTGGCGCCCAGGCGCGTCTGCACGTTCTGGTCGCGGCCGACATAGCGCCGGCTGTCGAAGGCCGGGAAGCCGGTGTCGTCCAACCCGAAGCGGGCGGCGCGGGCGCGCAGGCCGAGGAAGACGCGCGTGGTCTCGGTGGGCGCCACGCCGAGTTCCAGCGCGCCCAGCGCCCCTTCGTAGCCGTCGCGCTCGCCGGTGTTCACCCGCATGCGGCGCGGCGTGTTGTTGAAGCCGCGTTCGGCGCGCGCCTCGGCCTGCAGGTTGTAGTCGAACCGCCCGCTGCGGCCGGAGAAGCCGGCGGCACCCTGGACGGCGGCGGGCAGGCCGCCGGCGATGCTCGCGTAACCCTGCGCCGGGCCGCGCGGCTTGCGGCTGATCAGGTTCACCACGCCCCCGATCGCGCCGGAGCCGTACAGGCCAGACATCGGGCCGCGCACCACCTCGATGCGCTCCACGTCGCCCAGGGTATCGACGCCGAAGTTGAACAACCCGCCGGGGTCGGCGGGGTCGTTCAGCGGGATGCCGTCGCGCAGCACCAGCGTGTGGTTGGAGTTGGTGCCGCGGGTGAAGGCGCTGGCATTGCCGCCCAACCCGCCGGAGGGCACCAGGCGCATCCCGGGCACGGCGGAAAGCGCCTCCACCAGCGTGGTGTAGCCGCGCGCCTCGATGGTGGCGCGGTCGATCACCGTGACACCGGCGGGGATGCGCTCCACCAGCGTCGGCACGCGCGTGGCGGTGACGACGCTTTCGGGCAGGACGGTCCCTTGCGCCGCGGCTTGGGTGGGGGTCAGCAGGAAGGACGCGGCGGCCAGGGCCGTCGCGAGGCGGAATCGGGGCATGCAAGCCTCCAGGCGGGGCGCGCCGAATGGCGCACCCGGTTCAGGGGCGGCTGCCGCATACGGGTCTTTCTCCCGCTGCGCCGGTGCACCTCGCCCGTCGCGTGCGAACAGTCTCGATGCCGGCCGGTCTCCTGGCTCGCGGTTTTCGGAGGGGGTGCCTCCTGCGCCTGGCCCGCCTTCTCGCCCCGGAAGGGGCAATGGCACGTAGGACCCGGCTCGCCGCCGACAGTTGCGAGGGCAGCCGCGCTGCGGCAGCCCGATCCTGGTTGGATCATCCCGCCGGTCGCGTTCCCGTTTCAGCCCTTGCGGGCCACCTGCATCTGCGCGAAGCCTAGCGGGTCTGCGCCGTGGAGAGAAGCATGACCGCCGTTCGCCTCAAGCACCGCCTGCCCGCCTTCCCGCGCATGCTCGGCATGGAGCTGACCGCCACCGAGATGGACCGCGTGGCGGCCACGCTGGAGGTGCGCGAGGAGGTCACGAACGGCACCGGCGCCATCCACGGCGGCGCGCTGATGGCGTTTGCCGACACGCTCGGCGCCATCGGCACCATCATCAACCTGCCCGAGGGCATGCAGACCACCACGCTGGAGAGCAAGACCAACTTCATCGCCCCGGCGCTGATCGGCATGGTCCTCACCGGCGAGGCGACGCCGATGCACAAGGGCCGCACCACCATGATCTGGCAGACCCGCATCACCCGCGCCGACGGCAGGCTGGTGGCGGTGGTGACGCAGACGCAGTTGGTGATGCCTGCGGCCAAGAAGGCCTGAGCGCGCCTTGCAGGCCATCCTGACCGTCGCCTTCCCGGTCTTCGCGCTGGTGGGCATCGGCTGGCTCGGCGGGCGGCTGCGCCTGCTGGGGGAGCACGGCACGGCGGCGCTGAACGGCTTCGTCACCTGGTTCGCGCTGCCGGCCATGCTGTTCGGCGCGCTGGCGAAGGTGCGGCTGGAGGAGATCCTGAACTGGCCCTTCGTGGCCGTGTTCGGCGGCAGCATGTTCGCCACCTACCTCATCGGCATGGTCGCGGCCCGGCTGGTGGCCGGCGCCGGGGTGGCGCACATGAGCCTGCATGGCCTGGCCGCCTCCTTCGGCAATGTCGGCTACATGGGCATCCCGCTCTGCATCGCCGCCTTCGGCCCGCAGGGCGCGCTGCCGGCCACGCTGGCCGTGGTGCTGGGGGCCGCGGGGCTGCTGACGCTGGCGCTGGTGGTGGCCGAATTCGGCGGCGACAACCCGCCGCCCTCGCGCGGCGCCGCCGTGGCGCGGGTGGCCGGCGCGGTGCTGCGCAGCCCGATCATGCAGGCCGTGGCGCTGGGCATGCTGGTCTCGGCCCTCGCCCTGCCCATCCCCGCCCCCGTGGGGCGCTTCCTCGACCTGCTGGCCAGCGCGGCCGGCCCCTGCGCGCTGTTCGCCATCGGCCATTTCCTCAGCGAACAGGGCGTGGGCGAGGAATGGCGCGAGGTCGCCTGGGCCAGCGCCGGCAAGGTGCTGCTGCAGCCGGCCCTGGCACTCGCCCTGCTCGCCGTGGTGCCGGCGATGGACGACATGTGGATGAAATCCGCCCTGCTGCTGGCCGCCCTGCCCAGTGCAGCCAACTGCTTCGTGCTGGCGCGCGAATACGGCCGCTTCGTCGCCGGCGCCTCGGCCACCATCCTGGTTTCCACCATCGCCTCGGTGTTCACCGTCTCGGCCCTTGTGGTGCTGCTGCGGATCGGCTGAGCTTGCCCCAACGAACCCAGGGGAACACGCCATGGCGAAGGTCGCGGTCATCACCGGCTCCAACGGCCGCATCGGCGCGGCCACCTGCCGCCGCCTGGCGCAGGACGGCTACCGCACGGTGGGCATCGACATCGGCGCCGAGAGCGTCGGCAACTGGCCCTACTACGCCTGCGACATGACCGACCTCGCCCGCATGGCCGAGACGCTGGCGCGCATCGAGGCGGAGCAGGGCCTGATCCAGGTGCTGTTCAACAACGCCGGCATCTACCGCGCCTCCGACAGCTTCCTGGACGTGCCGCCAGAGCAGTTCGACGACGTGCTCTCGGTGAACCTCAAGGTGCCCTACTTCGCTGCGCAATGGGTGGCGAAGCGCCTGATCGCGGAGGGCCAGGGCGGCAGCATCATCACCACCGCCTCGCTGGCCGGGCAGGCCGGCAGCACCGCGGTGGAATACGGCGCCTCCAAGGCCGCGGTGATCAACATGACCAAGAGCATCGGCCGCCAGCTCGGCAAGCACGGCATCCGCGTGAACGCGATCGCGCCCGGGCTGATCGACACCGCCATGGGCGACCAGGTGCCCGCCGGCGCGCGGAAGCGGGCCCTCGGCAGCGCGCTGGCTCGCATCGGCCAGCCGGAGGAGATCGCCTCGGTCGTCGCCTTCCTGGCCAGCGACGACGCCAGCTTCGTCACCTGCGCCACGATAGACGTAAACGGTGGGGTCTAGCCCCGCGCACGGCCGCCGTGCGGCTCGGTGGCTTGCAGCTTTGCGCCGCTCTGGCTATGCCGCAGTGCAGCAAGAACAACCAACGGGTGGCCACATGGCACAGGCCGAGAAGGCGCTCAGCGCGCCGGTGAAGCGCGAGCCGATGCATCTGCGCCGCATCGAGGTGCAGGGCTTCCTGCGCGAGGACGGGCTGCTGGACGTGGATGCACGCCTGGTGGACACCAAGCCCTACACCTTCGCCAACGAGGAAAGCGGCGAGATCCCCGCAGGCCAGCCGCTGCACGAGATGCTGGTGCGCATGACGGTGGACGAGCACCTGACCATCGTGGCCTGCGAGGCCGTCACGCTGCACAGCCCCTATGCCGAATGCGGCGGCGGGGCGGTGAACATGGGCGTGCTGGTGGGCCTGGCGCTGAAGGCCGGCTTCCTGAAGGCGGCGAACGAGCGGCTGCGCGGCCCGATCGGCTGCACCCATATCCGCGAGATGCTGCAGCAGATCGCCACCGTGGCGCACCAGACCATGTGGCCGGTGCGCGAGCGCCAGCGCGCCCGCCGCCTGGCGGAGGAGCAGCGGCGCGACCCCAGCAAGGTGGTGCGGGCCGAGCCGGGGGAGGATGACGGCTCGATCCGCCTGCTGAACACCTGCTTCGCCTATTCCAGCGCCGGCGCGGTGGTGCGCCAGCGCTGGCCGCAGCTGTACACCGGCGACCAGCCGGCAGCGGCCGCCCCCGCGAAGGAGGATGCCACCACCGGCTAAGTCCTTGCCTGGCGCGCGGTATCAGCTCAGCGGGGCCTGCTGGTCGGCCGTGCGCTGCGCGGCGCGCCACGCCGATTCCGGCGCATCGGCCAGCTGCTCCAGCAACCCGTGGCCGGCGCCGCGATGGCCGTCCTCGCTGGCGGCGTTGCGGAAGTAGGTCAGCACGAACACCCGCACGGCGCTGGTGCGCCCCCCGGGGTGGCCACGGCGCTCGATGGACTTCACAAGATCGGCAAGCGTCATCGACTCACGGTGGCAGATCTCCTCCAGCGCGGCCCAGAGCTCGGGCTCCAGGCGCATGCTGGTGCGGCCATTGGTTGACGTTACGTTGCGGTTGACGAGGCGACTGATGCTCATGTTGCCCTCCCATTCTGGATGCCTGCCACTAGATGCAGGCCGCGAGCGATTGGTTCCGGCACATCCCATAGTCGTGAACACGACTGGCACGGACATTAGAGCGGTAGCCCATCCGGTTGAATCGTTAGGGGTACCCAACGCGCTTGAAATCTGATTCAAGCTGTCTGCCGGAGAGGGGGCCGGCAGGCATGGGGTATTCCCTTTCGACCGATCTACGGGTGCGCGTGTTGGCTGCGGTGGCG
>CANHCJ010000212.1 GCA_947458025.1 Rhodospirillales bacterium | reverse complement strand
GGCCTCCAGCACCAGCACCTTCATGCCGAGCTGGCGCAGGCGATGCAGCTGGTAGAGGCCGGACATGCCGGCGCCGATGATGATGGCCTCATAGTCCGGCTGCGTCATGGCATCCTCCCTGGCGGCATCCGCCAGCATAGCCGAGTCAGTGTTCCCGCGCTGCCCGCACGAGAGCGGCGAAACGGTAGGCGCCGTGCACCATGCGGCTGTACGGCAGGGCCACGAACAGCGCCAGCACGAAGCCGAGATGGATCGCCAGCGTCACCCCCATGGCCGAGGTGGAGCGCACGGCGAGCAGCACCAGGCCCGTCACGGCCACCATCCACAACAGCACCAGCATGGCGTAGTCCGCCCCCAGCAGCCGGCGCGAGACCGGCTCCGGGTCGCCGACGATCTTCAGCCAGATGAGGCCGCTGGCCCCCACCGTCATGCCGATGCCGCCCACCGTGCCCAGGATCACCGGCAGGCTGAAATAGCCGTACGGCGCCTGCAGGCCGAGGCCGTAATGGTAGTAGGTCGCCACGTTGGTGGAGGCGAAGCAGAGCATGAAGCCGTAGAACAGCGCGTGGTGCAGGTTGCGCCGCGAGGTGGCGAAGCTGCCATCGGTGTCGTTGCAGCCATGGCCGCCGCCGCCGAGGTTCTTGAGCGTCAGCGCATCGCGCACCGCCTGCATCAGCGGCTTGCCCATCCCCTGCTTTCCATTTGGGCCCGCCCCGCCGCCGGCCTCGCGCCAGAAGCGGGCGATGGAGATGGCGATCGCCACCAGGGCGAAGACGAAGGTGGAGCCGGCCAGCAGCACCATCACGTTGTGCGGGATCACGGCGTAGAACGCGCCCTCGCCGCGGTGCACGCCGAACAGGCGGTCCGGCGACTGGAACAGGGCGGTGCCGATCATCACCAGCGCGGTGATGAGGGCCGCGGCCACCGACACCACCGTGCCGTTGCGCTCGAACAGCTTCGCCATCGGCTGCGGCCAGGCGTATTGCACGTAGGATTCCTGCCGGATCTCGGCGAACACCTTCGGCAGGTTGATGCCGAACTCGTGCGGCGGCGCATACTGGCAGGCATAGAAGCAGCCGCGGCAGCCATGGCAGAGATTGGCGAGGTAGCCGAGGTCGGTGGCCGGGAACTCGCGCCGCAGCTCCATCGCCGGGAACACCGCGCAATAGCCCTCGCAATAGCGGCAGGCGTTGCAGACCTCGAGGTTGCGCCGGGCTTCGGCGATCGCGTCAGTTTCGCGCATGCTTGGCTGCCTCCTGGCCCGCGATGCGGCCGAACACGGTTCCAATCGTCATTCCGAACCCGGCGAGGTAGCCCTTGCCGAGGATGTTGCCCGCCATGATCTCGCCCGAGGCGAACAGGTTGGCGGTGGGCTTGCCGTTGTCCATCAGCACCCGGGCGCGCTCGTTCACCTTCACGCCGAGATAGGTGAAGGTGATGCCCGGCCGCAGCGGGTAGCCGATGAAGGGCGCCTGGTCGATGGTGCGCGCCCAGTTGGTCTTGGGGGGCGTGAGGCCCTGGGTGCGGCAGCCATCCAGCTTGCGGTCGTCGAAGCTGCCCGGCTGCACGGCGGCGTTGTATTCGCGCACCGTGGCCTCCACCGCGGCGGGGTCCAGCCCCAGCTTCTGCGCCAGCTCGCCCACGCTGCCGGCGGTGATGGCCGGGAAGACCGAGGGCATGAACAGCGGCACCGATTTCGCGTCGCAGATGGAATAGGCGATCTGGCCTGGCTGCTGGGCAATCAGCCGCCCCCAGATGGCGTAGCGCTTGGGCCAGACATCCTCGCCCTCGTCATAGAAGCGCTGGCCGTGCTGGTTGACCACGATGGAGAACGGGACGGAATCGAGCCGCGTCACGATGCCGCCATCGAATTGCGGCGCACGGGCATCCAGCGCCACGGCATGGAACTGGGTGGGGTCGCCGATCTGGGCGACGCCCTGGGCGAGCAGGTTCTTCAGCACCCGCCCCTTGGCATAGGGCGTGCCGCGGATGACGAAATTGTCCACCGCATCGCCCCAGTACTGGCGCATCCAGTCCAGATTGCCCTGGAAGCCGCCGGAACTGGCGATCACGCACTTGGCGCGCACCGTCTCCGGAAAGCCCTTGTGGTTGATATCCACCGCGCGCGCGAAGCCGTCCTCCAGGTGCACCTCGCGCACCTCGGTATCGTACAGGATGTCCACGCCCAGCTTCTCCGCCGTGGCATAGACCGCGTTCAGCAGCGCCTTGCCGCCGCCGAGGAAGAAGGCGTTGGTGCGCGACAGGCTCAGCGTGCCGGTGAGCGAGGGCTGGAAGCGCACGCCGCATTCCTCCAGGAACGGCAGCGCCGCCTCGCTCGCGCGGATGGTCATGCGGGCGAGGTTCTCGTCGGTCTGCCCGCCGGTCACGCGCAGCAGGTCGTCCCAGTACTCGTCCTCCAGATACGCCTCGGTGAGCACCGAGGTCGGCGCCTGGTGCATGGCGCGCAGGTTGCGGGTGTGGCGCGAATTGCCGCCGCGCAACGCCTTCGGCGCATGCTCCAGCACCAGCACGGAAGCACCGCCCTGCCGCGCGGTGACGGCCGCCGTCATCGCCGCGTTGCCGCCGCCGATCACCAGAACATCGTAGAGCCGTGTCAGATCGACCATGCGCGTCTCCCCTGCCACCGTTGTGCCACGCCGGCGCGCGCTGGCAAGCCCCGGCAGTTTCGCGGCAGAATGGCGCCAAAGGGAGGGGCGTGATGTCCGAGCTTCTGGCCTATGTCTCCTGCGCCGATGAGCGCGCCATCGTCACCTTCGCGATGGACCGCGGAACCGGCGCCCTGACGCGGCGCGCCAGCACGCAAGTGCCGGGGCCCACGGGGCCGGGCATGTCGATGCCACTGGCCTTCTCGCCGGATCGCCGCGTGCTGCATGCCGCGGTGCGGATTTCGCCCTTCCCGTGCAGCAGCTTCGCGGTGGACCCCGCCACCGGCGCGCTCGCCCATCTCGGCGCGGCGAACCTCGACGACGCCATGGCCTATATCGTGGTGGAACCCTCCGGCCGGGCGCTGCTCGCCGCCTCCTATCCCGGCGCGATCGCCACGCTGCACGCCATCGGGCCGGATGGGGCGGTGACCGCCCCGGCGCGGCAGGTGATCGACACGCCGCTGCGCGCCCATGCCGTGATCACCGATGCCGCCGGCCGCTTCGCCTACGTGCCCTGCCTGGGCGGGGACGTGGTGCTGCAGCTGGAAATCGACGCCGCGGCCGGGCGCATGGTGCAGGTGGGGCGGCTGCGCACCCATGCCGGTTGCGGGCCGCGGCACATGCGCTTCTCCCCCTGCGGGCGCTTCGCCTATGTGCTGGGCGAGCTGGACGCCACGATCACCGCCTGCGCGGTAGACAGCCACGGCCGGCTTTCGGCGCAGCAGACGGTCTCCACCCTGCCGCGCGGCTTTTCGGTGCCGGCGGGCAAGCGCATCATGGCCGCCGACATCCACATCACCCCGGACGGGCGCTTCCTCTATGCCAGCGAGCGGCTGACGGAGGTGCTCTCGATCTGGCGGATCGGGCCGAGCGGGGCGCTCTCGCCGGTGGGCTCGATCGGCACGGAGCCGATGCCGCGCGGCTTCGCCATCGACCCGTCCGGCCGGTTCCTGCTCTGTGCCAGCCAAACCACCGGGGCAGTGCAGACCTACGCCATCGACCCCGCCACCGGCGCGCTGATGCTGCTGGCCCGCACCCCGGCCGGGGCGAACGCCAACTGGATCGAGTTCCTGGAGACGACATGACCGGCCATATCGACCCCACCAAGGAAACCTTCGCCGCCTTCCGCGCCAACGACCGGCCGGGCCCGATCCACATGCTCAATCTGGTGCGCTTCCGCGACCGCGCCGCCTATCCCGACGGGCGGGAGGCAACGGGCGCCGAGGCCTATGCCGCCTACGGGCGCGACAGCCACCCGGTCTTCACCCGCCTCGGCGGCCGGATCGTCTGGCGCGGCAGCTTCGAGCTGATGCTGATCGGCCCGCAGGCGGAGCACTGGGACGAGTGCTTCATCGCCGAATACCCCTCGGTCGCCGCCTTCGTGGAGATGATCCGCGACCCCGTGTACCGCGAGGCGGTGAAGCACCGGCAGGCCGCGGTGCTGGATTCCCGCCTGGTGCGGATGCAGCCGGCGCCGGCTGGCAGCGGCTTCGGCGGCACGTGAGCGCGCCCACCGTCCGGCTGCGCCGTGCCACGCCGGCGGACGCCCCGCTGCTGCGCGCCTGGGACGAGCAGCCGCACGTGATCGACTCCGCCGGCGCGGATGACCGCGACGACTGGGACGAGCAGCTGGCGCGCGACGTGCCGTGGCTGGAGTTCCTGATCGCCGAGGCCGACGGCGTGCCGGTGGGCGCGTTGCAGGTGATCGACCCGGCCGAGGAGGAAACCCACTACTGGGGCGCGTGCCCGCCCAACCTGCGCGCCATTGACATCTGGATCGGCCCGCCGGAATGGCTCGGGCGCGGCGTGGGCACCCAGATGATGCGCCTGGCCATCGCGCGCTGCTTCGCCGACCCGGCGGTGGCCGCGATCCTGATCGACCCGCTGGCGGAGAACCTGCGCGCCCGGCGCTTCTACGAAAGGCTGGGCTTCCGCGAGGTCGGCCCGCGCCGCTTCGGCGACGACGACTGCGTGGTGTACCGGCTGGACCGGGCTTGACGCTACGCTCCAGCGGCACATCTGCCGGGGATGCGCCCCACCTTGCTCCTCGCCGCGATCATGCTCGCCACCCCCGCCGGGGCTGCCGAGATGCAGCCCATCGGCCGCTTCGCCATCGACCGCACGGAAGTGACCGTGGGCGAATTCCGCCGCTTCGCGGAGGCCACCGGCACCGTGACCAAGGCCGAGCGCGACGGCGGCGGCCAGGTGTTCGAGGCCGGCTGGACGAAGAAGCCGGGCTGGACCTGGCGCACCCCGTTCGGCCTGCCGGCGGGCGATGACGAGCCGGCGGTGCACATCACCTTCGGCGAGGCGCAGGCATTCTGCCGCTGGGCCGGCAAGCGGCTGCCCAGCGATGCCGAATGGCTGGAGGCGGCGCATGTGGAACGCCGGGCAGCGCCGCCCGCACCCTTCGTGGCCGGGCGCAGCTACCCCTACCCCACCGGCGAGTCGCCGCAGGGCGCCAACTGCCTCGGCGAGTGCGGCCCGGCGCCGGCGATCGACCACCGCGCGCGGCTCGGCCGCGGCATCGGCCATGCCCGCGCCGGCAGCACCGCGGCGGGCGTGAACGGGCTGTTCGAGATGGGTGCGAATGCCTGGGAGTGGACCGACGGCGGCACCGAAGGCGCGAAGCCGACGCGCGGCGGCAGCTGGTGGTACGGGGCGGCGCAGATGCACCGCGACCACGCCGCCACCAAGCCGCCCGAGACCGCCGTGGTCTATATCGGCTTCCGCTGCGCCGCCGACCTGCGCTGAGCTGCGCTCAGAACCAGCTGGCCTTGTCCACCAGGTTGCGCAGCGGCGCGCCCTCGATCATGGCGCGGCAATTGTCGCGGATGATGGCGTAGCGCCGGTCGTTGAGGTGCGGGCCATAGCCGGCCATGTGCGGGGTGATCAGCACGCCCGGCATGGTCCACAACGGATGCTCGGCCGGCAGCGGCTCCTGCTCGAACACGTCCAGCCCCGCGCCGGCGATCTCACCCGCCTCCAGCGCGGCGACGAGGTCGTCCAGCTTCGTGGTCAGGCCACGGCCGATGTTGATGAAGAAGGCGCCGCGCTTCATGCGCCGGAAGCGGGCGCGGTGCATGAAGCCCTCGGTGGCCGGGGTGTGCGGCACCGTCAGCACCACGAAATCGGCGCGCGGCAACAGCGCATCCAGCGCCTCCGGCCGGTGCAGCTCGGCCACGCCCTCGCTGGGCGTGGTGCGGCGCAGGTCGGTGGCGATCACGCGGATGCCGAAGGCGGCGGCCAGCCGCGCGGCCTCCGCGCCGATGCCGCCCAGGCCCACCAGCAGCATGGTGGCATCGGGCAGGTGCACCACGCCGTGGTCCTCCGGCGGCTTCTTCCACTCCCGGCGCGTCTGCTGCGGAATGTAGCGGTCGAACCCGCGGGCGAAGGCGAGCACGAAGGCCATGATGTGCGCGCCGATATGGTCGTTGAAGATCTCGCGGAAATTCGTCGCCGCCAGCGGGTGGGCGACCAGTTCCGGGAAGTAGAACCCGGCCGGCGGTGCCGCCTGCGGCGCCTGCAGCCAGCGCAGGCGGGTGGCCTTCGCCAGCAGGGCCGGGGTGAGCGTGCCGAACACGCCATCGGCGGTGGCGATGGCGGCCTCGGCCTGCGCCATGTCCTCCGCCACCCGCACCTCGGCCTCCGGCACCTCGGCGGCCAGGCGCGCGGCCCAGGCCCGGGTGATCTCCGTCTGCGGCGGCAGGAAGACGAAGCTGAAGCCCCGGTTGGTTCCGCTCATCACGCGCTCTCCCCTGTCTCGTCGAGCCGTGCCAGCATCCCGCCCCCCATGCAAGGCGCCATCGCATGAAGCCGATTCTGACGCTCACGCTGAACCCCGCCATCGACATCGCCTGCGCCACGAAGGAGGTAGTGCCGCAGCACAAGCTGCGCACGCATGGCGAACGCATGGACCCCGGCGGCGGCGGGGTGAACGTGGCCCGCGTGCTGCACGAACTCGGCGCGCCCACCACGGCGGTGGTGCTCTCGGGCGGGGTGTTCGGCCGGCACCTGGAGGGGCTGATCGCCGCCGAGGGCGTGGCCTGCCTGCCGATCCCGATCGCCGGCACCACGCGCATCGCCATGACGGTGCACGACGAGACCTCCGGCGGCGAATACCGCTTCGTGGGCGAGGGCCCCCAGGTGCAGCCGGCGGAGATCGAGGCGGTGGCCACCGCGCTGGCCCAGGAAGATGCCGACTGGCTGGTGATCTCCGGCAGCCTGCCGCGCGGCATCGCCAGCGACATGCTGGCCCGCCTGGTGGGCGTGGCCCATGCGGCCGGCCGGCGCGTGGTGCTGGACACCTCCGGCCCCGCCCTCCGCGCCTGCCTGGGCAAGGGCCTCGCCCTCATCAAGCCCAGCCTGCGCGAGTTCGAGGAGCTGGTGGGCGAACCCCTGCCCGACCCCGCCGCGCAGGACGCCGCCGCGCTGCGGCTGGTGCGCGAG
>CANHCJ010000211.1 GCA_947458025.1 Rhodospirillales bacterium | reverse complement strand
GCTGCCGATCGGCCTGGCGCACCGCGTGGCGCTGCGGCGCGGGGTGGCGAAGGGCGCGGTGCTGACCTGGGACGACGTGGCGGCGATGGACGGGCCGGCGGTTGCGGCGCGGCGGGAGATGGAGCGGCGTTTCGCGCCGGGGTGAGGCGCGCGGGTTGCCGAATGTGACGGCGACGAAATCGGCGTTGACAGCAGTTTGCGTACCGATGGACCCTGTATTGCATAATCGTCATCTGGCGCCCTGCGGCGCCGGGGGCAGGCAGACAGGGAAGGGCGGTGCGATGAGCGAGTTGTCCCGATACGCGGCGGGCCTCAGCCGGCGGAGGCTGCTGCAGGGTTCGGCGGGGCTGGGGCTTTCGGGCCTCGGCGGGATGCCGGCGATGGCGCAGGGCGCGCCCTGGGCGGCGGTGCCGCGGGGCAAGGTGGACAAGCTGAACTTCGTGGTTTGGACCTACGGCGACATCTACACCAAGATCGCCGCCAAGTTCCGCGAGGACTGGGGCGTGCCGGTGGAATCCACCATCTCCGCCTTCAACGACCATCCGCCCAAGCTGATGTCGATGTTCGCCGGCGGCGATGCGATCGACGTTTCGCAGTCCTCCCCGTACTCGTTCTGGAACTTCGTCTCCCAGGGGCTGGTGGAGCCGGTCTCCGACATGCCCGGGGCCGCGGAATACGTGGCCGACATGACCGACATGATGAAGACGGTCGCGGTGCACAACGGCAAGCTGATGGGCATGCCGTATTTCTCTACCACCTGGGTGTGGAACTACTTCGAGCCGCTGCTGGAGAAGGCGAAGTTCGAGCCGTTCAAGACCTATGACGAGCTGCTGGAGCAGTCGCGCAAGGCCAAGCGCGACAAGATCTCCGAATACCCGATCTTCTGGGTGGCCGGCATCGGGCTGGAGCAGCTGCCGGGCACCTGGCTGCAGATGACGCACAACAAGGGCGGCGTGTTCTTCGACAAGGCGGGCAACCACCAGCTTGGCCCGGGCTCCATCGCGCGCGAGACGCTGAAGTGGTGGGTGCAGACCTTCACCGAGGGGCTGGCCGATCCGGAATCGCTGAAGCAGCAGTTCGTCGGCTCCGCCAAGGCGTTCAGCGGCGGGACCAACCTGTACCGCGGGCCGAACCACCATTACACGCTGCAGGTGGCCAACGACCCGACGCAGTCGCCCAATGCCGGCAAGATCAAGGTGATGGACAGCCCGGGCGACGGGCGCACGATCGGCACGGCACACGTGTATTTCGTGACCACCGCCAACCGGAACAAGGAATGGGCCTGGAAGCTGCTGCAGTATCTCGGCGGCAAGACCAAGGACGGGCAGTATTCCCAGGCGATCAACCTGGCGCGCGATGCCATGCTGGGCTCCGGCTACAACTCGGTGATGAACAGCGAGGCGATCAGCAAGGGCTGGGCGCCGTATGGCGACGTGCCGAAGATCCTGGAGATCTGGAAGAAGACGACCTTCGTGGGCGAGGTGTGCAACTCCATGTACAAGCCCTGGCACTTCCCCTGGAGCGACCGCCTGAACATCGAGGTGCAGAACGCGCTGACCGGGCAGATCAGCGCTGATGTGTGCTGCGACAGGCTGATCGCGGCGATCCGCCAGGTGCAGAGGGGCTAGGGCGCGGCTGACGAAGGGCCCGCGCGGATGAGCGCGACCAGGGAAGCACGCGCGTGAGCGCGGGCGCGATCGACGGGCGCGGGGGCCGGGCGGCTCCCGCGCACCGGTTCGGGCGGGACCTGCCGCCTTGGCTGCTCGGCATCGTGATGAATGTGCCGACGCTGATCGTGCTGGCGCTGGTGCTGGCGTACCCGATCTACTACGCCGGCTACCTCTCGCTGCACCGGGTTTCGCTGGTGCAGCTGCGCACCGGCGTGTTCCCGTTCGTGGGGCTCGACAACTACGAGAAGGTCCTGACCGACCCGCTGTTCCTGCTGTCGCTGGGGAACACGATGATCTTCACCGCCTTCGTGGTGGCGGTGGAGGTGGTGGCGGCGGTGGCGATTGCCATCCTGATCAACCAGCAGGACATCTGGACCAGCCGGATCACGCGGTTCCTGATCCTGCTGCCCTATGCGGTGCCGCCGATCGCCAACGGGCTGATCTGGGCCTTCATCTACAACGGCAAGACCGGGTTCCTGAACCGGCTGCTGTATTCCGTGGGCGCGATCGACGGGCCGATCGACTGGACGGCGAACCCGGATACGGCGCTGTTCGCGGTGGCGATACCGTATATCTGGCGCACGCTGCCGTTCGCGGTGCTGCTGGCGCATGCCGCACTGCAGGGGATCAGCAAGGAGCTGTACGAGGCCGCCTCCGTCGATGGGGCCGGGGCGTGGCACCGGTTCCGGCACATCACGCTGCCGCTGCTGATGCCGGTGATCGTGGTGCTGCTGGTGCTGCGCACCTCCTTCGCGGTGGCGGTGTTCGACGAGATCCTGGCGATCACCCAGGGCGGGCCGGGCGATGCCACCTGGGTGGCGAGCTGGTACAGCTACCGCAAGGGCTTTGCCCCGCCGTTCGACATCGGGGCGGGTGCAGCCTCGGCCTTCATCCTGGCGCTGATCGTGGCCGCGCTCGCGCTGGTCTATGTGAAGCTGCTGTACCGGCGGGTGGACTGAGGCCGATGCGCAAGACACCGCTGCAGAAGCTGCTGCTGCATATCGCCAACCTGATCGTGATCGGGTTCATCCTGCTGCCGATGGCCGCCGTGGTGATCGGCTCGCTGCTGGCGGAGAAGAACCTGGCGGGCGATACGCGCTCGATCATTCCGGGCGACATCACCTTCGACAATTTCCGGGTGATCATCAGCCGCGGGGAGCAGCGCGGGCAGGTGTTCGAGCAGGCGACCTACCTGCCGGACAACGTGAAGAAGATCTACCACGCGCTGGGCAATTCCGTGGTGATCTCCGTTTCGGTGACGTTCCTGACGCTCGTCTTCGCCTCGCTCTCGGCCTACACCGTGGTGAAGCTGCGGCTGCGCTGGGTGGCGTGGCTGCTGAGCGTGAACGTGTTCGCGCGCTTCGTGCCGATCATCGTGCTGATGATCCCGCTGTACGTGGTGTTCCGGAAGCTCGGCATGCTGAACTCGATCTGGGGCGTGGTGATCGCGCTGACCGGGTTCCTGCTGCCGTACGGCATCCTGATCCTGGTGCCCTACTTCGCCTCCATCCCCAAGGAGCTGGACGAGAGCGCGCGGATCGACGGGTGCACGCGGTTCACCGCGTTCCTGCGCATCACGCTGCCGCTTTCGACCCCGGCGCTGGCGAGCTACGGGGCGATCGTGTTCATCATCGCGTGGAACGACCTGCTGATTCCGCTGATCCTGAACAACCGGGCGGAGTTCATGACGCTGCCGGTGGTGATCGCGAGCCTGGTGGGCGACGTGTTCGTGGTGTTCAACCTGATGATGGCGATCTGCCTGATCGCGCTGACGCCATCGGTGCTGCTGGTGATGCTGCTGCGGAAGTTTGTGGTGGAGGGGCTCACGGCAGGGGGAGTCAAAGGGTAAGGAAGAGTCTTCTTTTTTCTGAAGAAAAAAGAAGCAAAAAAGACTTTGCCCGTTTGATGCGGAGAGGCCGCATCAAACGGGCAAATGGTTTTGGGCTCTCCCGGAGGCAGGTGGCCCTGCCCCCAGGTATTCAGGCTCAGGCGAGGTCGTAGCGGTCCAGGTTCATCACCTTGGTCCAGGCCTTCGCGAAGTCGCTGGCGAACTTCTGCTTGGCGTCGCTCTGGGCGTAGACCTCCGACAGGGCGCGCAGCTGGGAGTTGCTGCCGAAGACGAGGTCGGCGCGGGTGGCCGTCCACTTCACGGCACCGGTGCCGCGGTCGCGGCCCTCGAACATGTCCTGCGCCTCGGACGTGGCCGCCCAGGTGGTGGAGATGTCGAGCACGTTGGTGAAGAAGTCGTTGGTCAGCACACCCGGGCGCGAGGTGAAGACGCCGTGCTTGCTGCCGCCGGCATTGGCGCCGAGGACGCGCAGGCCGCCGACGAGTGCGGTCATCTCAGGCGCGGTCAGCTTCATCAGCTGGGCGCGGTCGATGAGCGCGGCTTCGGCGGGGCCGGAGGCGGCGGACTTCAGGTAGTTGCGGAAGCCGTCGGCCTTCGGCTCCAGCGCCGCGAAGGATTCCACGTCGGTCTGGGCCTGGGTGGCATCCGTGCGGCCGGGGGTGAAGGCGACCTCGACCGGGGTGCCGGCGTCCTTCGCCGCCTTCTCGACCGCGGCGCCGCCGCCCAGCACGATCAGGTCGGCCAGCGAGACCTTCTTGCCGCCGGTGGCCGCGGCGTTGAAGGCGGATTGGATCGCCTCCAGCTTGGCGAGCACGGTGGCGAGCTGGGCCGGCTGGTTCACCTCCCAGTCCTTCTGCGGGGCCAGGCGGATGCGGGCACCGTTGGCGCCGCCGCGCTTGTCCGAGTTGCGGAAGGTGGCGGCCGAGGCCCAGGCGGTGGAGACCAGCTGGGAGACGGTGAGGCCGGAGGCGAGGATCTGCGCCTTGAGGGCCGCGATGTCCTGCGCGTCGATCAGGGCGTGATCCACGGCGGGGACGTTGTCCTGCCAGATCAGCGCTTCCTTGGGGGCGAGCGCGCCGAGGTAGCGGGACATCGGCCCCATGTCGCGGTGGGTCAGCTTGAACCAGGCGCGGGCGAAGGCGTCGGCGAACTGGTCCGGGTTCTCGTGGAAGCGCTTGGAGATCGGGCCGTAGGCCGGGTCCATGCGCAGCGCCATGTCCGCCGTGGTCATGATCGGGGCGTGGCGCTTGGTGGGGTCGTGCGCGTCCGGCACCAGGGTGGCGGCGGCGGGATCGGTGGGGATCCACTGCCAGGCGCCGGCCGGGGACTTGGTGAGCTTCCACTCGTAGCCCATCAGCATGTCGAAGTAGCCGTTGTCCCACTTGGTGGGGTTCGGGGTCCAGGCGCCCTCGATGCCGCTGGTGATGGTGTCCACACCCGCGCCGGTGCCCTGGCTGTTCTTCCAGCCCAGGCCCATTTCGGTGATGTCGGCACCCTCCGGCTCCGCGCCGACCTGGGCGGCATCGCCCGCGCCGTGGCACTTGCCGAAGGTGTGGCCGCCGGCGACGAGGGCGACGGTTTCCTCGTCGTTCATCGCCATGCGCTTGAAGGTGTCGCGGATGTCGCGGGCGGAGGCCAGCGGGTCCGGGTTGCCGTTGGGGCCCTGCGGGTTCACGTAGATGAGGCCCATCTGCACGGCGGCCAGCGGGTCGGCCAGGTCGCGCTCACCGCTGTAGCGCTTGTCGGCGAGCCAGGTGTCTTCCACGCCCCAGTCGATGTCGTCTTCCGGCTCCCAGATGTCGGCGCGGCCGCCGGCGAAGCCGAAGGGCTTCAGGCCCATGGATTCGATGGCGCAGTTGCCGGCGAAGATCATCAGGTCGGCCCAGGAGATCTGGTTGCCGTATTTCTGCTTGATCGGCCAGAGCAGGCGGCGGGCCTTATCGAGGTTGGCGTTGTCCGGCCAGGAGTTCTCGGGCGCGAAGCGGTGGGCGCCGTTGCTGGCGCCGCCGCGGCCATCCTGGATGCGGTAGGTGCCGGCGCTGTGCCAGGCCATGCGAATGAAGAGCGGGCCGTAGTGGCCGTAGTCGGCGGGCCACCAGGACTGCGAGGTGGTCATGAGCGCGAAGATGTCCTTCTTCAGCGCCTCGAGATCGAGCTTCTTGAACGCCTCAGCGTAGCTGAAGCCGGTGCCCATCGGGTTCACCAGGGCGGAGTGCTGGTGGAGGATCTTGAGGTTGAGCTGGTTGGGCCACCAATCCTTGTTGGTGCGGCCGCCATAGGTGACGTGGCGCGCGGCGCCATGCATGAAGGGGCATTTGCCCCCGGTGTTTCCGTCCATCTTGCTCTCCCCTCGGGTGATGCATCGTGCGGGCCGGCCGGACGCGACCGGGCCCGGCGCGGCGGGGGTGCCGGCGGGCTCGGTCGTGGCGGACCGGAACGAAGGGGGTTTAGCGCTTTTCCGGCAATAGAGGATAGGCCGATGTTGTGAAGGTTGTGATAGGCATCTCCTATTGGCGTAACCGGTGGGCGGGAATGGCGGGCGGCGTGACACTGCGGGACCTGCGCTATGTGCTGGCGGTGGCGGATCACGGGCATTTCGGCCGGGCGGCGGAGGCGTGCGGGGTGAGCCAGCCGACGCTTTCGGTGCAGGTGCGGCGGCTGGAGGCGGAGCTGGGGGTGGTGCTGTTCGAGCGCACCGCCAAGGGCGTGTCGCGCACCGATGCCTGCGAGCGGCTGCTGGGCCATGTGCGGGCGGCGGTGGCGGAGATGGAGGCGATCCGGACGGAGGCGGCGAGCCTGCGCGACCCGCTGGCGGGGCGGCTGCGGCTGGGGATCATCCCGACGCTGGCGCCCTACCTGCTGCCGCTGGTGTTCGCGCCGCTGCGGGCCGCGCTGCCGACGCTGGAGGTGGAGCCGTGGGAGGACCAGACCGCCTCGCTGCTGCGGCGGCTGCGGGCGCATGAGCTGGATGCGGCGGTGCTGGCGACCGAGGTGGCGGAGGCGGACCTGGTGGGGCGGGCGCTGTTCGCCGAGCCGTTCCTGGCGGCCCTTCCGCCGGAGCATGCGCTGGCCGGGCAGGCGGTGGTGGCGGAGGAGGAGCTGGCGCCCGATGTGCTGGTGCTGGCCGACGGGCATTGCCTGCGCGACCAGGCGCTGGCGGCGTGCGGGGGGATCGGGGCGCTGGCGGGGACGCTGCGGGCCACGAGCCTGGCGACGTTGCTGAACATGGTGGCGGCGGGGTACGGGACCACGCTGATCCCGGCGCTGGCGGCGGGGGCGGCGCAGGATGCGGGGATCGTGCTGCGGCCGCTGGCGGCGCGGACGGGGCGGATTGTGCGGCTGGTGTGGCGGGCGCGCTCGCCGCGGCAGGCGGCGCTGGCGGCGGTGGGCGAGGTGATCGAGGCGCGGCTGCGGGGGTTTTCGATGGGGGCGGCGGCGGGGGCGATTTAGCGCCGGGATTCGGGCATGAGTCGTGGCCGCGGGACGCGGGGTTTTGGCGACGGATTCGGGGTGAATTTGGGCGTGGGTCGGCTATGGCGGCGCGCGGGCGGCCTGCGTGGGGCAGGGGGCGAGTGCGCGGTGGCCCGAAAGGGTCATGCCGCGGTTGCGGGTGCCGCGCATGAGCCAGCCGATGAGGGCGCGCAGCTGGAGGATGCGGCGGAGGGTGTACGGGGTTTGGGCGGAGTCCAGGTCGTCG
>CANHCJ010000210.1 GCA_947458025.1 Rhodospirillales bacterium | reverse complement strand
TTCTGAAGAAAAAGAAGCAAAAAGACTTTCCCCGTTTGATGCGGAGAGACCGGGTCTCTCCGCATCAAACGGGGAAAAGTTTTTTGGTTCTTTTTTTCAAAAAAGAACAGCCTTCCCTTAAAGCACTCCCCGCTTCGCCAGGTTCCGCATCAGCGCCCCCGGCCCGAACTCCCACGGCGCACACTGGTCGGTCGGCTTCGTCCGGTTCACCAGCCGCCCGAGCCGCGGCGTGGCGATGGTGACGATATCCCCGGTCTTGTGGGTGAAGCCCTTGCCCGGCGCGTCCCGGTCGTCGATCGGCGCGAACATGGTGCCGCAGAACAGCACCGCGCCGTCGGGGAAGCGGTGATGGGCGTTCACCATCTGGCCGGCGAGGTCGGTGATGTCGCGGGCGATCTTCGTCATGGAGGACGATCCCTCCAGCCGGAAATTGTCGGTGCCGGCCACGGTGAGCGACACGGTGGTGGTGCGCAGGTCGTCCAGCCCGAAGCCGCCATCGAGGAAGCGGATGAACGGGCCCACGGCGGCCGAGGCGTTGTTGTCCTTCGCCTTCGAGAGCAGCAGGGCGGAGCGGCCTTCCACGTCGCGCAGGTTCACGTCGTTGCCCAGCGTGGCACCGACGATGCGCCCGGTGCTGGCCACCACCAGCACCACCTCGGGCTCCGGGTTGTTCCAGGTGGAGACGGGGTTCACGCCCGCATCCATGCCGGTGCCGATGGCGGCCATGGGCTGGGCCTTGGTGAAGATCTCCGCATCCGGGCCGATGCCCACTTCCAGGTACTGGCTCCAGGCGTTGCGGGCGATCAGCATCTCCTTCAGCTTCGCGGCCTCCGGCGAGCCGGGCTTGAGGCGGGCGAGGTCGTCGCCGATCAGCGCGTTCACCTCCGCGCGCAGCCCGGCGGCGGCATCGAGGTCGCCGCGGGCGCGTTCCTCGATCACGCGCTCCAGCATGGAGATCGGGAACGTCACGCCGGCGGCCTTCACCGCCTGCAGGTCGATGGGGGTGAGCAGCCAGGGGCGCGACGGGTTGCGCGATTCCGGCGGGGTGTTGGCGAGGATGTCGCTGATGGGCCCGAGCGATTCGCCCTTGGCCGCGCGCGTGGCGGCGGCGGGGTCAGGCGTCTCGCACAGGTCGCGCATGGTGGCGAAGGCGGTGGTGATGTCGAACGCCTCGCCGTTGCGGATGGCCACCACGCTGGGCCCGCCGACATCGGGGCGCCAGACGCGGCCGGCGAGCGTTGCGCTGGCGTGATCATCGGGCAGCGCGGCGAGGACGGCCTGCTTGAATGCGGACATGGGCGGGTTTCCTTCAGCGGCCGAGGATGTCGCCGGCGCCGGTGCGCTCGAGGATCAGGCCGTAGTGCTCCGGGCGGCGGTGCTTCGCGAAGTTGAAGATGCTGGTCTTGTAGCTGTGGCAAAGGTCGAGGTCGCAGCGCGCCACCTGCAGCTCGTCGCCCAGCGTCACGCAGCGGGCGAGCAGCTCGCCGGAGGGGGCGAAGGCGCAGGACTGGCCGATCTGGTCCACCCCTTCCTCCACGCCCGCCTTGGCCACGCCCACCACGAAGCAGCCGTTCTGGTAGGCGCCGGCGGACATCACCAGCTGGTTGTGGAAATTGCCGAGGTCGTCGGTTTCCGGCATCGCCGGGTTGTGCACCGGCGTGTTGTAGCCGAGCACGATCAGCTCCACGCCCTGCAGGCCCATCACGCGGTAGGCTTCCGGCCAGCGGCGGTCGTTGCAGATCATCATGCCGACCTTGCCGCCGAAGGCGTTCCACACCGGCCAGCCGAGGTCGCCCACCTCGAAGTAGCGCTTCTCCAGGTTCTGGAACGGGTGGCCCGGCATGAAGTCGTGCCCGCCCGGCAGGTGGATCTTGCGGTACTTGCCGACGATGGCGCCGTCCTTGTCCACCAGGATGGAGGTGTTGAAGCGGCGCTTCTTCCCGGTGGAGAAATCCAGCTCGCAGTAGCCGAGATGGAAGCCGATGCGCAGCCGCCGCGCCGCATCGAACAGCGGCTGCACGGCGGCGTTGGGCATCTCGGTCTCGAAGTAGCTGTCCAGCTCCTGGTCGCCTTCCACCATCCAGTGCGGGAAGAAGGCGGTCAGCGCGGCTTCCGGATACACGATCAGGTCGCAGCCGGACTTCGCCGCGTCCTCCATCAGCGCCAGCAGGCGCAGCACCACCTCCGGGCGCGACTGGCTGCGCGGGATCGGGCCCAGCTGGGCGATGCCGACGGTGACGATACGGGGCATTTCGATCCTCCCGGAATTGCACCGGGAGGATGCGGCAGGCATCAGAGGCTGCGCAAGGCCGTGCACACCTGGGCCACCTGCTCGTCGGCCAGTTCCGGGAACATCGGCAGGCTGAACACCTCCGCACTGGCCTGTTCGCTCGCCCGGCAGGCAGCGGGGCCGAGGGCGATGCGGCCCTTGTAGGCGGGCTGGGTGTGCACCGGCATCGGGTAGTGGATGCCCGTGGCGATGCCCTGCGCGCGCAGCTTCGCCTGGATCGCCGCCCGGTCGGTGCTGCGCAGCACATACTGGTGGAACACGTGCGTGGCCCCCTCCCGCCGCGCCGGCGCCGCCAACCCCGCGGGCAGGGCCGCGTCATAGGCCGCCGCGATCGCCTGCCGGCGGGCGTTGTTGGCATCCAGCCGGGTGAGCTTCACGCGCAGGATGGCGGCCTGGATCTCGTCGAGCCGCGAGTTCACGCCGCATTCGTCGCTGATGTAGTGCTGGTGCCAGCCATACTGCCGCAGCGCGCCGATCTTCGTGGCCAGCGCCTCGTCGTTCGTGGCCAGCACGCCGCCATCGCCGAGGGCGCCGAGGTTCTTGGTGGGGTAGAGCGAGAAGCACGACACCTCCGTGAAGGTGCCCACCTTGCGCCCGCCCAGCGTGGCGCCATGCGCCTGGCTGCAATCCTCGATCACCGCCGCGCCGCGCTTCTTCGCAATGGCGGCGATGGCGTGGATGTCGGCGGCCTGGCCGTAGAGATGCACCGGGATCACCGCCTTGATCGGCGGCAGCCCGGCCGGCGGGGCGGCCATCACGGCGGCCAGCTCGGCCGGGTCCATGGTGTAGTGCACCGGGTCGATATCGATCAGCACCGGCGTGGCGCCCACCATCTCCACCGCGGCCACCGTTGCGACCGCGGTATGGGCGACGGTGGCCACCGCGCAGCCCGGGCCGATGCCCAGGCCCCGCAGCGCCAGCGCCAGCGCGTCGGTGCCGTTGGCGCAGCCCACCGCACGGGCCGTGCCCATCCAGGCGGCGTATTCCGCCTCGAAGGCCTTCCCCTCGGCGCCGAGGATGTACCAGCCGGAATTCAGCGCGCGCGAGACTGCGGCGTCGATCTCCGCCTGCTGGGCGCGGTAGCCGGCGCCCGGGTTGGCCTGCGGCACGGTGATCGGAGCGGGAGCGTTCATGGAAACCCTCGAAGGTAGGGCGGGCTTCAGCCCGCCGGCAGCTCGGCATCGGCGGGCCGAAGCCCGCCCTACGGTGGTCAGAGGTAGGCGGCCAGCCGCGGCCGGTACCATTCCAGCGACCGCCCGATGCCCTCTTCCAGCGACACCAGCGGCGCCCACCCCGTCGCCGCGCGGAAGGCGCCGTCATCGGCGTGGTAGCTGCCGATGTCGATCGTCTTGCGGTCGGCGGGGAACTCGCGCGTGGTGAACTGCACCGCCGGCCCGCCCACCTTGCGCATCAGCTCGGCGATCTCCAGCAGGGAGGCCGGCGGCGGCCCGCCGATGTTGTAGACCTCCCCATGGCACGCCTTGGTGGCGGCGGCGCGCAGGAAGGCATCGGTCACGTCGTCCACATAGGTCATGTCGCGCAGCTGCTCGCCACCCCACACCTCGAACGGCTTGCCCTCCAGCACGCAGCGGATCCAGATGCCGAGGAAGGTCTGGCGCGCATCGCGGATGCGCAGCCGCGGGCCATAGCAGTTGGTGAGGCGCAGCGAGACCACCGGGCGGCCGGCGGTCCGGTGCTCGATCATCCAGTACTGCTCGCCGGCGAACTTGGACACGCCATTGGCATCGGGCGGCGCCACCGGGTGCTTCTCATCCACCGGCAGGTAGTGCGGGCGGCCGTAGAACTGGCGGGTGGAGGCATGCACCACCACCGCATCGGGCGCCGCCTCGCGCGCCGCCTGGATCAGCCGCACCTGGGCCACCGCGTTCACTGCGATATCGGCCAGCGGGTCGCGCTGCCCGCCCATGTGGCTGGTCTGCGCGGCCAGGTTGAAGATGACCGACACCCCCTCGCACAGCGGGCGCAGATCCACCTCGCGGATATCCGCCCGCACCAGCTCCACGCCGGAACCCTCGAGGTTGGCGGGGTTGGCGCCGCCGCCGAACAGGAAGCCGTCCAGCGCCGTCACCTTCGCGCCGCGCGCGGCCAGGGCATGGCACAGGTTGGCGCCCAGGAACCCCGCCCCGCCCGTCACCAGCACGCGCTGCCCGCTGAAATCCATCTTGCTCTCCTCGGCCATCGTCATCCTGGCCGCGCTTCGTGGCGGAACTTCGTCGCAACCGTGATCAATCCGGCCGCCCATCCGCGGGCTTTTCCGGGTGCTCCCCGCCATGCCGCCGCCCGCGCCGGCTGCCGATGTCGCGCGCCTGCATGATCTCGCGGAAGCCGAACAGCAGCAGCAGCACGCCCACCACCACCTCCGCCGCCGACAGCGCGCGCACCGGCGCGCCCTCCGGCACGATGTCGCCATAGCCCACCGTGGCCATGGTGATCACGCTGAAATACAGCGCCTCCGCGAAGGACAGCGCCCGCACCTCGCCATGCACGCGGAACTGGCCGTGCCCCGTCACCATCTCCACCACGCGATACAGGCAGGTGAACAGCAGGATCACCAGCACATAGTAGGTGAGGAAGGCGACCATCGGCATCACCAGCCGGTGTGCGCGCTCGGCCACGTCCTCGAACACGGTGGCGACATCGATCAGCAGCACCACCAGGTCGCGCGCCGCGAGCCCCACGAACAGCGCGATCACCGCCATGCAGGCCATCAGCGCCTGGCCCTGCTGCGGCGCCGAAAGCCCCCATTCCCGCAGCGCGAAGGAGGCAACGCCGACGGCCAGCGACACCGGCATCCAGCGCATCACCGGCGGCAGGTGGCGCGGCACCTCGTCGTGCCGGGCGGCCAGCGCGCGGCCGATGGCGGCGCGGTTCAAGAAGCACCCGGCCAGGAAGGCCAGCACCGGCAGCGCGAAGGCCACCAGGGCGGCGGCATCGGAGGCCGCGGCGAAGTTGGTGTCGCGGAAGAAGGCGAACAGGCTGACATACACCGCCAGCCCGTTGGCCATCACCAGGCCGAAATACGCACCGGTGGCGAACAGCAGGTAGAAGAAGCCGAACCCCACCGCGCAGGTGGCCAGGGTGGTGGCGGCGAAGGCGAGGTTGGCGCCCATCGCCAGCGTCACCAGCCCCACCAGCGACAGGGTGAAGGCGAGCGTGTTCAGCCAGTGCCGGTCGAACCGCCCGGCGTGATGCCGCACAGGCGTCACGGAATCGCGGCCACCCCGGTCACCTCGATGCGCCAGTTCGGGTCGGCCAGCTTGGCCTGCACGGTGGCGCGCGCCGGCAGGTGGTCGCGGTCGATCCAGGCATCCCAGGCCCGGTTCATGCCGGCGAAATCGGCGAAATCCTGGATGAAGATGTGCACCTGCAGCAGGTGCCGCTTGTCGGTGCCGGCCTCGGCCAGCAGCACGTCGATCTGGGCCAGGATGTCGGCCATCTGGCCCTCGGCATCCAGGCTGCTGTCGTCGGCCACCTGGCCGGCGAGATAGACGGTGTTGCCGTGCACCGTGGCGCCGGCAAGCCTGGCCTCGGGCGCGAGGCGGCGGATGGTCATGGCGGAACTCCCTGGACGGACCCGCCGAGTGCTATCAGGCCGCGCGCGAAGCCGCCAGCCGCGCGCGCAGGCTGGCATGCGGGCCCAGCGCCAGGCACGCCACCCACATCGCCCCGGCGGTCAGCACGATGGCGGGGCCGGCCGGCACGTCGGCATGGAACGAGAGCAGCAGCCCGGCCAGGCTCGCCACCAGCGCCATCGCCACCGCGGCCGCCACCTGGCCCGACAGGCGCTGCGACAGGTGGCGCGCGGCCACCGCCGGCACCATCATCAGCCCCACCGACATCAGCGTGCCCAGCGCGGTGAACCCGGCCACCACGCACAGCACCACCAGCGCCATGAAGCCCAGGTGCCACACCGCCCCGGCCTCGCCCATCGCCGCCAGGAAATCGGGGTCGAAGCTCTCCACCACCAGCGGGCGCCACAGCACGGCCAGCCCCACCAGCGCGACCGTGGCCGCACCCGCCATCAGCAGCAGCCCCGCCCGGTCCACCGCCAGCACGTTGCCGAACAGCACGTGGCCGAGATCGATGCCGCGCGTGGCCGAGATGATCGCCACGCCGACGGCCAGCGCCAGCAGGTAGAGCGCCGCGAGCTGGCTGTCCTCCCGCCCGCCGGTGGCGCGCGCCAGCCACCCGGCCAGCAGCACCACGGCGAGCCCCGCCAGGAACCCGCCCAGCGCCATCGGCCACACCGGCAGCATCCCGCCCGCCGCCACCCCGCCCAGCACCGCCCCAAGCGCGATGCCCGGCAGGATGCCGTGCTGCAGCCCGTCGCTGGTCAGGCTCATGCGCCGCAGCACCAGCAGCACGCCCAGCGGCGGCCCGGCCAGGGACAGCGCGACGCACCCCGCCAGCGCCCGGCGCATGAAGCCCAGATCGAACGGGGCGAAGAGGAAATCCTGGATCAAGCGGCCTTCCGGCGCTCCGCGGGGCCGGCGGCCTCGGCCAGCAGCCGGGCGCGCAGCCGGTTCTCCGCCGTCAGCACCTCGGCCGTGGACCCCCAGGCCACGGCGCTGCCGGCCAGCAGCAGCGTCTCCGGGCACAGGGCGCGCACCAGATCGAGGTCGTGCATCACCACCACCACCGTGCGGCCCTCGCCGTGCCAGGTGCGGATCTGCGCCACCAGGTCGGCCTCGGTGCGCGCATCCACCGCCGCGGTCGGCTCATCCAGCAGCAGCAGCTGCGCGTCCTGCAGCATCAGCCGGGCGAACAGCACGCGCTGGAACTGCCCGGCGGACAGTGCGCCCACCGGCCGCGCGGCAAAGCCCGAAAGCCCCACCCGGGCCAGCGCCGCCTCCACCCGCGCCGGCAGGTCGGCCGGCGCGCGGCCGAACACGCCCATCTGCGCCCAGGCG